>SKUN01000022.1 GCA_007129945.1 Bacteroidales bacterium
AAAAGCAGCTACACCGTGAATTCGTGTAACTGCTTGATTTTGTTGTGGGCGCTACTAGATTCGAACTAGTGACCCCCTGCTTGTAAGGCAGGTGCTCTGAACCAACTGAGCTAAGCGCCCTGCGATTGTGGGTGCAAATTTACATCAATTTTTTTATTCCACAAGTTTTTTTCAATTTTTGGTGGAAAAGTTTCCCGGAGAGCGACGAATGATTATTCCCTGAAATGCCCCGAAAGGGTTCACCGGAACAGGCTGTCCTGACCATATCTCTGACCCTCAACCAGCAAAATGAACACACGGGGATAAACCTTGTTGTATTTTATTACAATCATAAATCCAAAATGTATCGTAAAATGAAAACAATTAACTCAATAATCACCTACCTGTTCGCCATCATATACCTGGTTTTTGCCCTGAACTATTTCCTCGGCTTTTTGCCCATGCCCGAGCTGGAAGGAGATGCCCTGCAGTACATGACATTGCTCGGCACCACCGGATACATGACGGCCATCAAGTTCCTTGAGCTCGCCGTGGCCTTCATGCTGCTGCTGAACTTCCGCCGTCCCCTTGCCTGGCTGCTGATCCTGCCGGTAAGCACCAACATCCTGATGTACGACGTCTTTATCGTCGGCCTTCCCACACTGGGCGTGCTGATGATGGCCATGAATGTGTATATGGTGTACCGTCTGCGGGAAAACTATGCATGCATCTGGGCTAAATAAGCAACTGCGCCCGATGCAATAACCCATACTGCAAACCAGAAACATAACCCGTATTAAACCCCTGCAGACCGAAAATGAGCGCATTCATGGGCCGAAGGGCCATGGCAGCGCGAATTTCGGTCTGCAGGGGTGATAAACCCGGTGATGCTTCCGCGAGCGCATTCACGGGCCGTAAGGGCCGTGGCAGCGCGAATTTCGGTCTGCAGGGGCGATAAACCCGGTGATGCTCCGTGAGCGCATTCACGGGCCGTAAGGGCCGTGGCAGCGCGAATTTCGGTCTGCAGGGGCGAAATCCTATTTGAGATAGCGTTCCAGCCATCCATAGAACTCATCATACCAATGCAGCGAGTTCTGCGGATTCAGTATCCAGTGGTTTTCATCAGGATAATACACCAGGCGGGCATCCAGCCCCATATTCTTGTAAATATTGTACACCATAAATCCGTGAGCCACCGGCACCCGGTAGTCGAGTTCGCCATGAATCACCAGCATAGGACTGGAGAAATTATGGGCAAACTGAGAAGGATTGATGGAATTGAGCTGGTCAAAATTCTCCCAGGGAGAACCGCCATACTGATACTTTCTGTTGGCTGAGTAGTCAGAGGCAAACTGCAGGTGCAGATCATAAACCCCTGCGTGGTTGATCAGGGCGGCAAAACGGTCGGTATGACCCGCAATCCAGCTTACCATATATCCGCCGTAACTACCTCCGGTGGCGGCAATGCGGTCTTCATCCACCAGGCCCCGGTCGATCATGTAATCCGTAGCTTTCATGATATCGCGGAAGGGGAGTTCACTGTGATTACCATGGATGCTTTTGACAAATTCCTGTCCAAAGCTGGTGGAGCCATGGAAGTTTGGCAGGATCACGATATAATCTTCAGCCGCAAAAAGCTGGCTGTTCCAGCGGAAGTGGAAGGAGTCGCCAAAAATACTGTGGGGGCCGCCATGTATCATTACCACCATGGGGTACTTCTTATTCGGGTCATAATCCGGAGGGTAATTGATGAACATCTGAATGTCCGCATCATTGGCACCTTTGTACGTCACGTTTTCAATTTCCCCCCAATGGGTGTTTTCCACGTGTTCATCATTGAATCCGGTAAGCTTCAGCGCATTGCCTGCCATGTCAGTGCGGTAAACTTCCGGGGGAGCACTCAGGTTATGATGGTTGAAGACCAGGAAATCTCCTGCCAGGGCAGCACCGTTATTGGTTCCTCCGCGGAATATCTCCTCATGATCGGCTCCGGCCGCGGCCGGCATCCTGAAAATGGACTTCATGGCCCGGTCTGCTGCCATGAAATAAATGGATTCACCATCCTCAGACCAGAACCACTGTTCGGTGCTCAGATCGATGTGGTCGGTCAGGCGGGTGCGGTCACCGGTTTGGGTGTCATATTTGATCATGACAACCTTGTCGGCATAGAAATGGTAGATCGACTGAGCTCCATAGAGGATATAACGACCGTCGGGGCTGTATACAGGGTCGGAATCGTTGGCAGGGTTGTCTTCGGTGATATTTGTCAGCCGGCCGGTGCCATCGGTGGGTACCAGGTAGATGGCATGGTTCAGCCTTTCATAGGGAGGTCTGGTGGAGTTCTTGCTGACAGCAATGGTGCCTCCGTCAGGTGAAATATCATAGGATACCCCGCCCATCAGACCGAAAAAGTTGCCGTTTCCGGGCATCAGGTCTACCACTTCTTTGGATTCCAGGTCAACGGTGAACAGGCGTGACACATGGCCGTCGGTCAGCCAGCGGTCCCAGTACCGGTACATATTGTTTTCTGTAACCTTGGCTGTAACCTTACTTTCGTCCATTTCTTTCTGCAGCTCCCGGTGTTGGTCCCAGTCGCCATTATACTCAGGCAGAATATTGGCCGCAAAAGCCAGTTTTTCTCCGTCCGGGAACCATTGCACGCCATACACCCCTACGGGCAGGTCTGTGACCTTCCGGGCTTCCCCTCCTTTTGAGAAATCAAGGATGTAAATCTGCCCGGGGCCGTCGTGACGCCGGGATACAAATGCCAGTTTATCTCCGGAAGGACTCCAGGCAGGTCCGCTGTCCTGGCCGGTGTGGGTGAGCTGACGAAGTTCGCCTGTCTCTGCATTCACCATATAAATATAGCTGGATGAGCTGTTGCCTTCGATGTCATAATCTGAGACGGTGAAAGCAGTCCAAATCCCGTCGGGGGAAACTACGGGATTTCCGGGCCGTTTCATCTCCCACATGGTTTCAGGGTTAAAGGGCTGTTTTTCCTGAGCGAAGACAGGGGTTGCCGCCAGGATCACAAGCATCGCCAATGCAAAAAATGCCAGTTTCTGTGTGTTCATTTGGATGGGTTATTGGTTTATAGATATCTGTCACTGCAAAGAAACGAAATTTCCCTGATTTCCCTTTTGCGCCTGCCAACGCTCAATCCCAACTTTTTCTATATTTTTGTGCATATGATACTACTCACCGGAGCAACAGGCCTTGTCGGATCCCACCTGCTTTTTGAGCTGGTTTCAGGGGGTCGGAAGGTACGTGCCATGAAACGCGAAAACAGCCGGCTGGAGCTGGTCAGGGACCTTTTTTCCTGGTATGATCCGGATAAAGGAGGGGCCCTGTTCGGGCAGGTAGAATGGGTGGACGCCGACCTCAGCGATATCACCAGCCTGCAGGAAGCAGTCAGGGATATCCGGTATGTTTATCATTGTGCAGCCACGGTGTCGTTCCAGCCCCGCGACCGGCAGGTGATGATGAAAGCCAATGTGGAGGGAACGGCCAACCTGGTGAATGTGGCCCTGCAAAACAAAGTGGAAAAGTTTTGCCACTGCAGCAGTGTGGCCGCCCTGGGCACACCCCCGCCAGGCGAAGTGGTGCAGGAATCCCTGATCTGGAAAACATCCCGCAGCCACTCCAATTATGCCATCAGCAAATACGGCGCTGAACGCGAGGTCTGGCGGGCATCGGAGGAGGGGATGGATGTGGTGATCATCAACCCGACGGTGATCATCGGCCCCGGCGATCCATCCAGGTCGAGTGCCCAGTTATACCAGTCAGTGAATAAAGGACTGAAATTTTATACTTCCGGCGTAAATGGCTTTGTGGATGCCCGTGATGTGGCCCGGGCCATGGTGCTGCTGATGGAGGGTGACCAGGTAAATGAACGCTTTATTGCCAACAGTGAAAACCTGCCGTTTAAGGAGCTGTTCAGTTATTTTGCCCGTGCTGCCGGGGTGGAGCCCCCGAAGTACAGTGTCGGCCGCTGGATGAGTGAGCTGGCATGGCGCCTGGAGTCGGGCAGGGCATTCCTGACGGGCAGCAAACCTTTACTGTCAAAGGAGACAGCCCGCAACGCCCATAATAAGCGTTACTTTTCCAATGAAAAAATCAGGAAAGTTATTGACATCCGGTTTCGACCCGTCAGCGATGCAGCTGAGAACACCGCCGGGTTTTTCCGGAAATATCCCGATTATCTTTAAGGGGTGCACTTTGAAGGGCTGGCCACCTGCCGTCCGAAGCCTATCCCCCCAGCAACTTTCGATGACTCCGCTGGATCACATACTGGCTGATCATATAAAGCAACAGCAGGACCGACAGAAAAACAGCGAATGACCCCAGGTAGTTCCCGGTGCGGGTGAAGAAGGTGATCCTTGAATTTTCATTCAGGTCCGAAACCATGGCCCCGGATTCTCCCCAGGGTATCTCGGCCGTTATTTCCCCCCTTTGATTGATAAAGGAGGAGATGCCCGTACTGGCCGACCTGGCGATACTGCGGCGTGATTCAATGGCCCTGAGCCGGGCGTACTGGTTGTGCTGCCGGTAACCCGGGGTGTCACGCCACCATCCGTCATTGGTGACAACAAACAGCAGGGTGGCGCCCTTCTGCACGTATCGCCCCATATACTCTCCGTAGATGGATTCGTAGCAAACGGCCGGGGCCACTGCAATGTCGTCGCTGGTTTCAAATACACTCCTGTCGTCCTGGGTTCCCAGGCTGCCGGCAATCCCGCCGAAACGGTCTACCAGTCCGCTCAACGGAGCCAAAAGGGTAAAATAGGGCATGCGCTCGATGCCCGGAACCAGTTTTGACTTGTGGTAATACTGTACGGGTCGGTCCTGTTCCACCATAATGGCCGAATTAAAGGAGTCATAATACTGACCGGTACTGCCATATGGCCTGGCTGTGGGGGAGGGTGGATCGCCCGGCGGGTATAGCCTGTAAGTGAAACTGCCCATCACCCAGCTTAGCCCGGGATGGTCACTGATATGCTCCCTCAGTTTGATAATCGTGGGATGCGATTCGTCCTGCTGCTTCCATACTCCGCGGGGGTTGGCGGCCTCCGGGGCCACCACAAAACGGGTGTCGGGAGTGATTTTGCTGTCAGCCAGCCGAATCATCTTTTCCACCCTCCGGGCTGCTTCTGCCTCTGTGGAAGCCCGGTCATACGGGTCTTCAGCCGGCTGAATGATCACCACTTCCACCGGTGCAGAAGTTTCTTCATGGTTGTGCCACATATACCACGACACAACCGACGGCAACAGGAAAATCGCAATGGCCAGCCCGGTGTACCACCTGAATTTCCTTGTGACCAGGCCATGTTCAAAATACTGCTTCAATCCGGCGAAAAGCAGCAGGTTGATACCCAGTACCCACAGGGTGCCTCCGGCTGTTCCGGTGAATTCATACCATTGCACCCAGGCCGGATAAGCGGCAAATACATTGCCAGTGTCGAGCCAGCTCCAGCTTAGTTCCCAGCGTTGGTGCAGGAACTCGAAGGCAAGCCAGAATATCACCAGGGGTGCCGGACCCTGTTTTTCACCCAGCAATCTTCGCCCCGTATGCATCAGCCACCAGGGGATGGTCATGAAAATGGAATTCAGCAGAACGGCCACGATCATTCCGGGGATGGTGGCAAACAAAATCCACCACGTGGTAAGCAGGTTGAAAATAAAAAAGGCCGTCCAGGCGTATACCGTAAAGCTGAGGGCGCGCTGTGTTTTTCGCTGCCTGAAAAATTCCTCCTCCAAAAAAAGCAGGGGAATGAATGCAACGAAAGAGAGAAAGGGGATCCCCCGGGCGGGCCAGCTCAGCGCCAGCAATAATCCGGTAGCCAGTGCAAGCAGCAGGCGCCTGTTTGCCGGGATGAATTTCCACATGAGCGTTGAGTTATTTTGGAGGATAAAGGTAAGGATATTCGTTTAAAACAGTGTTTAAAACCGCGGATTTATTATTTTTGTGTACCGCCAAACACAGGAGCTATGACAAAAAGCAGGAACACAGAGCAAAAAATATTTGATGCAGCCACCGAGCTGTTTCTGGAAAAAGGGGTTGATCGTACCAGCGTGAGAGAGATCGCGTCCAAAGCGGGCATCAACCTGGCTCTGATGAATTACTATTTCCGAAGCAAGGAGAATTTGTTTTATGCCATTTTTACCCGGCTGGTTCAGAAAAATTCTGAGGAGTTGATCCGCATACTGGACAGTGATCTGCCCCTGAACGACAAGGTCCGGCAGTATGTGGGCGTGTACATCGACATGTTGTCCGATAACCCATTGCTTGTGTCATTTGTGATGGCGATCTTACATCGCAGCCGCGAAAGGATCACCGAAATGAAAGTGATCAGCAGTCTTTATGCCACCGAGCAGTTTACCAAACAATTGCTGGAAGAGGGAAAAAAAGGGAACATCCGGCGGACCGATCCGACCCAGTTTTTTGTGGATATGCTTTCACTGATCGCCTTTCCTTTTGCCATCCGGGCCCTTGTGATGGATAAAAACAACTTCAGTGAGGCGGATTTCCAGGAATTCATCCGGATAAGAAAGAAGCGTGTTCCGGAGATGCTCATTGACAGCCTTCGTCCGCGCAGCTGATATTGTCCATCAGTTTGTCATGGCTGATCCTTGAAAGGGCAGATCCTGTCTTTTTGAGAGCGTGGTTAAATTCTTCCCTCGCGCACGATTTCCATTGATGGTCAGTCCATTCAGTAAACGGTTCCAGCGGTTCCAACTCTTTTTCATCGTGCGGACGGGCATGGCGATTATGCGGACACACTTCCTGGCAGATGTCACAGCCAAAGATCCATCCCCTGGTTTTGCCGCGATAGGGTTCAGGAATCCTGTCTCTGAGTTCTATGGTCAGGTAAGAAATACATTTGCCTGCATCAACCTTTCCGGGTGCCACGATGGCTGAAGTGGGGCAGGCATCCATGCAGCGGGTGCATTTGCCGCACAGATCCTTGCTGAAGGGGGCATCAGGTTCGGCTTCAAGACTGGTGATCACTTCACCCAGAAAATAATAGCTGCCTTTTCGCGGCAGGATCAGGCAGGCATTTTTCCCCGTATTGCCCAACCCGGCCTCTATGGCCCATGAACGCTCCAGCACAGGGGCGGAGTCTGTAAACACACGGTGTTGGTGTTCGCCGGCCAGTTCAGTGATAAAAGCCGCCAGCGCTTTCAGTTTTTTTTTCATCACCATGTGATAATCTTTTCCATAGGCATAGCGGGAAACCTTGTAGCCACCCGAAACGGGTTGGTGAACAGGGGGGTAATAGTTCTGGGCGACCACCACCACGGTTCTGGCGTCTTCCGACAAAAGCCGGGGGTCGAGCCTTTTGGCAAAATGATTGGCCATATATGCCATCTTCCCATGATAGCCCTTTTGGAGCCATTGATCCAGCACCGGCTTATACTCTTCCAGGGCGGTGGCACGGGCCAGGCCGCATGCGGAGAACCCGAGGGCGGAGGCCTTTGCCTTAATGGCGGAGGTGAGGGGTCGTTGGTTCTCATGATGGTTGTTGGTTCTCATGGGCTGTGTGGTGGTGGGGGTTGCCTATAAACGGTGGACGGGGCTGGAAGGTTGTTAGTTGTTGGTTGTTGGTTAGTCGAAGAGGGTGTTGTTGCTGCGGGTTTTGAGCCGGCCCAGGTGTTTGTAAGCGATCTCGGTGGCTTCCCTGCCTCTGGGGGTCCGCATGATGTAGCCTTCCTGTATGAGGTAGGGCTCGTACACCTCTTCGATGGTGCCGGCGTCTTCGCCCACCGAGGTGGCCACATTGCTCAGGCCGACCGGGCCTCCTTTGAATTTATCAATGATGGTCGACAGGATCTTGTTGTCCATTTCATCCAGCCCGTACTGATCTACGTTAAGGGCAGACAGGCCGTAAAGTGCGATCTCCATGTCGATGTTCCCGTTGCCCTTCATCTGGGCAAAGTCGCGCACCCTTCTCAGGAGTGCATTGGCAATACGCGGGGTGCCCCTGCTGCGGCGTGCGATCTCCCCGGCAGCTTCATCGGAAATGTGCACTTTCAGGATGTCGGCCGAGCGCCTGATGATGCGGTGCAGCAGTTTGGCATCGTAATAATTCAGCCGGGCGTTGATGCCGAAGCGTGCCCGAAGGGGAGAGGTCAGCAATCCCGAGCGGGTGGTGGCACCGATCAGTGTAAAAGGATGCAGGGTGAGCTGCACGCTCCGGGCATTCGGACCGGTTTCGATCATGATGTCGATGCGGAAGTCTTCCATGGCAGAATAGAGGTATTCTTCCACCACGGGGCTCAGCCGGTGGATCTCATCAATGAAAAGCACATCCCGCTCTTCCATGTTGGTCAGCAGCCCGGCCAGATCGCCCGGTTTATCGAGCACCGGCCCTGAAGTCACTTTTATGCCTACCCCCATTTCGTTGGCGATGATGTGGGCCAGGGTGGTCTTACCCAGCCCGGGTGGCCCGTGAAGCAGCACATGGTCGAGGGCCTCGTTGCGCTGCGAGGCAGCCCCCACGAATACCTTCAGGTTCTCCACCACTTTAAACTGCCCGGTAAAACTGGAAAAGCTTCCGGGCCGGAGGGTTTGCTCAATGATGCGTTCTTCCTTGGTCAGGCGCTCAGGAGCAGGGTCCAGGTTTTCGTTCATCAATAATCGGTTAAAAAGGTGATTGCATCCTTATGATACAAATGTAGTTATTTCATCGGAAAGTGTTTGCCGGGAAACACACCTTGAGTGTGCTGGTGATTATGGCGATGAATATGTATCTTTGATGGTGCATGACAGAATTTGAACAACTGATTGACAGAATTTTTGGCTTACAGGCCGATGACTCTTTTGAAGAGGCGGCCCTGGAGGTATTTCGTTACCAGTATGTCCGCAATGAGGTGTATCGTCGCTACTGCGACCTGTTGGGGCGGGCTCCCGCAGAGATTGACCGCATTGAAAAAATCCCTTTCCTGCCGGTGGAGCTGTTCAAATCGCACCGGGTAGTGTCTTTCAATCGTGCTGAAAGCCATGTTTTTACCAGTTCTGCCACCACCGGAAGTGTACCCGCCAGCCACTTTGTGTATGACCTGGCTGTGTATGAGCGCAGTTTTATGGAGGGTTTCCGGCTGTTTTACGGAGCACCTTCCGGTTATTGTGTGTTGGCCCTACTGCCCGGCTACCTCGAACGCAAAGGCTCATCGCTGGTGTATATGGCAGATCGCCTTATCCGCGAAAGCGGCCATGCCGACAGCGGCTTTTACCTGGACGACCTGGACGGGCTCGCGTTGAGGCTGAAACGACTTATGGAAAGCAGCACACGGGTTTTGCTGCTGGGGGTAAGTTTTGCCCTGCTTGATTTTGCGGAGAAACACCCCATGCCCCTGCGAAATGCCATTGTGATGGAAACCGGCGGAATGAAGGGCCGGAGACGTGAAATGACCAGACAGGAATTGCATGAAAAGCTCTGCAAGGCATTTCAGCAGGAATCGATCCATTCTGAATACGGGATGACAGAGCTTTTTTCGCAGGCTTATTCTAAGGGTTCCGGCCGCTTTGAATGCCCTCCATGGATGCGGGTACTGATCCGTGACAGCAATGATCCCCTGGAGGTATCGGGCAGTCCGCGCAGGGACATGGCCAACCCGGACGAGGCCGTGACCGAACCCCGTGAGAATATGGGCACCCGAAGTGGCGGCATCAACGTGGTGGACCTGGCCAACATTCAGTCATGCAGCTTCCTGGCCACGGAAGACCTGGGAAGGCTGCATCAGGACGGAACCTTTGAGGTACCTGGCCGTTTTGATCACAGCGAAGTGCGCGGGTGCAACCTCATGGCTTAGCTACAGGAACCGCATCAGCATCATGGCAGCAGCAATCAGGATGAAAGCACCCCCGAAGTAGGCGGTTCGTTTGGCGAAATCCACACCAAGTTGTTTCCCCCCTGCCATCCCGCCAAGGGTAAGAATAAACACAGTAATGGCAAGCATCATCCCCGCCAGGTAAATATTGAGGCCGGTAACCCCGATGGCCAGGCCTGCCAGGAAGGCATCCATGGCCGTGGCCAGTGAGAGGATGACGATCACCTTTGCTTCGTTGATATCGAATACCTTGGATTTCGGATGTTTCCTGCGGGCCTCCATGATCATTTTCGATCCGATGATGCCGAAAATGATGAAGGCAATCAGGTTTTCCTGACCCGTGAACATGGACTGCAGTGCACTTCCCAGCCAGAACCCGGCAAAAGCGAGCACCACGTGTGCAAACGTGAAGGCAATGGCTGTCTTCAGGGGGATGCCCGGTTTAACCAGCCCGGATACGGAACTATTGGTGATGGCGATGGTGAAACAATCCATCGCCAGTCCCAACGTCAGTAGAAAAAGAATGAGTGTGTCCATGAAAGCGGGGTTTATTACAAAGATACAAGATTTACACCTTTTCCAGCTCCACGGTGAAGTGCCGCATGATGGGTGCTTCCCGTACGATCTTCAGGCCGGTGGTGATCTGTGCCCGCCGTTTGTAAATGTTTGCCAGGCAGGCCGCCACATAGTCCATGTGGTTGTTGGTGTACACCCTTCTGGGAATGGCCAGTCGCAGCAATTCCAGATCGGGATACCGGTTTTCGCGGGTTTTCGGGTCACGGTCGGCCAGCAGGGCGCCGATCTCCACGCCCCTGACACCACCTTCCAGGTAAAGTTCCACGGCCAGGGTCTGGGCCTGGTACTGTTCTTTGGGCAGGTGAGACAATACTTTTTTGGCATCCACAAAAACCGCGTGTCCGCCGGTGGGTTCCTGGCAGGGAATGCCGTACTCCCTGAGTTTTTGACCCAGGTAGGCCACCTGCCCGATGCGTGATTCCAGGAAGCTGAATTCCGTTCCTTCCATCAGGCCCTGTGCCAGTGCGCCAAGGTCTCTGCCTGCCAGTCCGCCATAGGTGAGATATCCTTCAAACAGGATGCAATACATACTGATCTTGTCAAACAATTCCTTGTCGCGGCAGGCAAGAAATCCGCCGATGTTCACGATGGCGTCCTTCTTGCTGCTCATGGTGGCACCATCCACGTACGAATACATCTCAAGTACAATTTCCCGGATGCTCTTGTCCGCATAACCTTCTTCCCTGGTTTTGATGAAGTAGGCATTTTCCGCAAAACGTGCGGCATCGAAAAACACCGGGATTTTATATTTTTTGCAGAGGCCGGAAACTTCCCTGATATTCTGCATGGAAACGGGTTGTCCGCCTGAAGTGTTGCAGGTAACTGTGATGATGCAAAGGGGGATCTGTTCCTTTGGATAGGTCTTGAATACGTCCTCAAGCTTATTCAGGTCGATATTTCCCTTGAAAGGATGATATAATGTGGTATCGGCGGCCTCATCGATGGTGCAGTCGATGGCCGTGGCCCGGCGAAATTCAATATGGCCCTTGGTGGTGTCGAAATGGGAGTTGCCGGGAACCACATCATTTTCGCTGATCAGTGCGGAAAACAACACATTCTCAGCTGCCCTTCCCTGGTGTGTGGGCACAAAAAAGGGCATGCCCAGCAGGGTGTTAATCGCCTCTTTCAGTTTATAATAGGATTTGCTTCCTGCATAGCTCTCATCTCCGAGCATGATCTCCGACCACTGGTGCTGACTCATGGCACCGGTACCGGAGTCGGTCAGCAGGTCAATGAATACCTGTTCACTGCGCAGGTTAAACAGGTTGTAGCCGGCCTGCTTTATCCATTCTTCGCGCTCCGTGCGGGTGCTGCGCTGCAGGGGTTCTACGACTTTGATCTTATAGGGTTCTGCATAGGGTAATTCCATAGCTGTTCAATATAATAGGGTGATAATTATTTGAAGTCTTTGATAAATAAAATGAACGGGTGGCCGGATCCGGCCGGGAGTGACCAGCCTGATCCGGTTAGGAGCTGATCAGCCGGGTCGGGCAGGGAGCTGGCCGTCAGGGTCAGCAAGGAGCCGGCCGGCTGTACAGAGGCTTAAAAGGGGTAAGTGTCGCGCCTCTTGAGGTTGCGGTATATGTGCTTGGGAGTGTACACTATCTGGATCATGATCGTCCCTTTGGGATGGTCAAAGTTAAAGAATTGGTTCTGATTTTCCAACAGAAGGGGTATGTGTTCGTCTTGTCATGTGCGTTGCCGGTCCGTGGCCGGTTTGTGGCTGGTTTGCTGCCTGTTTACAGCCGGTTTTAAGGGGTCGGTAAGGATGGCAACCGGAGTCCGCAGCGGCAGTATCGCCGGACTTGGCGGTATGGCTGGATTCAAAAGACAAAGAATTGTATCTTTGTCCTGCCTGATTCCCATTTATTACCCGGCACAACCAACCATATAACAAATGAGAGTGCTTGCGCGTCTGATTCTTAAGCTGATGGGGTGGAATATCTACACCAGGGTATCCCTTGATTACCGCAAGGCCGTGATTGTCATGGCTCCCCACACAAGCAATATGGATTTTTTCATAGGCCGCCTGGCATTTTTCATGTATGGCATCCGGCCAAAAATCCTCATCAAAAAAGAGGCGTTTACCCCTGTGGCTGGCCCCTTGCTCAGGTGGCTCGGTGGGGTGCCCGTTGACAGGGGGTACAGTCAGAAAACCGTGAAAAAGGTCACAGAGAAGTTTGAACGGCATGAGGTGTTTCACCTGCTGATCACCCCTGAAGGTACAAGGCAGCGAGTCAACAAATGGAAGCGTGGATTTTATTTCATCGCTTTGCAGGCGCAGGTTCCCATCTTTCTGGGGTTTTTGGATTACAGAAAAAAAGAGGGTGGGGTGGGCAAAATGATCATTCCCAGTGGCGATTTTGAAGCAGATTTTAAGATCATCGAAGATTTTTACCGCGATAAACATGCCCGCCGTCCTGAAAAATTCAACCTGTCCGGTTCCTCCTGATCCCGGATCGCCTGATCCTTTCAGGTGGCTGGTGGGTGGCCGGCAAGATCCTGGTTAACCTGCCCGGGAAGGCCCGTGGCTCAGGTACAGCCTGACAAACAAAGTGAATTGCAGCTGGTAGTTATTGTGCTCCCCCAGGTTGATCCTGGTGTAATTGCTGTTGACCCCCAGGTCAAAGGCATAGGATTCACCCACGTCCATCCTGACCCCGCTACCGGCCCAGACACCAAAACCGATGCCGTCGTCGCGGACATTGTAATATCTGTCAGCTGGCTTTCTGATGGTATAGGTACTGCCTTCAATGCGAATGCCGTTCTGCCGGATGCGGGTTCCCGTCATGCTTCCCCCCAGCTCAAAATAAGGATGAAGATAAGATTGTGAGGAATGGTAAACGTGGCGCAGCCCGATCATGATCTCTGAGCGCTCTTCTTTGCCGTAAACGGAATAGGCTTTGATGTTGTCTCCCTCAATAAAACTCGGGCGGTTTAACTCCAGGGTGAACTGATCCTGTGCTGACAACCTGGTAAAGTTGGCTGATCCGTACAGGGCTGTTCTGTCGGTGAAATGAAGACCCCCGAATATACCCACCATGATGGCCGGGCTATAGGCCATGTCGGCGGGAAGCTGGTGCAATTCAAAATCATAGTTGAGTGATTCCCGGATCCGGTTGTAGTTGTGCCGCCGGTTGATGGCCTCTTCCAGGTTGTGCCGGCCGCTGCCGTTGTAGTAATTGGCCGTACCGTCGTGGGCAAAATAGGCCCCCGCATTCAGGCCGTACGAAATGACCAGGGTGGGGCCTTCTTCATTCTGCTGCCCGGCGGGGCCTGTGCCGTCCTGTGCGGAAACAGCTGCCCCCGGGGGGCGGACAGTCAGGGTTAAAACCAGCCCTGCGTAAAGGATGAGGCGTTTCATGTGGTGTCAGCTGAGGGAGGATCAGGTATTTCGTATCTGCCAAAATAAGTGTCCAGTAAATGGGTGGCGGCCTGGAATGAGGTCATCTTTCGGGAGGCCAGGTTTTCTTCCATTTTTTCCAGTTCCTTTACGATAGCGGGATCATTGTAGAAATGATCTTTTAGGGATTGATTGATGGTTTCGTAAAGACGGTAGCGCTGCTGCTTATTCCTTTTCTCCGCAAAGTGCCCCCTTTCCTTCATCATCTGCTCAAACTTCCGGATGATTTCCCAGACATGGTCAATCCCGGTTTTTTCGATGGATGAGCAGGTGGTGACTTCAGGGGTCCATCCTGTGGGGGGCGGGGGAAAGAGGTGAAGGGCGTTTTCGTACTGTGAACGGGCAGAAAGTGCTTTATTCCGGTTGTCCCCGTCGGCTTTGTTGATCACCATGGCATCACACATTTCGATGATTCCCCGTTTGATCCCCTGGAGCTCATCGCCGGCGCCGGCCAGCATCAGCAGCAGGAAAAAGTCAACCATGGAATGTACGGCCACTTCCGATTGCCCCACACCCACTGTTTCCACAAAAACAATGTCGTACCCGGCTGCCTCGCACAGGATGATGATCTCCCTGGTTTTCCGTGCCACGCCCCCGAGTGATCCGGCAGAGGGAGAGGGGCGGATAAAGGCGTTTTCATCCACGGAAAGTTTTTCCATCCTTGTTTTATCCCCCAGGATACTTCCTTTGGACACTTCACTGCTGGGGTCCACGGCCAGTACGGCAATTTTGTGGCCCTGACTGATCAGGTATTGCCCCATGGCTTCAATAAACGTGCTTTTCCCAGCACCGGGAACTCCGGTAATCCCCACCCTCAGGGAGTTTCCCGAGTGGGGAATGCACTGTTCGATAACCTTTTGCCCCAGGGCGTAGTGACTGCTTAATGAGCTTTCTATCAGGGTGATGGCGCGGCTGAGCATGACCCTGTCTCCGGCCAGGATTCCCTTTACATAATCTTCTGGTTGGAGTACCGGCCTTCTGCGAATCCGGAAACTGTCCGCTGCCTGATCGTTCAGGGATGAGGGTTGTTCAATCCCCTTATTGACTTTCAGTGCCGAAGATCTGACCTTTCTTGTATTATCCGCTTTGTCAAACATATCCTAGCTGCCATGTGATGAACTACAAAGGTAATAAAAACCTGTCCCGGAAGGGGCTGTTTTGTTTGCAGGGGGCATACGGTCTGTGAAAAAATATCGTAAATTTGGGTTACACCAAATTCCTGATGTGATGAACAAATACAGGCGCTTACCCGGACAATTATCCCTGCTGGTCCTTTTTGTGATGCTGGCTGCGGGATGCTCTCAAAAGGTCATCTATCAGAGCCAGTGGCAGCCAGCTGTTTTACAGTCCGATATGATCCCTCTTGACTGGGAAGCTTCCGCGCACCAGGATCCTACAGGCAACCTGGATTACGCCATTACCAATGACAGCGACAATCTCTACATTTATCTGAAGACAGCTGACAGGCCCACACAGCTGAAAATGCTGCGCGCCGGGGTACAGCTTGACTTCGATACCCTTGGTATGGAAGAATCGCATATGACCATACTTTTTCCTTATTACACTGATAATGAAAGTGCAGCAGAGGTCATGCAGATGCCCTTGTCGGGAAGGCAGGGTTCCCGTCCTGTTGCCGTCAACAATGCGCTGGCTGAGCGGACCACCATGTATGTGGCCGGTTTTCCCGGAATGGAAAGCGGACCGGTCGGCCATCTTCATCCCGGAAGTGTGATGGTGAGGATGCAGATGGATGAATCGGAAAATATGTATTACCGGGCAGTTATTCCGCTACGCTTTTTTCCTGTGGCGTTGGCTGATCCGGCAGAAAGGGATGCCATGGCCATCGGTATTTCGGTGCTTGGCATTTATATGGGGCAGGAGAATGAAGGGCCTCGTGGCAGCGGGCTTTACAGGCCGGTGCCCGGAAGGCGTGATGAAACGGTAGTGGGCTGGCCGGGTGACAGGCAGGTCCGTGGCGATGGCGGACCCGCAAGAACAGCCAGCCTGGATGTGCTGCAAAGGACTCAAACCTTCCGCACTGTGTTTCAACTGGCTGTCGCGGAGTGATCAGTTCTCCGGTTTGTCAAATCTGAGGCTGATGTCAAGTGCGCGTACACTGTGTGTCAGTGAACCCAGCGAGATCATGTCTACACCGGAATTGGCCACTTCCCGGAGGTCCCTGTTGTCCATGTTTCCGGAAGCTTCCACAAGGGCCCTCCCGTTGATCAGCTTCACGGCCTCTGCCATCAGCTCTGTGGGCATATTGTCCAGCATGATGATGTCGGCACCGGCTTTCACGGCTTCCTCCACCTCACGGATCGATTCCACCTCGACTTCAATTTTCAGGGTCCGTGGTGCCTTTTTGCGGGCAGCCTCAACGGCAGTGGTGATCCCCCCGCTTGCCCTGATGTGGTTATCCTTGATCAGTACACCGTCGGCCAGGTTCATCCGGTGGTTTTGACCTCCGCCCGTCCGCACCGCGTATTTTTCCAGGATACGCAGACCGGGTGTCGTTTTCCGGGTATCAACGATTTTTGTACCGGTGCCGGCAACCTGGCTGACCAGGCTTTGGGTTTTGGTGGCGATCCCCGACAAGCGCTGAAGAAAATTAAGTGCCAGCCTTTCACCGCTGAGGATGCCCGCTGCGGGTCCGCTGATTTCAGCGATCGCGCTGCCGGCTTTCACCTTGTCACCGTCCTTGCAGCGCGGGATAAAACGGATGTCCGGGTCTAGCCGGGAAAAAACCCTTTGAGCTACTGCCAGTCCGCAGACCACACCTTCTTCCTTCATGGTAAACTGTCCGCTGATCCTGGTTTCCGGGGGCACTACACTGTTGGTGGTAACGTCGCCTGACCCCAGGTCTTCTGCCAGCGCCTGTGCAATCAGGCGATCCAGGTTTATATAATCGTGCATATGCAGTAAGTTTTAAATGGATGATTGATCTTCACGAAAGTGGGCCCCGGTGCTTTCCTGTCTTTCCAGTGCGGATGACAGGATCTCCCTTGCTACCAGGGCCATATTTAAAACACTGGTTTCCTCCGGGGGGCGAAGTGTTACCTCTTCCAGCCTCCGGATGGTGCAGTTGATGGTGCGCAGCCCCTGGAGCAGACCGTACTGGTTCCGGACGATCCCGCCATATTTTTGCATGTTCTGCCGGATCTGGCGGCGCATGGCTGCCACATCTTCCATGTTCCTCTTTTTTTCAGGAAGCCTGATACCGGGGGCTGCAGGGGTTGTAAGGGGATTGTGATTGATGTGGGCGGCACATTGCCTGGCAAAAAAGACGCACTCGAGCAGGGAGTTGCTGGCGAGCCGGTTGGCCCCGTGTACCCCCGTACATGCTGCTTCTCCGCAGGCGTATAGTCCTTTGAGGTTTGTTTGTGCGAATTCATCGGTACGTATCCCGCCCATAAAATAATGTTGCACCGGAGCAACGGGGATCCACTCTTTGCTGATGTCTATTCCCTGTTCACGGCAGCGCTCAGATATGTTCGGGAAGCGTTTTGACAGGTAGTCGCGGCCGCGTGAGGTAATATCGAGGTATACGCAAGGGCGTTGGTGTTTTTCCATCTCCCTGAAGATTTCCCGGGCCACCACATCGCGGGGGGCCAGGTCTTTCATGGGATGACGACCCTCCATGAAGGCTTCACCATTTTCGTTGCGCAATATGCCGCCTTCTCCCCTGACGGCTTCAGATATGAGGAAGGAGGATTTTCCGGATTTCTTGTTGTAGAAGGCAGAGGGGTGGAATTGTACGAATTCCATATGGCATGTTTTTGCCCCGGCCCGCATCGCTGCTGCGATTCCGTCGCCGGTAATGCCTTCCTGGTTGGTGGTATACTGGTAGAGTGCCCCGATTCCCCCGGTGGCGATCACTACCCTGGGTGCGGAAAGGAATGTATAATCCTGCCCATAAACCACCATGCCGCATACCGCCTCACGATCACTGGTAACCACATCAATCATGAAGTGGTTTTCCAAAATATCGATATTGCCCCGCTGCCTGATGGCTTCCACCAGTTTGCCGATCATGTGATGACCCGTGGCATCTCCCCCGCAATGCAGTACCCGGTCTTCGGTGTGCCCACCCTCACGGGTGCTGTACCAATGACCGTCGGTACCTGTGTCGTACCTGACCCCGAAATCAGTCAGCCTGATTACCTCAGCAGCCCCTTTTTCTATCATCATGCGGGCCATCCGTTCATTGGTGACAGTCCCCCCGGCTTTCAGGGTGTCTTCCAGGTGCCGGGTGGTGTCATCTTCCTTGCGGGTGACCGCTGCGATCCCGCCCTGGGCCAGGGAGGAATTGCAGGTAAACAGTTCATCTTTGACCAGAATGGCACAGGAGAGTTTTTTATCCAGTGAAAGCGCCGTGTACAACCCTGCCAGCCCGCCACCGGCAATCACCACGTCGTAGCTTTTGGATGGCATTGTGCTCAGATCTTTATCGAAGATGTAACGGCGCATAGGCATCAGTGTTGGTATTCCACCGCTTGGGGTCAGGTGGTCATTTGTTGGTATTGTTATGCGGGCAGTGTTGATTTGTGATCAGCATTTTAGCATCCTCTCAAGCGGTTTGCGGGCCCGTTCGGCCATCTTCCGGTCAATTTCAATCACATGCCTGTTCTCCTGCAAGCTCTCATAGAGGTGCTGCAGGGTGGTTTTTTTCATGTTGGGGCAAATAAAATGGCCTGTCAGCATATGAAAGGTTTTATCCGGGTTGGCTGTTCGAAGCGGGTGGAGAATTCCCTGTTCGGTGCCGATGATAAATTCATTGTGGTCGCTTTCGCCGGCATATTTGATGATCTGTGCGGTGCTGCCGATGAAATCAGCCTGATCCCTCACTTCTTTCCGGCATTCGGGATGAACCAGCAATTGGGCATCCGGGTGTTGTTCCCGCGCCAGTTTTGCGTCAATGGCCATCACATCCTCGTGGGGCGGGCAATAGCCATCGTGGAGGATGAAGGTTTTTTCCGGGACCTGTTCCGCTGCATATCCGCCCAGGTTCTTGTCAGGCACAAAAATAATCTTCTCATGGGGGAGGGAGCGGATCACCCTGATGGCATTGGAAGAGGTACAACAAATATCACTGACTGCTTTCACCGCAGTGGATGAATTCACATAAGATACCACGGCTGCGTCCGGGTGCTGTGCTTTCATGTTACGGACGTCAGCATCCGTGGCCATGTCTGCCATGGGGCAGCCGGCATGTTTTACGGGAAGCAGCACGGTTTTGTCCGGGCTCAGCAATTTTGCACTTTCGGCCATAAAATCCACCCCGCAAAAAACGATGACCTTTTGGGGAAGTTCTGCCGCCAGCTTGCTCAGGGCGAATGAATCCCCCACATGATCAGCAATGTTCTGTATGTCCGGTATTTGGTAATAATGAGCCAGGATAACCGCGTCCCGCTCTTTTTTTAAGCGAATGATCCCTTCAGCAATATTTTCGGTATGCATATATCTTCCTCATTGCACAGACGATAAGCGTCTTTTTTTGTTGCGTTGCATTTTCAAACGCCACAAAAATAGTAATTTATCAAATGCGGGTCGTCAATGTGCCGGTTCAATTTTAACCGCCGAAAGTTTGAACGGGGCAATTTTCGAAAAAGGATCCAGTTCATCACTGGTCAGTTTGTTAACAGGCGCTTCGGCATAATGAAACGGCATAAACAATTCACCCGGCAGCACCTCTCTGCTGCTGCGGATCACCGAACTGATTGTCCCCCGCCTGGAGGTGATGTGTACTTTCTGCTCCTCCGAAAGGCCGAGTTTTTGCACATCATCAGGATGGATCAGCAGGTAGGCTTCATTGGCAAAGTCGGTCAGGGCCTTGTTGCGCCTCGACATGGTAGAGGAGTGGTACTGATAGAGGATTCTCCCGGTATTCAGGATAAACGGATACTGGTTGTCGGCCTTTTCGCTCTGTTCCGCATAGTCGACCGGGTGTAGTTTGGCCAGACCGTTTTTCGTATTGAACTTTTCAGTGAAAAGGGTGGTGGTGCCGGGATGGCTTTTTTCCGGACAGGGCCATTGTATGCCTTGTTTTTCCAGTCGGTCATAGCTGATCCCGCCAAATATGGGAGCTGTCTGTGCAATTTCATCCCAAATTGCAGCCTCATTCGGGTAATCGCCAATGGGAGTGCCCATTCTGCGGGCAATTTCAGCCACAATATGCCAGTCCTGCCGTGCCTCCCCGGGTGGGGCCACTGCCTTGCGGACACGGAGTACACGGCGGTCGCTGTTTACAAAAGTGCCCTCTTTCTCGGCGAAGGCCGTTGCGGGAAGAATCACGTCCGCATAAGGGGTGGTCTCGGTGTGGAAAATGTCCTGGACGACCAGGAAGTCCAGTTTCTTCACCGCTTCCAGGGTGTGGTTCAGGTTGGGATCGGTGAGCATGGGGTTTTCGCCCATGACATACATCCCCTTGACCTGACCTTCATAGGCTGCCTGCATGATCTCCACGGTCGACAGGCCTTTTTCACCGTCCAGCTTTTCAAAGGGAATTCCCCATATTTCAGCCACCTTTCGCCGGTTTTCCTTATCATCCACCGGAATGTATCCCGGATAGGTAAACGGGGAAGCTCCCACGTCGGAAACCCCCTGCACATTATTCTGGCCCCGTGGCGGATTCAGCCCTGCTCCCTTTCGCCCGATCTGCCCGGTGATCAGCATCATATTGATCAGGCTGAACACATTGTGTGTGCCGGTAACCTGCTGGCTGAAGCCCATGCCAGTGGCGATCAGCGGTTGCCTTGCCCCGGCATATATCCTTGCCGCTTCTGCAATAAGGCTGGCTTTTACCCCGGTGATCTCTTCTGTTTTTTCGGGCGTGTATTTTTCTGTGAGTTCTTTCAGGGCTTCGAATGACTCCATCCCACCTTCCACGCGCTTCTCAATGAAATCCCTGTCAATCCGGTTTTCTTTGATGATCACGTGGATCATCCCGTTAAGCAGTGCCACGTCGGTGCCCAGTTTGGGCTGCAGCCAGATATGCGCGTGATCCACAAGAGGGGTCCACTTGGGGTCAATGATGATGATCTTTCCCCCTTTTCGTTGTGCTGCATACTTTACGTAGGTAGCTGTGACGGGGTGTGTTTCGATCATGTTGTTCCCTGTCACAAGTATGCAGTCGCTTTCTGCATAGTCCTCGATGGAGTTGCTTCCCGCTCCGTCGCCCAGGGAGCGCAGCATGGCCGTTACCGTGGAAGCATGACAAAGACGGGTGCAATAGTCGATGTTGTTGTTCTCAAAAACTGTCCGGACAAACTTCATGAAGAGGTAATTGTCTTCATTGGTGGCCTTGGCCGAAGCATAGCCGGCCAGGGCTTTCCGCCCGTATTTCTCCTTGATTTCCGCAAATTTGGCGGCCACCAGGTCAAGGGCTTCATCCCAGCTGGCTTCCACAAACTGCCCGTCCTTTTTGATCAGGGGTTTGGTCAGGCGTTCAGGATGCTGCACATAATCGCAGCCAAAACGCCCTTTGACACAAAGACGGCCATCGTTGGGACTTACCCCCTCCACGCCGTTGCTTCTCAGGATGCGGCCGTTTTGCACAACCAGCTCCAGCTGGCAGCCTACACCGCAGTAGGGGCAGGTGGTCTGTACTTTAGTGGTTTTTTCATCAAGTCTGAGCTCTTCGCGATGCGGTTTTTCCACGATGGCACCGGTGGGGCATAGCTGGATACATTCACCGCATCCGTCGCATTCACTTTCTCCCCATTTGTCAAACCCGCCCACGATATAGCTGCTGATGCCGCGACTGGTAAAGGAAAGCACATTTTTTCCCTGTACCTCATCGCAACCCTTGATGCACCGGAAACAGCGAATGCATTTTGCGGCATCATAGGTGAGTACCGGGGAAGACTCGTCTTTTGGGTAATTCATTTCTTTCCAGATGGAAGGAAAGGTGCGGTTTTCTTTTTTGTCGAGCCCGTAACGCCGGCACAATTCCCGGAACTCATCCTCGTAAGCGCCGTCATATTCTTCATTGTGCTCGGCCAGGAGATAATCCAGCAGGTATTTTCGCGCCTCTTCCAGTTCATCGTCAGAGGTGGTGACCTCCATGCCGTCTTTCACTGTGATGCCGCAGGAGGCGATCATGCCCCGCTGATCCTTGATTTTTACAATGCACAGGCGGCAGGCTCCTGTGGGCGAAAGTTTTCGATGGTAGCACAAATGGGGGATCCGGATGCCGTTGTCTTCGGCGACCTGCAACAGGTTGGCCCCTTCTTTGGCCACTATGGTTTTGTGATCGATGGTTAAGTGAATCTTTTCAGACATGGGATGGTGTTTAGTGTTCCAGAAAATAACGCGCGGCTGATTTCAAGGGGAGTATGGGTGATTGGCCCAGCGGGCATAAAGAAGTGGCGGCCATCATTTCTGATTCCCGCAACATTTGCTGTACCAGTGTTTTGCGATCGGAATGTCCGCTCAGTAATTGTTCGGATCTTTTCACAAGAATGGTTGTACCTGTACGGCAGGGCACACATTTGCCACAGGATTCGTGTCGGAAAAACCGCAGGCAGTTGTGCAGGATCTGCTCCACCGAATCCTCCGCTGCCATGATGATCACGGCACCGGACCCCAGCGTGGCTCCTTTTTCCTTCAGGTTGTCGTACGTCATCCGCTCTTTCAGCATGCTGCTGTCTACAAAAGTGCCGGCAGCACCCCCCAGCAGTGCGGCTTTGAAAGGGCGTCCGCCGCGCATTCCGCCGGCAAGTCCGATGAGGTCCTCAAGGGTTACCCCCATGGGAAGTTCATAATGCCCTGGTTTGTTTACCTGTCCGCTGATGGTAAATATCTTTGTTCCGTGCGATCGCTTTGTGCCGATGCCCTGGTACCAGGCTTTTCCCTTGCTCAGAATGAGTGGCGCATTGGCCAGGGTTTCCACGTTGTTGACCAGGGTGGGCATGCTGAACAAGCCCTTTTCGGCCGGGAAGGGTGGCTTGATGCGGGGGGTGCCCCTTTTCCCTTCCAGGGATTCCAGCATGGTCAGCTCTTCGCCGCAGAGGTAGGAGCCGGCGCCCAGTCTGATTTCCACATCGAAACTGAAATCCGATCCCATGATGTTCTTCCCGAGGTACCCCCTTTCGTACGCATCCTCAATGGCTTTTTTCGTCTTTTTGATGGAGTCGGTATATTCTCCGCGGAGGTATATATAGCCTTTGGTGGCCTGGATGGCCCATGCGGCAATGATGGTTCCTTCCAGGTAGAGGTGGGGGTCTTGTTCCATGATCACCCTGTCTTTAAAGGTGCCCGGTTCCCCTTCATCGGCATTGACGACCACGTATCGCTGCGGACAGCGCAGACAGGACTCACTGGTGAAGCGTTGTTTCATGCCCGTGGAGAACCCTGCCCCGCCGCGACCGCGCAATCCCGCCTCCAGCAGTTCGTCAATGACCTCCACCGGGCGCATGGAAAGCGCCTTTCGCAATCCTTCATAACCACCTGCTTTCAGGTAATCGTCAATGTTTTCCGGGTCGATCTTCCCGGCGTTTTTCAGCACAATTCTGGTTTCCTGTATCATGACCTTTTAGCTTTTTTTTGACCGGATTCTGGTGATGACCTCCCGGATCTTTTCCTCGCTGAGGTTATTGAATACCTTGTCGTTAATCATCATGGAGGGGGCTTCCTGGCACTGGCCGAGGCATTCGGCGGTTTCCAGGGTGAAAAGCCCGTCATTGGTGGTTTCCCCGGTTTTTATGCCCAGCACGCCTTCAATGACCGGGATCATGGAGTTGACTTTCATGATCTCGCAAACAGGTGAAATGCAGATGCGGATCACATGTCTGCCCCGGGGCTTCAGGCTGAACATGGAGTAATACCCGGCAACGCCGAATACCGCCGCTTTGGTCATTTTCAGGTAACGGGCGGTTTCTTCAAGGGCCTCTTCTGTCAGGTAATTCTGTGGATGGGTGTTTTGCAGGGCATGCAGGATATTCAGCAAGTTGTCCTGCCCGGGATCAAATTGCCGGATGAGCTCTTGTGTGGACATGGGGGCTGGTGTTAGTTGTAACAACATGGTTAAATGTAGCGACAGGGTCGGGTGTTCATTGATTCACCTTTTCATGCAGCGGCATGGAAAGGTAGTCGCTGATTCAGCTGTTTCAGATTTAATTATTCCGGAATCAAAATACAAATAAATCCTTAAACCGGCAGTTGATTCTGCAGGAAAAATTTAAACGACTTCTGCGACCCCTTTGTCCAGGTAAACCAGCAGTTTTTTCACATCCGGGTAACCCATAGATTGCAGGATGCGTGCGTAGCCCTCCATCTGTTGCCGGTGTTTCTGGTAGGCCTTGCCTGTTTTGTAATCCAGGATGACGGTCTCATTTTCCAGGAACACCACCCGGTCAGGCCGGTAAAAGGTTCCGTCCTCATCAAACAGGCCTGCTTCTTTTCTGGCCCGTACACCGGGAGAAAAACAGGGGGCCAGCAGCGGGTCGGACAAAATCTGTCCGATTTTTTCTTTCCATTCAGCCTGCTTGCTGCTGTCTATCTCCCCGTTGGCGACCATCTGACCGAGTACTTCCTCCACATCATTATGGCTGTCGATCATCTCCATGGCACGGTGCAGCAGGTTTCCCCGTTCCAGCGGGTCGGCCCCTTCCAGGAGGCTGCTTCTTTCAGCCTGATGCGAGCGGATCCGCAGGGCCCTGGTCCACTGTTCCGACATGAGCCGGCGGAAATAATCCATTTCCGGCTCCGGGGGAGCGACTTTTCCGGCTGAAGGCCCGAATGTACCGAAGTGATAACAAGCTTTTTCGTCATCCCACAATCCTTTACTCACCAGAAAATCGTGCAGCATGCCGTTGACCGAATCGGGTTTGTAATTGTTTGCTTCTTTGCCGGAGAGGATGAAAAGCTTCTCGGAAGAGCGGGTAAAGGCCACGTAGGTGGCGTTGAGCATATCCAGGAAAGTTTTCTCCTTTTCTTTTTCCCATTCTCCTTCGTAAGGGGTGCCGGCCAGGGCGGCTTTGCTCATCTCAAGCCAGACTGCTGGAAGTTCCGGGACACTGGCTGATACTCCCCCGGTCCAAAAGCCTTTCCTGGTCAGTTTGTCAGGTCGCTGCACGGCAAAAGGATGGATTACGACGGGAAACTGCAGCCCTTTGGACTTATGGACAGTCATTACCCGCACTGCTTCAGTACCTTCGGGAATGACTATGGAGTATTTTTGCTGGTTCTCTTCCCACCATTCCAGGAAGTCGGCATACGACAGCATGTGCTTTTCTGAGAAATCGTAAACGGCATCGGTAAAGTAGGCCACGAAAGGGTTGGGGGATGCATCTCCGGCGAAAAAGTGACGGAGTATGGTCTCGCAGGTGTCATAGATGTTCTGGTGTTCGAAAACCCGGAAGGAAAAGTCGATGCCGTTGGCATGCATGAGTTTTTCAAGGCCCGGAAGCAGGGAGGACCCGCCCGTTGACTTCTTCCCGCTGAGCCCTGCTTCTCTCAGGCATTCATGCAGGGCAGGGGGCGTGGTGATGTGTCCGCCCTGGTGCAGGAAAGTGACCATTTCGGCTGCAGCCACGGGGTCGGCAGGATTGTCCAGCAGGGTGATGATGGACAGAAAAAAGTTGACTTCGGGGCTGTAGCTCAGCAGCAGGGAGTCGGGAGAAATCACGGGGATGTTTTCTGTCAGCAGCATCCTGGCCACCATGCTGGCTTCTTCATTGGCCCGGCAGAGAATGGTGATGTCCTGCAGGGGATGCCCTGCTTCCCGGCAATGCCTGATAATGCCCGGTATTTCCCGCAGGGTGTTTTCCTGCAATTCTTTTTTGTTTGCCCCCTCCATGAAGCGAATACTCACATGGCCTTCTTCTTTGTCAGGCCGGGCTTCTTGCTTTACTTCTTTGTAGATGCCCTGCATGTCTTCGGGCAGCTGCTTGCGTGTAAACTGAAAAAACGCATTGTTGAAACCGACGATTTCCCGGGCTGACCGCCAGTTGGTATCCAGGGAGATCTCCCGGTAGTTGTTTTGCAAGGTGACTTCCCATTCGGGTTTGGATATTTTCCTGAGCTCCCCGGTGAGGGCCGGCAGGTTGGCAAACTGTTCCACATCTCCGTTGCGGAAACGGTAAATGGCCTGTTTGCCGTCTCCGACCACCAGGCTCATATGGCCGGAGGAAAGGGAATTCTCTACCAGCGGAAGCAGATTCTGCCATTGCAGCATGGAGGTGTCCTGGAATTCGTCGATCATATAATGACGGTAACGCTCGCCCAGCCGTTCATAAATAAAGGGTACCGGTTGTTCCGTGATGATGGCTGCGATCCGTTTGTTGAAATCCGAAATGTGGAGGAGGATGTTGTCGGTTTTGATCTCCTCCAGCATTTTTTCCACTTCGTTAAGTACGGCCAGCGGGAAAATGGAGCGCAATACGGCCTGCCTGTTCAGGTAGGTTTCCAGGCTTTCTTCCGCCAGGGACTGGATGCGTTCAAAGTACTGTATAAGCTCACCTTTGATCGCCGTGATGCACTCTTTCTGCGCTGCGGTGCACTTTCCCGATAGCCATTTGTCCTCATCAATGGTGGTTTTTACGTAGCTGCCCGGGCGGATCTTTTCCCTGATATTGCCCCCGGCAAGATGCCTGAAGTAGCTGTATATGCCGTTTTTGCCGCGGTAGAAGGCCTCCGGCGGGAGCTCCTGGCGGTGTATCAGCTCCAGAGCGGCCCCGGCCTCCCGGGCAACCTTCTCTTCAAACGCCTTCACCTGTCCTTTCAATTTCCCGGCCAGTTGCTGAAAGTCCTGCATCTCCACCTCCTTCAGCTGCTCAATGTATCTGCTGCTTTCTTCATCGGTGAGTGTCTTTGCCAGCCGGGTGATGTGCTGTTCGATGCGGACATCCTGCTCGTCGTCAGCCTGGCTGACAATATAAGTTACCAGCAGGGCGGTCAGTTTTTTGTCACGGCCAACCTGGTTGATCAGCAGGTCCACGGCTTGTTTAAGCAGGGCTTCTGCATCCAGTGACACTTCAAAATGCAGCGGGATGCGCAGGTCGAAGGCAAATGTCCGTATCACCCGGTGTACAAAACTGTCAATGGTACTTACTGAAAAGTCGCTGTATTGATGAAGGATCTTTTTAAGGACAAGCTTTGCATTGCGGATCAGCTGTTCTTCCTGAAGCGGGGTGATCCCCTCCTTTTTCCCGTCTTCCATGATTTGGGTGAGCAGTGCCCGGCCTTTTTTTTGGCTGGCCTCTTTGCCGGGGTGTGCGTCTTTCTCCGGAGTCGGGTTCTCTCCCAATGCGGCCACCAGTCCCAGACCTTCAATAATCCTTTCTTTCATTTCTGCTGCAGCAGCGTTGGTAAAGGTGATGGCCAGGATGTGCCGCACTGCACCGGGGTTATTCAATACGATCTTGAGGTACTCCTTTACCAGGGTGTAGGTCTTGCCGCTTCCGGCCGACGACTTGTAAACGTGAAAATTTTGCATATCCCGGTTTTGAAAATAAAGTTACATTTTCTTATTATATTTAGCCACTAAATTGACAGGTATGAGCGAAAAGATTCTGGTTGAAAAATACTCTGGCGAAAAGGAAGTCTTTGACCCGGAGAAACTTCGCGCCTCCCTGCAGCGCTCCGGGGCTTCCCCGCAATTGACAGGCAAGGTTGAGGATGCCCTTGAGGCCTATCTCAAGGACGGCATCACCACCAAAGAAATTTACCGCAGGGCGTTTCAGCTGCTGCGAAAGTTCCAGCGATCAACGGCTGCGCGCTACAGCCTGAAAAAAGCCATCATGGAACTGGGCCCTTCCGGCTATCCCTTCGAGCATTTTGTGGGTGCGGTTATTGAAAACATGGGCTACAGCGTTGAGGTAGGGAAGCAGGTGAGGGGGCAATGCGTGGAACACGAGGTGGATGTGGTGGCCCACAACGACCACCAGCAGTTTATGGTGGAATGTAAGTATTACAACAGCCAGGGAAAGCAGTGCAATGTAAAGGTGCCCCTCTATATTCATGCCCGTTTCCAGGACATTGAAAAGCGGTGGAAATCCACCCCCGGGCTGGAAAACAGAACTTTTCACGGCTGGGTGGTGACCAATACCCGGTTTACCAAAGATGCCATGGATTACGGTAGGTGTATCGGACTGAGGATGGTGAGCTGGGACTATCCCAGAAAAGAAAGCCTGAAAGACATGGTGGAACAAACGGGTCTTTTTCCGGTTACGGTGCTTACGTTGCTCAATCGCAAACAGAAACAGGGTTTGCTGGATAAAGAGGTCGTTCTGTGCAGGCAACTGCTGGAAAAGCCCGGGATACTGAACACCCTGGGACTTAAAGGAAATAAAATTGACAAGGTGCTGGATGAGGCACGTGCGCTGGTTGAGGCATAAGTGCGCTTTCGCATCCCAAAAAAACGAAAAAAGATGAAAAAGAAGAGATTGTTGTTCATTGTATTGTGCTTGTTAATTGTGCTCACCGGCTACGGGCTGCCCCTGCAGGCACAGGAAGCACCTGAGCGGGTGGAACCCCCGTTCTGGTGGACGGACATGGTTCACACCGAATTGCAGATCATGGTCTATGCGGACCAAATCGGGGCCACCAGGGTGGACATTGACTACCCGGGGGTACACATCAGGGAGGTGGTGGCTGTGGAAAGTCCCAATTACCTGTTTATTTATCTGGATATCAGCGATGCCAGGCCGGGTGACCTGCCTATCCGGTTCATGGCTGAAGGGGAGGAAGTATATACCTATAATTACGAGCTGAGGGAACGTGACCCTGACGCCTATTACCGCGAGGGGGTGAATGCGTCGGATGCGATGTACCTGCTTATGCCGGACCGTTTTGCCAACGGCGACCCTTCGCTGGATGACCAGCCCGGGATGCTGGAGCGGGCAGACCGAAGCGATCCGGACGGACGCCATGGGGGCGACATTCCGGGAATTATCAACAACCTGGATTACATTGCCGGGATGGGATTTACCGCCATGTGGCTGAATCCGGTGCTGGAAAATGACCAGCCAAGATACAGCTACCACGGGTATGCGACCACCGATTACTACAAGATCGACCCCCGGTACGGTACCAACGAAGATTACCGGCGCATGGTCCGGGAAGCGGAAGAAATGGGGATTAAGACCGTGAAGGATATTATCCTGAACCATTGCGGTCATTACCACTGGTGGATGGAGGATTTGCCTTCACCCGACTGGCTCAACCAGTGGGATGAGTTTACCCGCACCACCTACCGGATGACCACCATTGTGGATCCGCATGGCTCCCGCCATGACTATGAGCGAATGGTTGATGGCTGGTTCGATACCAACATGCCCGATCTGAACCAGCGCAACCGTCTGCTGGCCCGCTACCTGAAACAAAACAGCGTGTGGTGGATTGAATACGCCGGGATTCACGCCATCCGGATGGATACCCAGCCTTATGCCGATCGCTTTTTTATGTCGGACTGGGCGCATTATGTGCGGAATGAATATCCGAACTTCAATATTATCGGGGAGGCCTGGTCGGGTGTGCCGGCCATAACAAGTTATTACCAGGGCGGGGTCGACAACCATGACGGCTATGACTCCAATTTCCCCTCCCTTTTTGACTTCTCGCTGTACGATGCCATCGGTCAGGCCTTCAATGAAGAGCAGGGCTGGGGCTCCGGGATGATGCGACTGTATAACAGCCTGGCCCAGGACTTTCTTTATTCCGACCCTTACAGCCTGGTGGTATTTGGCAGCAATCACGATACGGACCGCTTTTTTACACGGGTGGATGAAGATATTGACAAACTGGAGATGGCCCTGACCTTTATATATACTACCAGGGGAATGCCGCAGGTATATACGGGTACGGAGTTATTGAAAACGGCCTGGGAACATGATGGCCATGGAGAAATGCGCTCCGATTTTCCGGGTGGCTGGCCGGACGATCCGGTTAACAAATTTACCCGTGAAGGACGTACCCCTGATCAGAATCGGATGGTGGACCACATCACTGCCCTGGGTGAATTCAGAAAGAACAACCCGGTGCTGCATTACGGCTGGTTGCTTCATTTTGTGCCCGAGGACAATGTGTATGTGTACTTCCGCTATGATGAAACGGACACCATCATGGTAATCCTCAACAACAATGACGAAGAATACCAGCTGGACATGGAGCGGTTTGAAGAAGGCTGGGCCCGTTATTCCGGGGCTAAGGAGGTGTTTACCGGCAGGGAGCGCAGCGGGTTTGACAACTGGGATCTTCCCGCCAACTCTGCCAGTGTGTACCGGCTGAGGTAGTGGTGATGGCTGGCGTGCCCCGGCTTTTGTAGTGGTGGTCGATGTGTCCCGGTTCAGGAAGTGGACTTGATGTACGTGCCTCTCCGGGTGCGGCACTGGCTGTGATTTGATTACGTGTCAAGAGGATAACTGATGTAAATACAAGCTGAATGCAAACCCTTTCGGTGATTATCCCCGCCTATAACGAAGCCGCAACCATTCGTGCCATCCTGGAGCGTGTGCTGGATGCTCCCCTTGAAGGCTTCAAAAAGGAGGTGGTTATTGTCAATGACGACAGCAAAGATGATACGGTGGCCATCGTGAACCGGTTTATGAAGGACCACCCGGAAGCCACCATCCGGTTGTACCATCAGCCGGGCAACAGGGGGAAAGGGGCGGCCCTGCACAGAGGCATCCGCGAAGCAACCGGAGATTACCTGGTCATTCAGGATGCGGACCTGGAATATGATCCGCGGGAATATGACCGCCTGCTTCAGCCTGTCAGGGAAGGGAATGCCGACGTGGTTTACGGTTCCCGTTTTACCGGGGCCTATCCCAGGCGTGTGATGTTTTTCTGGCATACAGCCGGCAACAAAATCCTCACGTGTTGTTCCAACCTGTTCACCAACCTGAACCTGACCGACATGGAAACCTGCTACAAGCTCTTCCGTGCCGATCTGATCAAAGGGCTCAGCCTGAAGGAGCAGCGCTTTGGCTTTGAGCCGGAGGTGACCGCCAAAATATCCAGAATTCCCGGGGTGCGCATTTGTGAGGTAGGAATCTCCTATTACGGCAGGAACTACGCCGATGGCAAGAAGATCGGCTGGAAAGACGGCTTGCGGGCTTTGTGGTGTATCTTGAGGTATAATTTGTAGGCGCTGCGCGCCTCCAGTTGTTGGTTAGTCGGGGCTGACGCCCCTCCAGTTGTTAGTTCTCATGGGCCATGTGTTGGGGAAGCTGCCAATGGTCTGGGAAACGGGCGAGGCAGTTGTTAGTTGTTGGTTAGTTGGTTGTTGGTTCTCATGGGCCATGGAAACCACCAAACTATCAGGCGCGCAGCGCCGGAACCAACAACTAGAGGCGCTTTAGCGCCGACTAACCGGAGAGGGCGATAGCCCTCGACTAAGTTGAATATAAAACCATAAAAATGAACAAGTTACAAGCATTTCTGGACCGTGGTTATAGCCTGCAGGCTTCAGGCTTCCAGCTTCTACCTTCTCCCTTCCACCTTCTTCCTTCGAGCTTCCAGCTTCCAGCTTCGAGCTTCTTCCTTAAAGCTTCCACCCTCCAAACTTGACCCATGACTACAAATCTTCTCCATTGGCTGAAAAAGAATGAACCTCTTGGCACAGGGGTATTGCTTGGCGGGTTGTTTTTGTTCTTCTCCTGGGTGTTGGCGGCCTCGGAAGGTTATATCGGGGATGCGGACAGCCTGACGCACTATAAGTTCTCGCGTTACTCCTGGCTGTACCCGGAGTTTTTGCTGCATCACTGGGGCAAGCCGGTGTTTACCCTTTTGTCAAGCCCTTTTGCCCAATTCGGGCATGACGGGGTTTCGTTGTTCAACCTGCTGGCAGGCATGGCAAGCGGGTGGTTTGCCTGGCTGTCGGCCCGGAGGCTGGGGTATTCAAATCGTTTGCTACTCCCTGTTCTGCTTTTCTTTGCTCCTGTATACACTTTTTTCGTGATATCCGGGCAGGTGGAGGTGTTGTTCGGCCTGTTCATTATTGCCACGGCTTATTTGTGCCTTGACAAAAAATACTTCTGGGCGGCAGTGCTGATCTCGTTCTCTCCGCTTGTGCGTACCGAAGGTATCATCATGATTCCCGTTTTCGGGTTGTTTTTCCTGGCAGCAAAGCAGTACCGGGCCATCCCCTGGCTGCTGACCGGATCGGTGGTCTACAGCATCATCGGTTATTTTCATTACAATGACTTATTCTGGCTGGTGACCCAGATGCCTTACCGGGGAACGGCCGAAGCCTATGGGACGGGCTCTCTGACGTATTTTTTCGTAAGGGCCCCGAAAATATTCGGCTGGCTGATCTCTTTGCTGATCCTCGCCGGGACGGCGGTTGTTGTCCGGGAGTTGTTGCTGCGGCGGTCCGAATCGGCCACCAATGCTTTCCTGTTGGTATTGCTTCCTTTTGCGGTGTATTTTCTGGCCCACGTAATGATGTGGTATACGGGTATCGGCCGTTCGCTGGGCCTTCACCGCTACATGGTGTCAATCGTGCCGCTGGGGGCCCTGCTGGCCCTGAGGGGGTACAACGGCATCATCGATATGTTCAGGGTGCAGCGGCACGGCAGCATGCTCTCCCTGCTGTTTGCTGTTTTTCTGCTGATGACGGTGGTGAGTGAGCCATTCAGCAGGCATCAGATCCCCCATGAGTTAAGCGGAATGAACAAGGTCATGAAGGAGGCCGCGGACTTTATGCTGGAAGAAGAACTTGATCAGCATAAGGTATATTATTATGATCCGGCTTTTTTCTACTTCCTGGACCTGAACCCCTATGATGAGACGCAGTCAAGGCCCTTTGTTTACCGGGCCGGTGAGCCCCATTACAATATTGAACCCGGCGAGATCGTGATCTGGGACGGCCATTTTTCACCCATCCATCATCTGGCGCTCGAAGAACTCATTGAAAGCCCGCATTTTGAAACCATTAAAGTTTTTGAACCCCGGGTTCCTTTCCGGGTATTTGATACAGACTACAAGGTGGCCGTGTTTCAGAGGGTAGCCACTGACTGACCCCGCCACAGCTGCCACCGGTTAATCCCGGTAAAGTCGGTCATTGTGTTGCATGTCCATCCACATGGCAAAAAGCAGTGACTGGAATCCGCTGATAAACAAAAACATGAAGGCAAGGGCTGTGAGGGGGTTGACATCGATGCCCTGCAGGGCCAAACCAAGCACTTTGATTCCGTAAGGTACAGACAGAATCAGCAGCAGAAATGCAAAATGGTAAAGGATGAACAGCGGATGGAAATCCCTGAAAAGGTACTTGGCCCATAGCCGTCTGAAAAAAGACCGGATGAGCAAGCCTGCAATCGGAAGCACCACCTTGCCGATTTTAAGCTTGGATTTTTCCCCGATGCCATAGACCGGCCTGATGTCCACCTCCTTGATGGTGCAGGAGGCGATGTTGAGCTTCACCAGCATATCGTTGGGCATGCCGTAGCGGGGGTAAATGTCATGGAGTTTGATTGCCAGCAATGCTTTCCGGGAGATGGCTGTATAGCCGGTTTGGGTGTCGGAAACTGACCAGTATCCGGAAGCCAGTTTGGTCAGGATCGTCAGGATGGCGTTGCCGAGCAGCCGCTTTTTGGGAATCAGAAACGGGGCGCTTTTGTGTGACAGGCGGTTTCCTTTCACATAGTCAATCCCTTCCGTGACAACCGGCATACAGATCTTTTCCAGTTCCGACGGGTCCATTTGTCCGTCGCCCGCCATCACTGCGGTGCAGTCGATCCGGTTGTCTTTTGCCCATTTGTAACCCCTGGCAATGGCTGCGCCCACGCCCCCGTTCCGCTTCATGTTGATCAGGACAACTTTTTCATGGGCTTCCGTCCATACTACGTCGGCCGGGACGAACCACTGATTTTCTTTCTCATCCAGCTCAGCCAGAATCCTGTCGGCCTTGCCGTACATGCCGTCACTGACCGATTCCGTTGGTGGGATGGGAGCCCCTGGCAGTTTGCCCATCTGCGTCATCACCACCTCTTCCGTCTGGTCATCCGAACAGTCATTGACCACGACAATGCGATCCACAAAATCGGGCATACCCTGAATGACTTGCTCAACCTGGGTGGCTTCATTGTATGCGGGCACCACCACCGCAATGGTTTTTCCTTTAAGCATCAGTATTCTCCTCTTTCGTAATACCATAATGCGTCGCGCCGGAACATCGTATCTGCCGGCACGTTTGCTTCCCGGGCTTTTTCCCGGATAAATTCCGCCATCTCCGGATCATCACGAAGGCGTTGTTCAATTTCCAGGATCCGCTTCTCCCTTTCTTCCGGTCCGTATTCGTCACGGCTTACAGAGACAATGGTGTCCGGGTCTGCAGCATCTCCGGCAGCGGCCGGTTTGCTTTCCGCCTCAGGTGATTCATCTTCTTTGGTTTCCTTCGGATCAATGGCCACATAGATTCCTTTTCTGGCCTTTTCGTAATCAGGGATGGTGATCAGTTCCCAGTATCTTTCGGTGGGTTTTCTTCTCAGAAAGGTTTCCCAATAAGCTTCTTTGTTCATCCACCAGTAGTGGATCGCTCCCCGCCGGTACTGATGGATCTGGAAGTTATTGAACAGTATCAGCAATACAAATACCCCGAAGGCTGCCTTGCGCCATTTTTCTGGTTGTTTCGCCGCCAGGGAAAACACCGCCGCCATTGGGAGCGCCATGATGGCGTAGGAGTCAATAAAGGCCCGCAGGCCGAACCCGCCGCCGAACCACCAGGCCCACCAGGATGACAGGATGTAGATATTGAGTAATTTAAATACCAGGATGGGCAGGAATGCACCCCTTAATGCATCCGGGAGTCCTTTCAGGCGCCATGGAAGAAGAAAAATTCCCGCAAAGGCAAACAACATCAGGGGGGTATACACAAACCACCCTTTTTTATAACTGACCAGGATATTGGCGATCTGTGGGTTGCCCCAGAAAAACCCACCTCCTTCTTCCCCGTAAGTGAAATAAAAAAACATGCCTGATACCTGTTTCCAGTAAATGAATTGCGGCACCCAGGCCAGGATAAAAAACAGGGCCATTACGCCCACCAGTCCGGGTTTTTGAAGGTAATAGCCGATCCTGTTGCGCAGTGCAGACATGCTGTCAACGCCCCAGAGGAAAAACAACAGCAGGATGATGATGTTGGTGGGACGGACCAGGGTGATGAAGCCTGCCAGAAACCCCAGCAGCATGAGTTGCCTGACAGATCCGGGCTTGTCATAAAAACGAACGGTCAGGCAGAGGAACAGGGCGATCAGTGCAAAGCTGAATCCGTGAGTCATGGCTGCTTCGTGGGTGGCGTAATACAACAAATTGGTGCCCATTACCACGGCCACCAGGGTAAACGTGGCAATGCCCGGGCTGAAATAGCGGAGCAGTACCTTCTTCAGGAAGTAGAGTCCTGCCAGAAGATAGAACAGGGTGCTGAAGTTCAGGGCAAAACGATAGGGGATGGAGTATCCGTCCGCCTCCCATCCGGTCAGTGAGGCATAGGCGTGTGCCAGGAAAAAGAAAGGGGAATATAACACGGACATTCCCATGGTGGTGATAAGGGCGCGTTTTCCTGTGGGGGTGGTTACCGGCCATATCAGGTCCCCGAATTTCTCCGGGTCCTCATCCAGGAACTCCAGGGAGAGGTCGTTATAGATAAATACTGCCGGCAGGTAGGCGTAGTAGGATTTAACGTCCCACTCGATCACCCGGTCGCGGGTCCAGTTGTGATGGCTGAAGTTGATCCACACCATGGCCAGGGCCATGACCAGGATGGCGATGTTGTAAGGCCGGCTGAGGGTGGATCTGATGCCCGAACCCATAGATGCAGGGTATAGTTTGGTGAATCAAACCAAAGTTACACTTTTTCATGCAATACCATTTCCAGTATATGATGCGATTTCACCTCCCCGAGCCCTTCAAGGTGAAAGCGGTAGTAGTCAATTGTTTTGTCCAGCAGGGTTTTGCGTTGTTCTTTCGGGATAAGCAACTGATCTGCCTCATGCAGCCCGGTATTGGCTGCCCTGAAAAAGCACTGACTGAGGTTCTGGTCCAGGCACTCCTCTCTGTGACCGGGCTCCCGCTGGAATGTTCCTTCACGGAGGTTGAAATAGCAATGGAGGGAGTCATAATTGTCGCGGGGTTGAAAACCCAGGAAACGGGTGAGCTGAAGCAGAAAAACAAGGTGAAAATCGGCCACCCTTCCATCGGTAAGGTCCAGTTGCCTGATCGCATTGTGGATATAAGCAAAGAGAGCCGGGTTGGATTCGTGACTTTTAATGGAATGGGTGAGCATCTCTGCAAGGAACAGGGCAATGGAGGATTTGCTGATATTGTAGGGGATGGTTGAAAACGGTGTCGGGCAGCTGATCTCTTTAATGCGCTGCAGCCCTCCTTTTTCTTTGTGGTACACCACCATATTCACGATTGTCAGTGGCTGAAAGAGATTTTGCCGGATGCGGGCCTTGCTTTTCCTGACACCCGGAACCAGGTATGACTGCAATCCAAGGTCACTGGAGTATATCCGGGCAATAATGCTGGTTTCACCATACTTGAAACTGTGCAGTATGATGCCGGTTGTGGTCGCGATCATGATCTTTTATACCCCTGTCAGTTAATAAACAAAATCTTTGTCACCGCGGTTTCCTCTCCGTCTTCGTTGGTGGAAAACACAAGATACACCCCGGAAGAGGGCCTTCTTCCATGGAGATCCTTGCCGTTCCAAACTGCCTGGCCTCCTTCTGCAATGGTTTCCCAGACCAGGTTGCCGCTGATGTCGGTGATCTTTACCCTGGCATTGCGTACCAGTCCTCTTACAGAAATGTACCCGTCATATCCCGGATGTACGGGGTTGGGGTAGGCATATACATCCTGATGCACCTCTCCGCCCCCTGTGGCAAGCCCCCTGAATGAAACCAGACCCCTGTCGGTGGCAAAATACACTTCACCGCTTTGGCCCTCAATGGCAATATCCAGGATGTTGTTGGATGGGAGGGGGCTGTTGTCCCTGTCGAAATGGAAGATCGTTTCGCGGCCGTCTTCGGATAGGAGAAAGGCACCCGAACGTGCTGTGCCAAACCATTTTTTATTGGATCCGTCCACTGTGATGGCAGTGACCGTTTCTGACTCCAGCAGGTAGCCCGCAAAGCCGTCGGCCTGCTCCACCACGATGCGGTGGGCCTGGAAATCCTGCCCGGTAAAAGCACGTTGCGGGCTGTAAAAGACGGCCACCCCCTGTTCCGTTCCCACCCATACGTAACCGTTGTTGTCTACCGCAAGACTGTGAACGCTGTTGTCCGGAAGGCCTCCACGGCTGGCCTGTGTGGTGAGCCTGCGTGTTTCGTACCCACTGTTGTTGCTCAGGCCGTCTTCTTTCAGGAGGAAAATGCCATTGCGTGGCAGTATGACCCATTTTTGTCCGCTATCATCAATAACAAGGTCTCCTACCAGTGTCTGTGATCCGAAAGTTCCACCACTGCTGAATGCCATCCAGTCACCTGAAGGTTTCCTGACCAAAAGCGGGGTGTCCACCTCGGAGTTGGTGACCCACAAATTGCCCTGGTTATCGACGGCAGTGCCTCCCACACGAAGCCTGTCTTCAACGATGGCCCGTTTTTGCAGGGGACTGTTTGAGTCGTCAAACAATTGCACCACCCCTTCAGGGTTCAGCTCCACCACCCCTCCGTTCCAGGCCGCAGCGAAGGCACGGTCCGGGTTGCGCGGATCGGCACTGATCCTGATGATATCTGATACAGTTTCCAACTCAGGGAACCGGAAACGGTTGAAGCCCTGCCACCTTCCTCCTTCAAACAGGAAAACACCGTGCTGGATCCAGTTATGCTCTCCGCCGTAGGTGACTGTGCCCGGTGCAACCCATACGCGTCCGTGGCCCGCTGCCAGGCCAAATGCATCTGATTCAGGTGGTCCGGGAAGTATAATCGTTTCAAAGTCGCCGGCACTTTTTTCCCTGGCAAGCCCCCTGTGGTGATCGGCGATCCAGAGTTTTTCGTCTGCAGCCAGAAGGGCGTCATTCGCGGTGACTTCACCCGGATGATAGCTTTCCACCCTCCGGACTCTCTCCAGATTGGCGTCGTAAATATCCAGTTTGCCCGGGGCAGCCACAAGGAGCTGACCTTCATTGACGGTCAGGTTGTTGATCTGCTGATAGTCGTTTTCCGGAGGATTGAGGGGGGTCCAGCTTCCCTGTTCTGACACGTAGAGCTGGTCTGCAGTATCCGTTTTTTGCAATGCAAATACCCTGTTTGTGAAAGCCCCCAGGCGGGTGAATATTTCGTTACTCTGCCCGCTGACCTCTAATCTTTCCCAAAAACGGTAATCTGCCAGGTTTGAGCCATCCAGCGGACCCCGCAGGAGTCCGGCATTGGTTGCGGCAAAAATATGTCCCCCGGAAATTGCCAGGTCATTGACATTGACCATGCTGCCAAAAGGGCCGATGAACCAGGTGTCCAGAACCAGGTAGTTGTCTGCATCGAATTCAATGATGCCGAAATCGCAGGCGACCAGTATCCGGCCAGCATGGGGTTCCATACTGTTGATCTTCTTGCTTCCCAGTATGGAAGCCTGCATAATATCAGGGATGTTCACAAAGTTGTTCCCGTCGATCAGATCCAGGTTGCCGTTTTCGTAGCCTACCAAAAGGGCCTCCTGTTCGGCTGACCAACTTATCGCAGATATACCGAAATCACTCAACCCATGCACTTTGTTGATCCTTTCCACACTGTTGTCGTCCTTGTTGAATACCACCAGCCCGTAGGTTGTGGCACCCACGATGCGGCCGGGGGTTTCTTCGATATGAAAGATGCGGTTGTTGGGCAGGTGATGGCGCCAGTGCCCCACGGGAACATCCGCTTTCAGCTCCGGTAGCAGCACCAGGAGGGCTGTCAGCATCAGAAATTGTTGCAGGCTGCGCATGAGATGTGTATGAATTGAGTTGATCCTGTAGCGGATTTGGTCAGAAGATCTCTCTTCTGAAAGGGTCCCTGGTATTGTCCTGTTGCTCTATTTTGGAACAGTCGGTTTCTACGTCCGGTGGCCGGAGGGGCATTTCGAAATCATCCATGCTGATGTTCAGGCTGTCATCGTTATATACCCTGGTCATGAACTCGGCCCATATGGGAAGTGAAGTATTGGCGCCCTGGCCCAGTGAAAGATCTCTGAATCTGATGCCCCGGTCCTCGCCACCTACCCACACACCGGATACCAGGTCGGGGGTGATGCCCACGAACCATCCGTCTGAGTTGCTCTGGGTGGTGCCTGTTTTACCTGCTATTGGGTGATTGAAACCATATCTGAAGTTCAACCGCCGTCCGGTACCTTCCGATACCACTCCTTTCATGAGCTCCAGCATCAGCCAGGCAGTTTCTTCGTTCATTGCTTCCTGCCGGTCAGGAACAAAGGCTTCAATCAGATTGCCGCTCTGGTCTTCAATACGGGTGACGAAGGTCGGCTCAATATATACCCCTTTATTGGCATAGGACGCCATGGCTCCCACAATTTCGTAAACAGAAAGATCAGGCGTTCCCAGAGAAATGGCAGGAACTGCATCCATGGGGCTTTGCACGCCCATTCGTCTGGTCAGTCTGACCAGTGCTTCAGGGCTGTAGCGTCTCATAAGGTAAGCCGACACATAATTTACAGAGTTCGCCAGGGCCCATTGCAAAGTCACCATTTCTCCCTCTCTGTCATCGCTTGAGTTTTTCGGTGTCCATAAGGTGCCGTCCCAAAGTTCGAAGGTTACCGGGGTGTTGGGGACCTGGGTGCAAGGGCCGAATTCCCCTTCCTGCATGGCAAGGGTATAGAGGAAAGGCTTAAAGACCGATCCTACCTGGCGGCGGATGCCGGTGACGTGATCAAACTTGAAATGGCGGAAGTCATTACCGCCCACATAGGCTTTCACATGACCGGTGTGCGGTTCAACCGACATCATTCCGGCATGGAGAAAATGCTTGTGATACCAGATCGAGTCCATGGGGGTCATTACGGTATCCACACTTCCTTCCCAGGAAAAGACCCGCATGGGTACAGGCTCTTCAAAGCTGGCCATGATTTCTTCTTCTGAGTAACCCTGTGCAAGCATATTGTGGAAGCGATCTGAGCGCCTTACCGAATTCCTGATGTTTGATTCTACCTGTTCGTTAGACAGATTCGTATCATAAGGGGCATTGGTGTAACCCCGCCAGTGCCTGTAAAATTCAGGCTGAAGATAGTTGGCCATATGTAGATTCACCGCCTCTTCCGCATATTCCTGCATGCGTGAATCAATGGTGGTATAAATCCTGAGCCCGTCACGGTAAATGTCATAATGAGAGCCGTCGGGTTTAATTCTCGACCGTCCCCAATCCCGTAGTTCCGTTCGCAGGTATTCCCGCAAATAGGTGGCAATTCCGGTGTGATGATCCTGTACCTGGAACTGCGACATATCCAGTGGAATATTGCGCAGTGAATCCAACTCCTCCCTTGTGATGTATTCATACCTGGCCATCTGGGTCAAAACAACCTGCCTGCGGCCGAGGGCCCGTTCGGGATTCCTGACCGGGTGGTACCATGAGGGGGCTTTCAGTTGCCCCACCAACATGGCTGCTTCCTCCTTCTTCAATGCATCAGGTTCAGTGTTGAAGTAAGTTTTGGCGGCTGATTTGATCCCGAAAGCATGGCTGCCAAAGTCAACCGTATTGAGATACATGGCAATGATCTCATCCTTGGTATAGTTTCTTTCCAGCCGTGCAGCGGTTACCCACTCCTTTAGTTTGATGATCACGATCTGTGCGGTGGAGAGGTTCTGCTGCCGGGGAAACAGGTTTTTGGCCAGCTGCTGAGTCAGTGTACTTCCTCCTCCGGCGCTGCGTTGCCCGCCAATAATATTCCGGAATAATACCCGGAATATACTTCTGATGTCAACCCCGGAATGGTAGCGGAAGCGAATATCTTCCGTGGCCAGAAGTGCGTGGATCACATTCGGAGAAAGGTCCTCATACTGAATGTTGGAGCGGTTATGGATGTAAAAGGTTCCCAGCAACTCTCCGTCGGCCGAGTAAATTTCACTGGCCAGGTTGCTTCTCGGGTTTTCAAGCTCTTCAAAAGATGGCATGAACCCCCACCATCCAAGAGAAATGGTGAAAAACAGCAAAAAAACAAGCACTACAGGTGTGGCGAAAAGCACCCAGAATAAGCGTTTGTATTTACGTTTTACGGAAACTTTGCTTGTCATAAATCATGGTTATAGTTAGTAACAAAACGCCGGTCCTGTGCCTTTATTATTTTTTTTCAATGCGGATGCCAATGTCTGAAAGGCCTTCCAGTTCTTCTTCACGCATTCCGTGCTGAATACGGAACGTATAAGTTCCGTCAACCGGAAACCATACTTCATCACGGAACAGAAAACGATTTGAACGTATTTGCCCGATCCCCTTTCCGGTCCACTCTCCTCTCCGGTCGGCAAGCACGCACTCAATGGTGTCATGCAGTGTTCTGTTGTCAGGAAATTCAATCTCCATAAACAGGAAAAGATTGCTGTAAGGGTAGTCAATGGTGTTCCGGACATCAAGGTATAGCTCATGCAGGGCCAGTGTATCACTTATCTCTGCCTCAAAAAGGATGCCATCCCGGTAGTCCCATCCGTCAGATGATAAGGAGCGGGTTTCATGATAAGTAACATTGGGCTGGCAAGCTGCCATAATCAGCCACAAAAAAATAATGGAGCCCTGTTTCACTGATCGTTTCATAATGTGGTGGGGTGGCTACCGGTCCGATGCGTTCCGGTTGTTTTTAGGCTTTCTTTTCCTGCGGCGTTTGCTTTTCTTGTTCTTTTTGGGATTGTCAAAGCGTGTAAGGCTGTCTTCCAGTCCGTTACTTCCATGATCCGGTATAGCGTCCGCAGTGGCCTGATCTACTGCCGCGAGCTTGTCCTGCAGCTCCTCAGGCTGCTGGCCGCTTTCATTCATTCGGATGATCTCCCACACCCTTTCTGCCGAAAGCATAATGACCTGACCGGGTTTATCGGTATACTGGTAACCGATTTCCTGTTTCATCACATCCATCTTCTGGAAAGTTGCGACACCCGCCTTGGTAAGAAGTTCTTTGCCGGTATCGGGAAAGCCTTTGATGATGTCTTCGTAACAGGCATTCTCATAGTTGATGCAGCATTTGAGTTTACTGCACTGCCCGGCCAGCTTTTGCGGATTAAGTGTCAGCTGTTGGGTACGGGCACTGTTGGTTGATACTGAGCGGAAACTGGTCAGCCAGGTGGCGCAACACAGTTCCCTGCCGCACGATCCGATCCCCCCGAGGCGACTGGCTTCCTGCCTCATCCCGATTTGCCGCATTTCAATACGTACGCCGAATGCGTCTGCCAGCACACGGATCAGTTCACGAAAGTCGACGCGGTCGTCGGCCGTGTAATAAAACACGGCCTTGGTACGATCACCCTGATATTCGACATCGCTGATCTTCATATTCAGCTTCAGTGAAGAGGCGATCTCCCTCGAGCGATACATGGTTGAGTCTTCCTGGCGGACGGCGGTTACCCATTTTTCAATGTCCGATACCTTGGCCTTCCTGTAAACCCTGCGTAGCTCCGTGGATTTCGGGTCAACCTTCTTGCTTTTCATCTGGAGTTTCACTACCTCACCGGTCAGTGTGATAATGCCGATGTCGTGCCCCGGGGATGCCTCCACCGCAACGATGTCACCCGTGTGGAGATCAAGATCGGGCGAGGCCCTGAAAAAATCTTTGCGGCTGTTCTTAAAACGCACCTCTACCACATCGCTTGATGGGTAAACTTCGGGTGGTTTGATATTCTCCAGCCAGTCACGGGTATCCAGTTTATTGCAGGAGTGTTTGAACACATCCAGCTGCCGTGTGTGTGGTTGCGGGGCACATTTACACCCCCTTGTTAAAAATGCCTCTTCTCTATGATTGTTCTTGTCCAAAGCGCCTCTTTTTTATTGTTGCAAAGTTAGCAAAATATCTGGTTCTGTTGAGGCTAGCTGTGCATCAGCCTGACCAGCTGAAAGGAAAGATCGGTGAACAGTATCTTCGGATTGGCGTTCCTTTCGAGGTGGGTTATGGCAGTATTGAATGCTGTTACGATCTGTATGGCGTTGCGGTGGTTGACAAAGGGGGAAAACTTGCTGATGAAATCTTTTTCCTCGCCTTCCAGGCGGATGAGTGAGTCCACATTGTAATTATGAAGCAGGCACAGGCGGAAGATCTTCAGCCCATACTGGAAAAATGATTTTTGTTTTTCCCTGCCCCCGCGGGATGCATCCTCGGCCCATTTAATAATTTTGGAAGTGTCTTTCTTATAGCAATAACGCATCCACTCCCTGAATGAATCAAAATCGGCCATGACTTCCCCGCCATGTTTGGCCAGCCGCAGTGCCTCAGATACACTTCCGTCAGCCAGAAAAGCGATCTGCCTGGCCCTGACCGGGTCTGTTCCGGCCTTTTCCGCAAGTGCCTGGCTGACCTCATCCTCTGAGGGGCGTGGTACTTTCAGGATCTGGGTACGGGAGAGAATGGTGTTCAGAACCAGGTCCTTGTTTTCTGAAACCATCAGAAAAAGGGTGTTTTGAGGAGGTTCCTCCAGGACCTTCAACAATTTGGGTGCTGCGGCATAATACAATTTCTCTGTCATGTACACAAAGATGATTTTGTATTTGCCCTCGTATGATTTAAGGCCCAATGTCCTGATGATGTCATTGCAGTCTTCGGTGTTGATAATGGCCTGTTTGTTTTCGATTCCCAGGTGTTCGAGCCACTGCCGGTAGGTAAAATACGGGGTTTCGAGCAAAATTTCGCGCCAGCGGGGAAGGAATAGTTTGCTGCTTACCGGCTTTTCCTTTTTGTGCTCCTGGTTGGGGGCGGAGGGGAAGAAAAAATGCAGGTCGGGGTGGGCCAGCTTGCTGAACTTCAGGCAGGAAGGGCATTTGCCGCAGGCATCCTCCTCCCCCCTGTCATGACAGAGAATAAAGCGGGCGTAAGCCAGTGCAATGGCCAGGGTTCCGCTGTCATCGGGCCCGAGAAAAAGCTGCGCGTGACTGATGCGGTTGGCCCGCACGTTGGCCATAAGCTGTCCCTTTATGTGGTCATGTCCGATTACCTCCCTGAACTGCATATCTGCGTTATTTAAACCTGTCAAACCTACGCATTTTTTTGAACCAGGCAAAGCATATGTTTATGGCACGAAATTTGCTAATGGGGCTGTGCCAGTGTTGGTGGAACAAATTATCTTGTTAATCCAAACCAATGTCTTAGTCCAAACCAATATCGAACAAAAAAGATACTGGGGTGTTCTCCATGACACTGAATGACCAGAACATTTTGCTTGCTGGGGTAAACAATCTGATTATAAACAAAATGTGAAAGCCATGAAAACTTTGCGTTTTGTCAGGTTTAGAAATTTCACAGGCTTATTTTATGAACAAATTGCGCCATTCATGATCAATCAACGAAAAAGAGTCCTTCTCTTCGTTGCCATTTCCCTTCTCATATTCGCAGGAATCATGTCATTGAACCGATTTGACGCGGACAATGATTTTGTGATGGAAGAGGAGAAGGAAACAGTAACCGACCTTGCAGAGATTATTGAACGTGGCTACCTCAGGGCGGCCACAGATTATAACTCCACCAACTATTTTATTTACCGGGGGGAGCCCATGGGCTTTCATCTTGATTTGCTGAAGCATTTTGCCGATCACCTGGGCGTTGACCTGGAAGTGTCCGTATCCAATGACCTGCAACAGAACATTGATCGGTTGCTGGAGGAAGAAGGTGCAGACCTGATTGCCCAGAATCTGACAGTGACCAATTCGCGGCGGCAGCTGTTCGAATTTACCGATCCGCACAGCCGGACCAGGCAGGTTCTGGTGCAGCGGAAGCCTGACAGGTGGTATGCCATGCAGTCATCCGTTGTGGATCAGCATCTGGTGCGGAGTCAGCTTGACCTTGCCGGAAAAACTGTACATGTTCAGAAAGGATCAACTTTTGTGACACGACTTACCCACCTGATGGAAGAGATCGGCGATACAATCTATATTGTGGAGCGTGACCAGGAAATGGAAGAACTGATTGAAGAAGTTGCACAGGGAACCATCGATTATACGGTGGGGGATGAAAATCTTGCCCGCCTTCACGAGATGTATTATTCGAACGTGGATGCACGTACGCCCGTTAGTTTTGAACAGAATCTTTCATGGGCCGTCCGGCCGGGAGCCTCTGATTTACTCAGGGCGGTGAATGAATGGCTGGATGAGTTCAGGGAAAGTCGTGATTATGCCGCCATTTATGAAAAATATTACAACAATCCCCGTTCTGTATTTATTGCCAAAAGTGAACTCCACTCTATGGGGGGCGGGAAAATCTCTGTTTTTGATGATTATTTTAAAAGGTATGCCGAAATTGTGGGATGGGACTGGCGGTTGATCGCCTCCCTGTCTTACCAGGAGTCACGGTTTGATCCATCGGCCGTTTCCTGGGCCGGCGCCTTTGGGGTTATGCAGCTGATGCCCGGCACGGCTGAATTCCTGAATGTGGGAATGGATGCCAGTGTTCATGAGCATATCTCAGCCGGGATCCGTTATCTTCACTGGCTCGACAAACGGCTCGAAGATGAGATCACCGATGACCATGAACGGATTCATTTTGTGCTGGCCTCCTACAATGTGGGCATCGGCCACGTGCTTGACGCCAGGCGCCTTGCGGAGAAATACGGGAAAGACCCCGACGTTTGGAAAGATAACGTGGATTACTATGTGCTGAACAAATCCAAACCCAAATATTACCAGGATCCGGTGGTGCGGCATGGTTATGCCCGCGGTTCCGAGCCCTATCATTACGTGACGGAGATTATGCAACGTTACCGGCACTATAAGAATGCCCTGGCCATGAATTAGGGGTTTATCCGTCTGGCGGCTTCCGGCCTGCCCGGGTTGTTACTTTCCCTGTTTGATGGGCGAAACCTGCCGGATGAATCAGGTACAAGTTTTTCTAATGGGCTTCCAGCCAGTTATTGGCGGTATTCATTTCGACTATAATCGGCACCGGCAGATCCAGTGCCGATTTCATTTTATCCTCCACAAGTTTTTGGAGCTTCTCTGATTCTTCTTTCAATGCATCGAAAACCAGTTCGTCATGCACCTGAAGGATCATTTTGCTTTTCATCTGCTGCTTTTGCATCTCTTCGTGGATGCGAATCATGGCGATCTTGATCATGTCGGCAGCTGTACCCTGTACCGGCGCGTTGATGGCATTGCGTTCTGCATATCCCCTGACTACCCCGTTGGAACTGTTAATGTCTCTGACATAGCGTCTTCTGCCAAGAAAAGTAGTCACATAACCGTGTTCCCTGGCAAATTCAATGTTCTGATCCATGTATTTTTTGACGCCCGGGTATTTTTTGAAGTACTGATCGATGATGGTGGCTGCTTCCCGGCGGGGGATGGAAAGCCTTTCCGACAACCCGAAGGCGGATATTCCGTAGACGATCCCGAAATTCACTGTTTTGGCACTTCTGCGCATCTCCGGGGTGACATCCTCAAGACCGACATCGAATACTTTGGCAGCAGTGGCCTGGTGAATGTCAATGCCTTCCCTGAAAGCTTCCAGCATGGCTTCATCCTGACTCAGTGCTGCAATGATACGCAATTCTATCTGACTGTAGTCGGCGGCAAGCAGGGTATGGTCCTTGTCGCGGGGTACAAAAGCCTGGCGGATCAGTTTTCCTTCGGTAGTCCGGATGGGAATATTCTGGAGGTTGGGGTTGTTGGATGAAAGTCGTCCTGTAGCAGCCACTGCCTGGTTGAAAGAGGCATGAATGCGGCCGGTTTTTTCCGAGATCAGTTTTGGCAGGGCATCCACATACGTGGACTTCAGCTTGGTCAGTGACCGGTATTCCAGGATCTTTTCCACGATGGGATGCTTGTCTTTCAGCTTGGTAAGCACCTCCTCGCTGGTGCTGTATTGCCTGGTTTTGGTCTTTTTGGCTTTTTCGGTGATTTTCAGTTTGTCGAACAAGACTTCGCCCAGCTGCTTGGGGGATCCGATATTGAAGGTGGTGCCCGCCATTTCGCAGATCTCTTTTTCCACTTTTTCAATGCTTTCAGAGAGGACTTCAGCGTAATCGGCCAGGGCTTTCTTGTCAATCCGGACGCCTGCATCTTCCATGTCGGACAATACCCGGATCAGGGGTGCTTCGACCTCACGGAACAGTTTCATCAACTCCTGTTCCTTCAGCATCGGTTCAAATACCTGCCGTAACTGCAGGGTGATATCTGCATCCTCACAGGCATAAGGAGTGATGGTTTCCAGGGGCACGGTCCGCATGCTTTTCTGCGACTTCCCTTTTTTCCCGATCAGATGTTCAATGGAGATGGTATGATAATCCAGGTAGGATTCTGCCATGGCATCCATCCCGTGACGCATGTCGGGTTGCAGCAGGTAGTGGGCCAGCATGGTGTCGAACAGCGGTCCTTTGACCTCAATGCCGTATTGCCTGAGCACCCCGATGTCAAATTTCAGGTTCTGCCCGGTTTTCTCAATGTCCTTGTCGGTGAAAGCTTTTTTGAAGCGTTCAGCCAATCGGGTTGCTTCCTCCCTTTGTTCCGGTAACGGCACATAATAAGCTTCCCCTGGTTTCATACAAAAGGCAATCCCTACCAATTCCTTATTCTTCAGATCCAGGCCGGTTGTTTCCGTGTCAAAACAAAACATTTTGGCTTTTTCCAGCTTCCGGATCAGTTTTTCGGTTTCTTTTTCGCCCTGTACGGCCGAATAATCATTGTCTTTCATCAGGGCCTTAAGCCGTTTACTTGCCTCTTCACCAGGATCAACTGAAGCCGGTGCGTTGTCAAACAGGTCCATTTGCCCGTGTTGCTGAATGGCTTTTTTTGTGGTTTCCTCCGGGATGATCGATGGTTCTCCGAACACCCTTTTGGCAAATGTTCTGAATTCAAGTTCCTCAAACAGGGGAATCAGTTTTTCCGGATCGGGTTCCTTTCTTTCCAGCACATCAATGGAGGTGTTAACCGGTACATCAAGCATGATGGTGGCCAGGCTCTTTGAAGACCTCGCCTGTTCCTGGTGTTGCTCCAGGCTTTCCCTGCTTCGCTTTTCCTTCACCTGATCGATATGATTCAGGAGGTTTTCGACGGAGCCAAACTCCCGGATTAGATTCTTTGCCTTTTTTTCGCCAATTCCCGGAACCCCCGGAATGTTGTCGGAGGCATCACCCCAAAGCCCCAGTATGTCGATCAGTTGTTCCGGTTTTTCAATCCCAAATTTTTCGCAGACTTCCTTTACGCCCCATATCTCGGCTTCATTGCCCCTGGTGGCGGGTTTCAGCATAAAAATATTATCTGATACCAGTTGGCCGAAATCTTTGTCGGACGTCATCATGAACACCTTGTATCCCTCTTTTTCCGCTTCCTTGGCCAGGGTACCAATGATGTCATCGGCCTCGTATCCGTCTTTCATCAGCACGGGAATGCGAAAACCTTCTAGCAGCTGATGGATATAGGGGAGAGAGGAGACAATGTCTTCCGGCATATCCTCCCTGTTGGCTTTATAGTCGGCGAAATCTGTCTTACGCAGGGTGGGGGCGTGGGAATCAAAGGCCACCGCAATGTGGGTGGGTTGTTCCTTTTTCAGCACTTCCGTGAGGGTGTTGGCAAAACCCAGGATGGCCGAAGTATTCTGCCCTTTAGAGTTGATGCGGGGATTTCGGTTGAGTGCATAATAGGCCCTGTAGATCAGGGCCATGGCGTCTAGCAGGAGTAATTTCCCGGAGGTTGGCATGGCTGTTGGTTTTGGGCAAAGATAGTCAAAATGAAAAAGCCCGGCTCGAGGCCGGGCTTCATCCATTAACCAAAACAACATGAAGAGAAACTACTTAAGGTAGGTATATTAAGTAATTTTGATCTCACTGTTTGGTATGCAAACTCTGTGCCAAAATCATCAAAAATACCACCGGTAGGCCAGATTTATGTTCCTTCCGGGCATGGTGATGTTCCGGTCTTCAATTCTGGATAAATGATCACGGTATGCCTTGTCAGTGAGGTTGTCACCGCGGAGCATGATCACATGCCGGCCACCGTGGTCAAGTCTGTAGCCCAGCTGGGCCCCAAGCAGGGTATAGCCTTCGGTTACTTCCTCTTCCGGTGCTACCCTGTCCTGTTCGGATACGCGTTGAACTTTGCCTGAGATCCAGAAGGAACCAAAGTTTTGTTCAATCCCGGCCATCAGCCTGAAGGGGGGCATAAACGGAAGGTTCTCACTTACATCCCCGGTCCGGCGTCCGTTCACGTAGTCGGCTCCCAGGTTGATTGTAAGGTTGTCGGTGGCCATGATGTCGAGACTTACCTCTCCGCCGGTCAGTGTGGCCTCATCTCCTTCGTAGGCAAATACCGGGTAACCGGAACTTTCATCCACCTGCCCGGTGGGCTGGAAAATGATGAAATTCATAAAATCGTTGATATAACCCGCCAGTTCCAGTCTGACCACCTCATTGCGGTAATTTATAAACAAGTCTGCGCCGTGCCCGATCTCATCCTTCAGATCCGGATTCCCGATCTCAAACACTCCGGCTCCCAGGTGCGGGCCGTTGGCATATAGCTCTTCTACTGTGGGGTTCCTGTGTGAACGTGCCAGTTGTCCGCCGATCTCCCAGCCTTCAGCGGGGCGGTAATTCATCCCGATGGAACCCGAATAGTTCATGGCATTTCGTGACTGGCTGATGTGGGGAAACAGCTCATTGGACAGTGCCGCGGTGTGCTGAAAGTCAAGTCGTATTCCTGCCTGCAACCTGAGCCTGTTGGTCAGGGGAAGCTCCTGGAAGGTAAATGCAGCCAGGGAAAGTCTTTGCTCTCCGGGCGTATAGGCTTCGTCACCAGCTACATCCATATGGTGGCCGAAAAGATTCAGACCGACCGCCCCGCGATCAACGATACCTACCGCTTTGTGCTGCATGGTAATGGTGGAGCTGAACGAATATTTGTCGTATTCCAGTTCCACATCCTCATCCCAGCTTCCGTCATCTTCCAGTTCCTTCTCTACTTCCTGCTGTGCAAGCCGGGTTGCATGAAAACGTACTTCCGTGCGGTCAAACAGCCTGTCGTGCCGGCTGAAAAATTTACCTTGTAGCCCCTGCCGCTGCATCCGGATTTCGACCCTTTCGTCTGTGTCCATGGATTCAGGAACCTCAAAAGCCTGACTGACAAAAGAAGCACTGACCCCGCCGGACCTGTTGTCGCGACGGAATCCGGTGCCGATGGCGGCATCAAAATTCTGCATGGAGGTGCTGTGAATGGTCCCTTCCGGAGTACTGATATCGCCAGACTGGCGGTAAGACAACCTGGCGGTGCTTGCCATGTTTTCTCCTCCATACGTATACCTCCCAAAGCCCGCTCCCATTTCGTTGACGGTGGCGCCCTGTGCGGATAACACACCGCTGGAGCCGCTGTCCCAGTCTTCCGGGATATCTGTGGTCATCAGATTGATGACCCCGCCCAATGCGCTCGATCCGTAAAGCAGGCTGGCGGGACCCCGGACCACTTCCACACGGCTTGCTGCCAGCGGATCCATGGAAATGCTGTGATCGGCGGAAGTTTCAGAGATGTCGCCCATGCGCTCACCGTTTTGCAATATCAAAATGCGGTCGCCGTCCAGACCGCGGATCACCGGCCTTGACGGGGCCGACCCGAAAGAACGCATGGCCACCCCGGGCTCCGAATTGAGCATTTCTCCGAATGAAGCTTCGCTGCGGCGTTGCAGTGCCTCACCCATGTATGCCTGATTCGGCTGGTAACGGAATCCGCTCCGGGTGGGAGAGGAGGTAAATACCACCTCATCCAGGTCAATGGCGGTGGGCATGATCTCCACGTCTACCTCTTTGGTTTTTTCAGCCTCTGCAACAAATTCCACCGATGTGGTTGCATAGCCCATTCCCTGAACCACCAGGCGGTGTTCCCCTTCAGGCAGGTTGGTAAGTATGTAGTGACCCGATGCGTCGGTAATGGTACCGATGCGTGTTCCTTCAATGATGATGTTGATAAAAGGGATGTGTTCACCGGTTTCGGCATCAATTATATGGCCGAATACATTGGCATCTGTACCGGGCCGGGGTTGATTTTCTTCCGGGATTGATGCATTAAGTTGAAATGCGGCCGGCAGATTAAATGAAAATAACAGGGTAAAAATCAATAAGTGTCGTAACATGGTAAGTTGGTTTAGCGGGGCTGACGCCCCTTTAGTTGTTAGTTAGTCGAGGGCTGACGCCCCCTCCGGTTAGTCGGGGCTGACGCCCCTCCAGTTGTTGGTTAGTCGGCGCTGCGCGCCTCCAGTTAGTCGGGGGCTGCGCCCCCTCCGGTTGTTAGTTCCGGCGCTAAAGCGCCTGATAGTTGTTGGTTTCCATGGACCGTGTGAACCAACAACCAACAACCGCTTGGGCCGTTTACCAGTCCGTTAGTCTTTTCCCTTCACTCTGCCCATGAGAACCAACAACTGTATATGCCGTTTACCAGTCCGTTAGTCTTTTCCCT
>SKUN01000163.1 GCA_007129945.1 Bacteroidales bacterium
GGAAAAAATTCAGACCAACTGCCAAAAATAAAAACTATCTTTGCTATTCAACATAAAATCAGGAGACATATGAAGTTTATTGTATCCAGTTCTTTGCTTTTAAAGCAACTGCAGACCATTAGCGGGGTGTTGAGCACCAATAATACCCTTCCCATTCTGGACAATTTTTTGTTTGAGCTGGCGGATTCAGAAATCAAGATCTCAGCGTCCGACCTGGAAACGACCATGACATCCCGTATCAATGTGGACATGGCTGAGGGAGACGGCAGTGTGGCCATCCCGGCGAAAATCCTGATTGATACCCTGAAAACATTCGCGGACATCCCCGTGACCATCGATATTGATCCCGGTAATTTTGGCGTCACACTGACAGCCGGAGAAGGTAAATACCGGCTGGCAGGCCAGAACGGGGAGGAGTATCCCCAGGTGCCCCCAATCGAGGAGGCTTCTTCAGTGTCTATCGATGCCGATATTTTGTACCAGGCCATTTCCAAAACCATCTTTGCTGCCAGCAATGATGATCTGCGGCCGGTAATGGCGGGTGTGTTGTGTGAACTTTCTCCGGAAGGGACCACATTCGTTGCCACCGATGCCCATAAACTGGTGAGGTATCGCCGGCTGGACGTAGCTTCGCAGGAGGCCACCAGCTTCATCCTTCCCAAAAAACCACTGAATCAGCTTCGTCATACACTGGTATCGGGAGAGGACAAAGTATCCATTGAGTACAGCGAAACCAATGCCCGTTTTACGTTTAAAAATATCATCATGACCTGCCGCCTGATTGACGGCAAGTACCCGAATTATACAGCGGTGATCCCCTCCAACAATCCCAATAAGATGACCGTGGAGCGGCAGCCCTTCCTCAATGCCATCAAACGTGTGTCCATCTTCTCCAACCAGACCACCTACCAGGTAAAATTCAAGATCGCCGGCAGCGAGCTCACTTTATCTGCCGAAGACCTGGATTACAGCAATGAGGCCAAAGAGCGCCTGACCTGCCATTACGAAGGCACGGACCTGGAGATTGGCTTTAACAGCAAATTCATGGTGGAGATGCTCAACAACCTGGAATCAGACCAGGTGATGGTGGAAATGTCCGAACCCAACCGGGCCGGATTGTTGTCACCGATGGGCAATGAAAACAAGGACGAAGAAATCCTGATGCTCGTGATGCCGGTGATGTTGAATGCATAATCATTGAAAATTAAATCCATTCGGACAGTTCCAGCCAGCGGTTGGTTTTGCTGTCGAGGATCTGTTCCAGTTCTTCAAAGCGGGTGGATGCTTTCAGGAGTTCATCCGCGGGCAATCTGCCTGCATTCATCTTTTCAAGCAAGCCAGCCTTTTCTTCCTCCAGCTTTTCGATCTCTTTTTCAAGGGCATCAAACTCCTTCTGCTCCTTGTAGCTGAGTTTTGTCTTTTCCCTTTTTCTGGCCGGAGCCGGTTTTGCGGTTTTTGGTGCGGCCGCCTTTTTCTCCTCTTCCAGTTGCTTTTGTTTTTTCCGGAAATCGGTGTAGTTGCCCGGGAAATCCTTGATGTCGCCCGGGCTTCTGAATACGAACAGGTGCTCGGTGAGCCTGTCGAGGAAATACCTGTCGTGAGAAACGATGATCAGGCAACCCGGGAAACGGGTAAGGAAATCTTCAAGCAGGTTCAGCGTGTGAATGTCCAGGTCGTTGGTGGGCTCATCCAGGATCAGAAAGTTCGGATTGTTGATCAGGACAGTGAGCAGGTAAAGACGGCGCTTTTCCCCGCCGCTGAGTTTGCCCACCCTGTTGTGATGCATGTGGTAGGGGAAGTTAAAGTATTGCAGGAACTGCGGGGCACTCATCCAGGTGTCTTTGTCCAGGCGAATATTTTCCGCAATATCGGTGATCACCTCGATCACTTTCTTGTTGTCATCCACCTTCAGGCCTTCCTGCCGGTAAAACCCGAACCGGATCGTTTCGCCGGTGATCACCTCTCCCGAATCAGGCTGCAGCTGTCCGGTGATGATCTTCAGCAGGGTGCTTTTACCGGTGCCGTTGGGCCCTACGATGCCCGTCCGCTCGCCTTTTTTGAAGACATATGAAAAGTCATCCACCACCCTAAGGTCATCGTAGGTTTTGGACACCTCCTTCAGCTCCAGGATCTTTTTGCCCAGACGTGCCATGTTTATTTTGATGTCGCCGGCTTCACCTTCGGTCTCTTTTTGGGCTTTTTCTTTCAGGGTGTGGTAACCCTCGATCCGGGCCTTGGATTTGGTTGTCCTGGCCTGGGGGGTGCGACGCATCCATTCGGTTTCTTTTTTCAGCAGGTTGGCGGCCCTGTCGCTTTGGGCAGCTTCAGCCGCCAGACGTTCCTGCTTTTTCTCCAGGTAGTAGGCGTAATTGCCGCGATAGGTATACAGCCTGCCATTTTCAAGTTCGATGATCTCATTGCAGACCGCATCCAGGAAATACCTGTCGTGGGTCACCACCAACAGGGTCATCTTCTGCCGCGAGAGGTAATTCTCCAGCCATTCGATCATATCCACGTCAAGATGGTTGGTGGGCTCATCCAGCAGGATAAACTCCGCATCTTCAATCAGGATCTTTGCCAGGGCCAGCCTCTTGAGCTGTCCGCCTGACAGGGTGCCTGTTTTTGCCCGGAGATTGTCAATTTTGAGCGTGCTCAGCACCTGCTTGATCCGCTGCTCATAGTCCCAGGCCTGCAGTGCATCCATCTGCGCTGTGAGGGACTGCAGCTTCTGTTGTTTGACAGGGTCAACGGCTGCTTCCTCATCCCCGACCAGTTCCTCATAGGCCCGGATGGTCCGCGTTTGTTCGTTGTCGGCCGACAACAGTGCCATCGATACGGTGATGTCGGGGTCGAAAACCGGCTCCTGCGGCAGATAGGCCATCCGCAGGTCATTCTTGTAGGAACACTCCCCCTCATCCGGCTGATCGGTGCCGGCCAGGATATTCAGCAGGGTGGTTTTCCCCGTGCCGTTGCGGGCGATCAGGGCCACCTTCTGCCCCTGGGAGATACTCAGGGAAATGCCCTCGAAAAGGATCTTTTCGCTGTAAGCTTTGCTGATGTTGTTGGCTTGAAGGATATTCATGGTTGTTGGTTTTCATGGGATGAGGATGGTGGGGGTAGCCCATAAGCGCTGGACGAGGCAGGCAGTTGTTGGTTGGTTAGTTGGTTGTTGGTTCTCATGGGATATGTGTTGTGGGGGTAGCCTGTGACTGCTGGACGGGCTAAGAGGTTGTTGGTTGGTTGGTTAGTTATTGCGGTTGAGGATGCCGAGTGACTGGTAGCCGTTGGGGTGGGGGCGGAGCTGCCAGGGGATGACTTCCACGCCTTTTTCTTCGGCTCGTTGCAGTTTTTCGGCATAGGCCGGATCGATGTGGGCGGCCGGGGCAAAAGCCTTTACGTCGGTGCGCTGAATAACATAGAGCATGACGGCCCTTTTGCCTGACTCCACGACTTTTACCAGGGTGTCAAGGTGTTTCTGCCCCCGGGTGGTAACCGCATCGGGAAACATGGCAATGCCATCTTCGTTCAGGGACACGTTTTTCGCCTCCACGTAGCATTCTTCTTCGCCTTTTTTGCCGAATACATCAAAGCGGCTGTCCAGAAACTTCACCTCCCGCCGGATCTCACTGTATCCCTGCAAGGATTCAAGCAGGTTCTGTTCCATGGCCAGGACACCCAGGATGTTGGGAATATTGGTGTTGATCCCCACCCAGCTGCCGTTGATCCTGATCATCTCCCAGGTAAAGCGGGTCTTTCTTCTGGGATCGGTAACCGGCGAAATGGCCACTTCGGCCCCTTCTTCCAGGGCCGATTTCATACTCCCGGAATTCGTGCAATGCGCCGTGACCTTTTCGCCGCCATCCAACTCAATATCCGCCAGAAACCGCTTGTAGCGGCGAATCAACCGCCCCCGCACCAATTCCTGTGGATATGTATAAATGTATTGTGACATAATGTATTTTTTTCAAATAACCGGTCCAGTAACGTGTGACCCCGAAGGGGTCCTACCAACCAACAACCAACAACCTTTTAGCCCGTCCAACGCTTATGGGCTACCCCCACCATCCTCATCCCATGAGAACCAACAACTTACTAGATCCCTCTGTCAAACAACGGCTTCAGAAAGTACACCCAGGCGGCTGAGATCACATACGCAATAAGCGTGCCCCACCAAAGGCCCACCAGGGGGAAAAAATACCAGGCGCTGAAACTGTAGATGACGATATTTGTGGAAGCCAGCAGCATGATTTTGCCGGTGGCGCGGGCAAAGGGATAGCCGGACGACACCGTCAGGATGACCATGGCCGACAGCATGGTGGCCGGGAAAGAAGAGAACAGCCCGGCCCAGAACGCCGAACCGGCCCTTGCGATCAGCACCGCCGTGCCCACCACGCCCCCGGCAAAAAGCGCCCGGAACAGCAGCTGGCGGAAGGAGTGCTGCTTTTTGACCTTGCCCATCGAAGGGATCTTCATCACCTTCTCAGCCAGGAGATAGGTGCCGATGGCCCCGCTGAAGTAGAGCACACTCCAGACCACGCGCCCGGATTCCTGCAGGAATACCGAGGAAAGCAGGGCCAGGATCACCCAGGCAGAAAGCCCGCTGCTCAGCGCAACGAACAGGCCTTTGGGCGCCAGGCTGATGAATACATACAGGAAAATGGTGCTGAAAAACATCCCCAGCGGTACGGTGATTGCCGCTTCGGCGGCAAACTCCGGGTTTTGCGTCAAGCCGATGAAAAACAAAGACACCAGGATGGTGGAGGGGAGGTTGGCGATCATGCCGCCGACCTTGGAGCCCAGCTTCTCAGACACTGTGGTGGCCAGGGTGATCCACACGCCCGCGACCACCACCGACATCACCAGTTGTTGCACAAAAAGACTTGACATTTTAACAGACAGGATTTTAAGGGGCAAAAGTAGGAAATTGTTAGCGGATAACCGCTTTCAGGGTAAGGATTCTATTTTTTTTATCACAAAGAATTACGTATTTTGGCCGTAAAAATCATAAAATATAAAATTCATAAGTTCAATATCATGAGAAAAGATACACCAATTCCCGCGGAAGTAGTTGACAAGTATGCAAAACAAATGAACCTTGACAGTGTGGGCAAGGCCTCCATCCGTGAGATCAAGCGCCTTGTGGACCTTGTGGAGGAGGAAACAGGAGAGCGCTATGTGCGCATGGAGATGGGCATCCCCGGACTAAAACCCTCCAATATCGGCATCGAGGCCGAGAAAAAAGCCCTGGACAGCGGGGTAGCTGCCATCTATCCCGATATCGACGGTATCCCGACTTTGAAAAAAGAGATCTCCCGCTTTGTGAAGCAGTTCATGAATGTGGATGTGAACCCCAGGGGATGCATCCCCACGGTGGGATCCATGCAGGGCAGTTTTGCCGCCTTTATGACCGCCACACGGATGGAGAAGAAAAAAGACACCGTGTTGTTTATCGACCCAGGGTTCCCGGTGCATAAGCAGCAATGCCGGGTGCAGGGCACACCCTTTGACAGCTTTGATGTGTACAATTACCGCGGAGAGAAACTCCGCGAGAAGCTGGAATCACATCTGGAAAAAGGCAACATCGCCGCCCTGCTGTATTCCAACCCCAATAACCCATCCTGGATCTGCTTCACGGAAACAGAACTGAAGATCATCGGCGAGCTGGCCAACAAATATGACGTGGTGGTGATGGAAGACCTGGCCTATTTTGCCATGGACTTCCGCCAGGATCTGTCTAAGCCGGGGCAACCACCCTATCAGCCCAGTGTGGCCAACTACACCGACCGCTACGTGTTGCTGATTTCCAGCTCCAAGGCCTTCAGCTATGCCGGGCAGCGCATCGGCATGATGGTGATCTCTGATAAACTCTTTGAGAAAGAGTGCCCCGACCTGCGCCCCTATTATGGCATGGAACAATTCGGCCGGGCCATGGTCTTCGGCACCATGTATGCATTGAGCTCCGGCACCGCCCACACCCCCCAGTACGCATTGCAGGCCATGCTCAAGGCCGCCAACGACGGCGAATTTGACTTCGTGGAAGTGGTAAAGGAATACGGAGAGAAAGCCGCCATCATGAAAAAACTGTTCACCGACAACGGCTTCTACATTGTGTACGACAAGGACGAAGACAAACCCATCGCCGACGGCTTCTACTTCACCATCGCCTATCCGGGATTTTCCGGAGCTGAACTGATCGAAGCCCTGGTCTATTACGGCATCAGTGCCATTTCCCTGGCCATCACCGGCAGCGAGCGCCTCGAAGGCCTGAGAGCCTGCGTGTCGCTGGTGAGCAGAGACCAGTTCCCCGACCTGGAAAAGCGGCTGAAACAATTCCATGCGGACCATTCGGGATAAGCCCGGCCACCAGGCAGGACATCAGGACCAGGGCCATTGAAAAAACAGTGCGCAAATAAAGTGAATTTGAATTAAGATAATTTTGCGGGGAGCGAGTATTTCATTATCTTTGCCCCCGCAAAACAACGTTCTTTGCGTTACGGAGAGGTGGGTGAGTGGCTGAAACCAGCAGTTTGCTAAA
>SKUN01000150.1 GCA_007129945.1 Bacteroidales bacterium
CACCACCAGCCGGCGTTTGTCCCAGATCCGGATCACCACATAGGTCAGGTTGATCTCCTCGATCCATCCCCACTCGTTTTCGACGATCACCACGTCGTCGAGCCGGATGGGCTGGGTGATGGCAATCTGGAATCCGGCCAGTATGGTACCCAGGGCCTTTTGAGCCGCCAGCCCCAGAATCAGCCCGGCAATACCTGCCGAGGCAAACAGGCTGATGCCAATATTGCGGACACTTTCAAAAAGCATCAGGGTGAAGCCAATGGCAATAATGATCACGATAAATACCAGGATCTTTTCCAGGATATTGTATTGGGTGTGTAATTTTCTGAATCGGAGGTTATCTGCCTCAGTGATGTCATAATGTTTCAGGAAGTTGATCTTGGCAATACGGATCAGGGCAATGACCACCCAGGTAAAGGCGGCAATAATCATTACCCTTGCGGTGGTTTGCATCAGGGCATATAACTCTTCCGGCAGGAAAGCCAAATGCGGGAGCATATACCTGATGAACAGCGCCAGAAGCAAAATGAGAAACGGGATAATGAAACGTTTCAGAAACTTCATAATACCTTTATTTCGTTTGTGTAAACATACAATCATCCCGAAAAATGCTTTCACAGCACTCCCGGAGGATAATATTCCGGGGGTAATTATATTCAGGTTTCTAAAGATAGAAAGATATTTCCATATTGTCAATACCAGGCTGGCAGCGGGGCCTTATTTAAAATATGGATAGCTCAGTTCTGGTGGTAAATTGCTCAAGGAACTTGACTCCCCGATAGGAATTTCCTTTTTTGTTGAGCACAGGACTCCAAACTGCAATGCTGTATTGACCGGGATGGATGGCCACGATACCTCCTCCAACACCACTTTTGCCCGGCAACCCCACTTTAAATGCAAACTCCCCTGATTCGTCATATAACCCACAGGTTTGCATGATGGCATTGATCCGTTTTACCTGGCTTACAGTCATTATCCGGTCATTGTCTGGTGGTGCCAGCCCGTTGTTGGCCAAAAAGAGAAAGGCTTCGGATAGCTCCCTGCAGCTGAGTTCAATGGAGCACTGGTCAAAATAAAAGTCCAGCACTTCTTCCGGGTCGTTCCTGATGTTGCCGAAAGACTTGATGAAATTGCATAATGCCGTATTCCGGTATCCGGCTGATTTCTCGGAAGCGGCAATACGGGGGGAGTAGCTGATGGATGAATTGTCGGAAGCTTTTCTGACAAACTCCAGGAAGTCCTCGCGGGGATTGGTGAGATTGCTGATGAGTACGTCGCTGATGACCAGTGCCCCGGAGTTGATCAATGGATTTTTGGGAATTCCCCGATCATTCTCCAGTTGTACCAGTGAGTTGAACGGGGTGCCTGAAGGCTCATATCCCAGCCTGGTCCAGAGAGATTCCCCCTTGAGTTTATAAGCAAGGGCCAGGGAGGGCACCTTGATGATACTCTGGATGGAAAATTTTTCCTCATGATCCCCGATGCCGTAAGAAAGCCCGTCAACTGTAGTTATGTGAATCCCGAATTTGTCCGGATCCACATTGCCCAGCTCTGGAATAAAGGTGGCCAGGCTACCGATGTTTTCCTCCTGTTTTACCGATGAGAAAAGCGCTTCAATGATCTCCTGATAACTCATGAATAATTGCTTTGAATAACAGTCATGATCTCCTGATGGTTCAATCCTCCGGGACTCCCTTTGTTTTCAGTGCGTCTGCAATAATCTTTTTATGGTCAAATGCAAGGTCGGTATGTTCCCAGTCTTTCACAACCTCTGCATCTGCTGCATCATCCCCTGCCTGCAGGGAACCCAGGTCGGCTTCAGCTACAAAAGCGACAGAAACCGTACGCCCCCTGGGATCTCTTCCGGGGTTGGAGTAAACGCCCACCAGCCTGAGACGCTCAATTGCCAGCCCTGTTTCTTCCATCGTTTCCCGGATACAGGCTTCCTCCACGGTCTCAACTTCCTCTACAAATCCGCCGGGCAGGGCATAAGCTCCCCTGAAGGGTGGGTTTTTCCTTTTGATGAGCACGACCCCATCTCCTGAAAAAACCACGCAGTCGACCGTCAGTGCACAATTATAATGCATTTTATTTTTTCTTTATGATTTTTCCGCCACGAAAAGTTTCATTGTATTCGATTTCCCCGCTCTTGTCGAACCTTACCCAGCTTCCGTTTTTTTCGCCATTTTTAAAATTTCCGATTTGCCAGAGCTCGCCGTTTTCACGGTAAAACCTCCATTCACCCTCCATCAGGTCGTTCTCATAAGGACCTTCAGCTTTTACACCTCCGCTTTTGAAAAAATATGTCAGCCGGTTTCCGGACATTTCAAAGGCTGGTTGTCCGTTTGTGAATTGATCCGTACCTTTCATTGGTTAAAAACTTTAAGTGTGTTCCTATGGTTGCTTCTTTGCTGCAAGATGTGAATTTTTTATGGAATAACCACATCTGAACCACCGGAAAGTGTGAATATATTATGCTAATTTTGACCCCTGCCAATCAATCAGGTACCGTTCAGTGAAAAAGCAAGGAGATTCATATTTTGATGTGATTGTTGTCGGAGCAGGTGCTTCGGGGCTGATCGCAGCCGGCCAGGCCTCCCGGACCGGGGCCAGTGTATTGCTGGTGGAGAAAATGGAGCGGGCGGGCCGTAAACTCCTTATCACCGGCAAAGGACGTTGCAATATTACCCATGACGCACCACCATCTGAGTATTACCGTCACATTTTTCCAAACGGCCGTTTCCTGAAACATGCCTTTCATTCTTTTTTTACCCGGGATATCCTGAGGATATTGCATGACAGGGGTGTGGAAACTACCACGGAAAGGGGGAAACGCGTTTTCCCCGTGAGCAACCGGGCAGAGGATGTGGTGGAAGCCCTGAAAGACTGGATGGGAAACAGTAATATACAGAAGGTCTATAAGTGCCGGGTTACAGATCTGTTAATGAAAGACGGACGTGTTTGCGGAGTGAGGGTTTCCGGCGAAAAAGAATGCCGGGAATTTCTTGCCGGAAGCGTGGTAATTTGTACCGGCGGAAAATCCTATCCTGCCACCGGGTCGGCCGGTGAAGGTTATGCCCTGGCCCGGCAGGCCGGGCACCGGATCACCGAGGCGCAGCCTGCACTGGTTCCACTGGTAACTGCGGGAGATGTGGCCGGAAGGCTGCAGGGACTTGGCCTGAAAAACGTCAATGCGGTGGTTTGGACGGACGGCAAAAAGCAGGGGGAGGAGTTCGGGGAACTGATGTTTGCCCATTACGGGTTGACAGGCCCCATTATCCTTACCCTTAGCAGGCAGGTGGTGCAATCAATGTCTGAAGGGCATCAGGTGGAGATCGGGATTGATCTGAAGCCCGCCCTGGATGAGAAGAAACTGGATAACCGCCTGCTTCGTGATTTGGACAGTCACGGGAAGAAACAGATCGAAAACGTGTTCAAATTATGGCTTCCGTCAAAACTTATCCCGGTATTCCTGGACTTGCTCAATATTGACGGGAATAAGCCATGCAACCAAATGGGAGCAAAAGATCGTCGGAAAACCATGCTATTGATGAAAGACTTCCGCTTCCGGGTGACCGGGCACCCCGGATTCAGGGAGGCCATCGTTACAGCCGGTGGTGTGCCGACCACAGAGATCAACTCCCGTACCATGGAATCCAAACTGGTGAAAAATCTCTACTTTGCCGGAGAGGTCATTGACCTGGATGCCGATACCGGGGGATTTAACCTGCAGATCGCTTTCTCGACCGGATGGCTTGCGGGGCAGTCTGCTGCCAGTGCCCCGGATTAACAGGCTCTGACCGGTATACCGCTATATAATAACCGTTAGGCCGTGCGCGTGAAATGACAACCGGACGAGATCTGCTATTCAGAATTTCTTAAAGTAACCACAGGGTTGAGGTTGGCCGCTTTCCAGGAGATTACTCCCACCACCAAAACAGCGGTCAGATATATGGCCACAGCCGGAATGGCCAGCATCAGCCAGCTGATGTCGATGCGATAGGCGAAGCTGTCCAGCCACCGGGTCATCAACAGCCAGGCTACCGGCAGGGCGATGAGGTTCGAAATGATCACCAATACGCCGAATTCCCGGGTCATGGTACGGATGATTGCCGTTACTGAGGCACCCAGTACTTTACGGATCCCGATTTCTTTGATGCGACTGATGGCGGAAAATATTGCCAGCCCTGTCAGACCAAGCAATGAAAGGATCATGGCCAGGCCTGCAAAAGCCGCTACCACCAGCATGACTCTTCGTTCTCCCTGGTACTGAACCCTCAACTGCTGGTCTACAAACTCATGTCTTAACGGCCAATGGGGTGCTTCCTGTTCCCACAGGGTCTCCAGGGCTCCTGCCACACGGGCGGTGGCATCTGGATTGTAGCGGATCAGTATATTGAACCAGTTTTGCGGGTATTGTTCTTCGCTGATAAAGAACACCATTGGTCTGACTTTTTCGTGCAATGAACTGAAATGGATGTCTTCTGCCACACCGATAACCTGCCGGGCTACTCCGTCGTAAAACCCTTCAATATACATACCGATGGGATCTTCAACTCCCATTACCCTTGCTGCCTCACGGCTGATTATGGTGGCTGAAGTTGCGTCGGTATGCATGTCGGATGAAAAATCCCGGCCTTTGATCACCTTTGTGTTCATGGTGCTGAAATAATGGGCGTCAGACGAAATCATGGCTCCATGAAATGTGGCGGGTCCTTCAGCGGATTCGTAACTGAAATTGGCATAATTGGACGGGGTAACCGGAGGAATGTTGTGTGTAAGGCTGACGCTTTGGACGTCGGGGTGTTGGAGCAACTGCTCTCTCAGCCATTCTGCCCGCCCGGGTCCCTGATCATCCAGGGCATTTTGCACAGCGATCAGCCCTTCGCTGTCATACCCCTGGTGATGGTTTGAAATAAACTGCATCTGCATATAGATCATCAGACTGCCTGCGATCAGGGCCGTGGAAATCGCAAATTGCCCCATCAGCAATATTTGCCGCAGCCTGAACTGATATTTTTTATTGTGGAGGCCCTGAACGTTTGACAGGACATTCCCTCCCCGGGCCACTGTGACCGCCCTGAAGCGGGACATCATTGCGGCAGGGTAACTTCCGGCAATCAGGGTAATCGCAATAATCACTCCCACAACGGCAATCAGGAAAGAGGGATCAGAAAAGAATTGCTGCGACAGGTTCTTTCCGGTAAGATTGTTCAAAGCCGGTAAAAACAATTCAACAAGGAGTAATGCCAACAGTGCGGCAAAAAGGGTGATGACAAATGTTTCGGACAGAAAACGCCGGATCAGCTGCCCGCGGTTGGCACCAAGAATCTTCCGCATGCCGATCTCCCTGCCCCTGCGGACCGAGCCCGCGGTAGTCAGGTTGACAAAATTGAACCCCGCCAGGAATAAAATCAGGAGTGCAGCTGCGGAAAATATTCTGACCGTTGTAATATCTCCCTTACGGGCGATATCCCATGAAATTGAAGCCGAGTGAAGCCTGATGTCAAGTAAGGGCTGGAGTTTGAAATACAAACGTTCCCGATAGTTCTCATTGGCATTCCATATCAGGTTCTGTGCCCTTTCGGCCACCTGTTCCGGATTCGCATCCGGTTCCAGTTGCATGTAATAATACACTCCGCTGTTGTTCCAGTTGGTCAGGGCGGAGGGATTGATCGACCGGATACTTTCTATGGATGTCAGCCCGTTAAAATGCAGGTGTGATTGCTCAGGGGGTGGGGCCATGATGGCAGTTACCACAAAGCGGAGATCATTATTCAGTATCAATGTTTGCCCGATGGGGTCAGCGCTTCCAAAATATTTTTCCGCTGCCGGTTCGGTCAGGATCAATGAGTTTGGCGAAGACAGGGCAGTTGAGGGATCTCCGTGGAGGAATTCAAAGCTCAGAATGTCCAGTATTTCCGGGTCAACGCAAAAGATATCGTTCTCCACAAATGGCTCCCCATCGGGGGTTGTGAAGACTCCCCTGTAACTAAAAACACGACCCATTTTTCCCACACCGGGTAAGTGGCCATCCATGTAGTCGTACATCACCCCCCTCTGGATGGCAGAAGCACTGCCTGTATTTGGATTGTGGGTTAGCAGCCGGTAAACTGAGTCGGCGTTCTCATGGTGCCGGTCAAAGCGCAGCTCATCGGCCACATACAGAAAGATCATCAGGCAGGCGGCTATTCCAATGCTCAGGCCGGCCAGGTTAAAAATGGCATAGAAATCTCCTCTGGTAACCTGACGAATAAAAGTGACAAAGCTGCTATGGATCATTTGACATGAATTGTAGTGGATACTGGATTTTTTTGTAATACCTATCAAACAATAGGCCACATGGTATAAAAGGCCTTGCTACAGAATGTTGTGAAAATACCTGCATTCAGAACATGTCCGTAATAGAACAAGAGGTGTTCATTCTCGGACAAGCAGGTTTGCCGGAGGATTTAGGACATTCTTTGCTGCAGTGGTTTCCGGGTTTGTGTTCGGGATTCCCGGTCCGG
>SKUN01000191.1 GCA_007129945.1 Bacteroidales bacterium
GTCAGTTTCTTTTAACCTCAGATACCGCCAGCCTTTAATTGCTTTTTTCTGGAATGCAGGCCTGAGCCGTTCATGGAACTATTCTCCATACATTGCCAATGTGTACTTCCTGGACCCTTATTTGCTCAACACCCTGTTTAAGCAAGATTACAGCCATCGAATGTGGCTGATGAGCGGGAATGTCAGCAAAGGGGCGGATTATATCAATGGAATGTTCTCCCTGCGATCATCGTTCTCAACATTTGAGGGTGCTATGGTTCAAAATGCAATAGAATCGCCTTACACCTCCCACAGTTTGAATATTTCGCCCCGAATCACCAGCCGGCTTGCCGAATGGTTCAATGTGTCTTATGAGTTCTCCTTTTCTAAAAACTGGTTGGAAATGAAAAGTACCGGTTTGCAGACAACCCGCCAAAACTACAGCCAAAAGATTTCGGGCAATATAAACCCGGCCCGAAAGTGGTATATACGTTTGGTTGGGGAGCACTATTACAACGAAATCACAGCAGACCAGACCAAGCATTTCCTTCTTGCTGATACCGAGTTCATATACAAACTCCCAAACGGCCTGGAGTTTACTGCATCAGTAAGGAATATTCTGGACCAGGATGTGTATGCTTATACCACTTACAATGGATTGAGAGCCATTAACCAGGAATATATCATTCGCCCCCGGAATGTGATGGCAAGCGTGTTTTTCAGGTTTTAATCATGAAGCCATCATGAAGTAGCCTTCCATGGTGAATATCTCCGGTTCGTCACCTGGTAAGATGCGGTTGTGCCCGAAATATTGCCTCCTCATAAAAGAATTATTTCGAATTGATCAAAATCCTGAACTGCTTCATTAAATCCATACCAAAAATACAAGGGTGTTCGGGAGAGAACACCTTGTATTGTCAGCGTACACCTCTGCTATGCTGCTTGTGTTTTATACGCGACTCATTATCAGTAACAAATAAAATATGGCATGGTCTATGAAAAAGGCAAGGAAAAAAACAATTTATTATGAAGAAACAGATTATTATTTTGTTAGTTGCTTTGTTTCCCGCACTTCAATCAAGTGGTTGCGCGCTTTATGCCTACATGTCTGAGGAAGGACTTTTTATCGGCAGAAATTTCGACTGGCTTCAGGGAGGGGGCACGGTGGAATTTGTCAGCGAGGACAGGGTGTATGGAGTTCCCACAAAACGTTTCATTCAACTTCAACAGATGGGATCTGACCGGCCATTTGAAGGGATTAACTCATCCGGGCTGTTTATTGCCATGGCAGCTGTGGTTGATTCACCCATCCATGAGGACTTCAATGCCGGGAAACCTCAAATCGATGCCCTCGGGTTAATGCGTTTGGTGCTGGAACGTACCGAAAACACGGAGCAGGCTATTGCTTTAATGAGTAGCTTTAAAATCGATTATTATCAAGCACATAATTATCAAAAGGTGCATTATATGATTGCCGATCCATCAGGGAGAGTGGCTATTTATGAGGAAGGGAAAGACGTTATTATGAAAACTCTTTCTGCAGGGGAATCGCTGTCATTAACCAATTTCCAGGTAAACAGCGAGATTCCTTGCGAACGGTTGAATGCGCTTAATGAATTCGTACATGCAGGGGAGAAGTCAGTTGTAGAGGAAATGTTCGAAGCCATGAATGAGGCGTTTGTGGAAAACACTGTATGGACAAGCATTTATGACCTTAACGGAAAGAACATTACCCTGGCAATTGAGGAAGAAAGAGATACTCCGATCAAAATAGGCTTCGAGGATTTCCAGGTTTATCACAGAAGTGCTGATTTCGGGGAATTGAAAATGAGGTTTACCAATCCGTTCAATCACTAACTAAAAAGAACCGGCTATTCATATTTGAGCGCAAGGGCCGGATCGGTTGATGAAGCTTTGATGCCATGATAGGTTATGGTCACCCAGGCAGTCAACAGTGAAACGAAACTCGCAAGCACAAAGTAGATGTAGCTCAGGTCTTGCCTGTAGGCGAATGTATCAAGCCAGTCTTCTGCAATGAACCAGGCCAGGGGCCACGCGATGATGGAACTGATCAGCACAAGTATGCTGAACTCTTTCCCCAGCATCAGCAAAATCTGTTTTTGTCCGGCACCCAATACTTTTCTGACGGCAATCTCCTTGACCCTTGAAACCATCACAAAAGAGGACAGGGCAAACAATCCCATGAGGGAAATCAGCAATGCCAGCCCGACAAAAAGACGCAACAGGCGGTTTGTTTGTTCCTCCCGCTGGTAAAGTTCACGATTCATTGATCCGATGATGGTATGGTCAAACGGGTAAAAGGTTACCTCCTGGTTCCAAAGGGTTTCCGCATCGCTGATTGCCCGGGTCATTTGCCCCGGAGTGCTTCTGACCAGAATGTTGCCGAAAGAGGGTTGATAGGGTCCGTTTGTATAAATGACAGGGGAGATCAGCTCATGGAGGGAATAATAGTGGATATCTTCAATCACCCCAACGATCCGCAAGTTTCCTTCAATAATCTGGGTGTTGACCTCCCGGCCGATAATTTCCTCCGGATTTTCATAGCCAAGGGCTCTGGCTGCCATTCTGTTGATGATGACGTTTTCATGCTCCAGCTGATAATCGTGGCTGAAAAACCTGCCAGCAGCCAGTCTGGCACCCACAGCCTGAAAATAGCCGGGATCCACATTGATCTGTCCCGACTGAACACCCTGGTCTCCGTCTGTAAGCATGATGTCCAGGAAGTTCCCAATGCGCTCTGTGGGGATATTCATTCCGGCACTGACTACCTCTATCGAGGGAAATTGTTCCATTGAATTTTTTACCCGCTCGAAACGCACTTCCTGGAGGTCATCATAGGGGTTTTGTATCACAAACAGTTCATCCTGGTTGTAACCCTTGTCAACCGATAACATGTAATCCAGTTGTTTGCTCACCGACAGGCTGATGATGATCAGGGCGATTGTGCAGGCAAACTGAAATACAATCAGCGCCTGCCTGATGCGCAGGTTTGCATCCTGCCCGAATATTTTTCTCATATTTTTACCGGCCAATCCACCCCGGAGGATATCAGCAGGCTGGAAGCGTCCCAGGACCAGGGCGGGGTAAAACCCGGCCAGAAAAGTCACCACGGCAAACATGAGGAAGATCATTGGGAGTATATCCGGAGCCAGTAACCAGGACAAACTAAGCGGTTTGCCGCTTAAGTCACTGATAAGGGGCATGAATATTTCTGATATGACCAGGGCCAGTCCCATGGCGATTGCCACAGCAATGACAGATTCAGTCATACTTTGCCGGAAAATCTGGCCACGCCTTGCGCCCATGACTTTTCTGATTCCAATCTCCTTTTTTCTTCGTGCTGAAAGGGCAGTATACAGATTGATGTAATTGACAGAAGCCAGTAACAATATAATGATGGCGATGGCGTAAAGCCCTCTTAGAAGGTTGATGTTTCCGTGGGTGTCAATGTCCCAGGCAATGCGCGCAGACCTGAGCCGGATATCCAGCAGGGGTTGCAGCGAAAAATCCGTCATTTCACCTATATCGGGGGCAGCCTCTTTAAAACCGGCATTGATGGATGCCTCCACGTTCAATGGATCAGCATGGGGATCCAGTAATAAATAATAGTGGAATCCGAAACTTCCATAGTGGTTGAATATGAATTCAGGGGCAAAACGGCGTATGGTTTCCACATTGATCACAATGGGAGCACTGAAGTGGTTCTGGCGCGGAATATCTTCCATGATTCCGGTGATCTGCACCGGATGATCTCCCTGCAAGTAAAGTATTTCGCCGATCGGATCTTTATCTCCGAAGAGCCTTTGTGCGGTTGATCTGTCAATGACCATGCTGTGGTCGTCCTGCAAAACCTGTGCAGGGTGCCCTTCCTGCAGAGGAAATGTGAAAAATGAGAAAAAGTTGGAATCAACAAGCATGATCCCCTCGTCCACATGGATGTTTTCCCTGTCAGTGAGCCACAAAAACATATGGTCCCCGGGCCTTATGCGGGTTGTTTGTGTTAATTCAGGGATGTTGGGATATATAAGGTCGTCGAGAAGGTAAGGTCCGAGTGGTACTCTTTCGTTTTGAACCCCAAATTGGGTGTTGAAACGGTATATATGCTCTGCATTTTCGTGGAAGCGATCGTAGCCATACTCATCATAGGCAAAAAGAAAAATATAGATCACGCAGCACAGACCGGCAGCAAGCCCCAGGAGGTTGACCAGTGCACTGAACCTGTTGCGCAGTAGGCTGCGAATGGATGTGCGGAGATAGTTTGTTATCATGAAATATGTTAGTTGGTTATATGTTTTTATAACCAACTAACATACCAAGCCGCTTAAAGGGCCGTAATACAATAAGTTACAAATATTTGCTTTTGAATCTCAGCCGTGTGTGCGCCCAAATGTGTTCGCGGGTGGACATAGATGTTCGTTTCCGGTCAGGTTAACAGCGAAAACAAGAACCCTGACCACAGGGGAAATGACTTCTGATGATTGAAAACCGTTCACTTTTATTGAAAGCCCTGCAATGGCTACAGGGTATAGTCAGTGTGTTACATTCCGAGCTTGCTTTTGATTCCTGAAGGAATGGCATCTTTGTGAACCATGATGAAAATGGTTTTGGCTTTCACATAACTTTCTGACATATTCAGGTAACCGCCAAAGGCATTTCTTTCTGTTCCCCAGGAGTTCTTGGTAATGTAATACTTTGTTCCGTTCTGGTCTTCCTTAATGCCGGTGACGTGCATCAGGTGATCGTCGGTGGTGGTGAAATTCTCGTATCCGGTCTGACGGATTTCCTGGGTGACATCAATTTCGGGGAATGGGCTTTCAAATTTAAATGCTTCATCCAGAATTTCATTCTCAGACATGTTCTCGAACCGGGCCCTGTCGGTGGTGGAATAATCATTGGCGGAAACATCCACAGACGGATTGATAGCCAGTCCATTGACGTGGGAAAACCCTTTTTCGCTTACGTCTCCGTCCCAGTTTACGGTGTATCCGTTGTGCAGCGCATAATCCATGATTTCAATGAGCTCGTCAACGGGTACGTTGTAAAAGTGCTTGTGGGCCCAGTTGTCGGGAATTTCAAGCGGGGCTTTGGTATAGAAAGGAAAGTGCGAAAAGGAGGTGATTTCTACATAATCGTCGGGGTTGATGCCCATTTCGCTGGTAAAAGATTGGGGCGTGTAGTTGTTGCCCTCATAAGTGAAGTTGGAGGGGACGGGGCCCAGATAAATATCCAGCAGGCTGTTCACCAGCTCCAGGTATTCCGGGCTTTCGTTTCTCAGGTCAACGGGTACCTGTCCGATGGCGTTCACAAAGCGGTTGAGCTCCCTGTGGTTGTGTGTTTCTGAGTCGTAGTTGATGCCGCTGTAAACCGATTCCGGCACCAGACCGTGAACACGGATGACATCCATTACGTTGTGGGACAGACTTCCCTGACCGAGGTTGCCCCGGCCTCTGCGCAGATAGTTGTCGCGCATGCGGTTGATGTAGTTGTAGCGTACCACATACATCTCTGAAAGATCGTGTTCGCCTTTGCCCATGCGCAGCATTTCTGATTCAAGAAAAGACATGGTGGCAAAATTCCAGCAGGTTCCCGTGCTTGCCTGATTTTTTACTGGTGTGGCGGGAAGTTCCACCACTGTGGTAAAGTGGTATCCCTCGTCGTCGGTCAGGATTGAAGCGGAGACATGAAACGGGGCAGCGATGACTGCCATCGCAAATATCCATGTCCAAAAGAATATGGGTTTCATAAAAGTTGGTTTGGGATAGTAAAGAAAATTAACGTGTGTCGTAGATGTGGATGATTTATTTCTGAGCGCAGCGGTTTAAGAAAGCGTATAATTATGATTGATTACGGCGGTTCTCCCTCCAGGTACGGATGCGTTCCACGAGGCCGTTTTCGCGCCTTTCCGGACGGGACTTATGCAGCTGATGGATGCCGTTGGGATCCGTTCCGTCGAAGCACTTTGCATTCCTGATGGCTTGTTCGTGCGCATTCCGGTGCATCTCCATGGCATTGTTGTGGTTACGCTTGTGCATCTCCATGGCCCGCTCGTGGGCCTGACGGGCATGGTTGGCGGGGTTGTGCGGGTTGTGCGGATCCTGAGACGCCCCATACAGATCAGTCATCCCGGCAAAAGAAAAAACAAACAAAAAAATCAAGGAAGAAATTAAAGTTTTCATAGTCGTAATTATTATATTGTTAAACATATTTAAAGAGTTCTTAAACACATAATTTTTAAACAATTACTATGCTGTTCTTAAACGCCCCGGCAAAGGCTATGCCTGCAAATTACCAGGGCAAATAGTACAATGTTTACAGTGCGTAAAATACAAAAAAACATTCAACAATAACA
>SKUN01000055.1 GCA_007129945.1 Bacteroidales bacterium
CCCCCGGAAGCAGCTCTGTCACATCAGAATCGGCGAGTTCCCTGCGCCCCGGATTATAACGGAGTCAGGCATAGTTCACCCACATACCCCAAACATTTGTCATGACAACGGGTTTTAGTATCTTTATTTGGTAACTTTTTAGTTAAGTCCTGACAGAATTATTCATATCCCATAGCAATGGAAGTTTGGTGGCTTTATGTGCTGGATATATTTTTTGTGGTGTTTCATTCAGCGCTCATAATTTTCATCCTGTTCGGATGGATTTTTCCCAAAGCAAGGATGACTCATCTGGTTGTTGCCCTTTTAACCGGGGGATCATGGTTTATACTGGGAATGTTTTACGGGATAGGGTTTTGCCCCCTGACGGAATGGCACTGGCAGGTTTTGCGTAAAATAGGGGAAACGGGATTACCTGTCTCCTATGTACAATATATACTGAACCGGCTGACCGGAATTTCTGTCACTGCATCTTTTGCTGACCGCATAACCCTTATGGGGTGGCTGATCCCAACAATTCTCTCTATAATATTGAACATAAGAATTATACGCAATTTTTTTCGTTAGTCTGAAATCATATTGCGACCTGAAAGGTATTTGGGCCTGTTAATTCACAAATATTTTCAGCACTGTCAATTATTTTGTATATTGCTTATGGTTCATTATTCACCAATTTTACCGACATGAAAATAGCAGGTATAATCTTATTGATTTTAGGACTGATCGGTCTGGCCTGGTTTGGTTATGAAGCCATGCAGGAATCGGAAAGTTATGAAGTGCTCGGCGCAGAAGTAGCCGTATCCACCGCCAACTGGACACCCGTCATAATTAGTGGCGTAATCGCCCTGATCGGGCTGATCATGACTGTGGCAAACAAAAGCAGCAAGACCTGATGTCTTGCTGCTTCTCCAGATCAATTAAGAAGTAATCTGTCAGAATTTGGATTTTGCCTCATTAAAGGCCAGGGATAAATCATTCCACGCTGAATCCATGCCTTCTTTTAAGGACTTCCAGGCACTCTCGCCGGATGCCTTCAGTTCGTTGTACCTGACTTTCCCTTTTTCCAGTTTTTCCTCGAGCTCCCTGATTTTTTGTTCCAGGTCGATTTTGTCGTCCGCTTCTTTCTGCCTGGCTTTTGCCCGGAGTTTGTCAAGGTCAGCTTCCCATTCTTCCAGCTGTGCTTTGGCTTTTTCCTGATAAAGTCTGTAATCACTCATGGCTTTTGGTTTTATTGTTCCTCATAAATTTAGCAAAATTTCATATACATACAAAGTGTTTCTTTTATTTATTTACAATGTTCAGCTATTAAAAACACGCTTAGGTCAGAGCTTGGAAAGGCGATCCCTAATTTGTATATTTGAATAGGGAGCGACCTTATGACTATAACAATAAATTAAATATAGATATGGGAGCATATAAGGTGATTGAAAACACATGGATCCGAATGAGTGACGGAGCCAGGCTGGCAGCAAAGATATGGCTTCCTGAAGACTCAGAAAATAAGCCGGTACCAGGCATTCTGGAGTATATCCCATACAGGAAAAGGGACCTGAAAGCCCCGGGAGACCATCAACTCCATAGTTATTTTGCACGCAGGGGTTATGCCGGTATCCGCGTAGACTTGAGGGGTAGCGGTGAATCTGACGGCATCCTCCGTGACGAGTACCTGCAACAGGAACTAAATGACGGCGTGGAAGTCATAAAATGGATCGCCTCCCAGGATTGGTGCGATGGCAACGTAGGCATGATCGGCATTTCCTGGGGCGGGTTCAACGGGCTCCAAATCGCGGCCCTGCAGCCACCGGAGCTGAAAGCAATTATCACGGTGGCATCTTCTGACGACAGGTATGCAGATGATGTGCACTACATGGGCGGCTGCCTGCTGTCTGACAATCTCTCATGGGCATCTGTGATGTTTGCAAACAACAGTGCACCCCCGGATCCGGAAATTGTAGGCGACCAATGGAAGTCTATGTGGCTTGACAGATTGGAAGGAAGTGGGTTATGGCTTAAAAAGTGGCTGGAGCACCAGCGACGGGATGATTACTGGAAGCATGCTTCGGTGTGTGAGAACTATGAAGCCATTCAATGCCCCGTAATGGCTGTCAGCGGATGGGCCGACGGGTATTCAAATACAGTATTTCGCTTACTCGAAAATCTGAAGGTGCCCCGCAAGGGCATTGTCGGGGCTTTTGGTCACAAATATCCCCACACAGGGGGTCCCGGGCCTGCTTTTGACTTTCTTGACAAATCCGTCAGGTGGTGGGATCAATGGCTGAAAGGAATTGACAACGGGGTAAAGGAAGAACCCATGCTGACTACTTATGTGCTCGATTCTGTATCGCCTCTTACCTCCAAGCGCCCGGGTCGCTGGGTGGATGAAAAAAATTGGCCAGGTCAAGGTATTAATGAGGAGCACATTCCGATGGATACTTTTTGCATCGGGCACCAGGACAAGCCTCCCAAAGAGAAAAAGGCCATGCAGATCAACAGCCCGCTGAGTGTGGGTTTGTTTGCAGGAAAGTGGTGCTCTTATTCTGAGTCAACAGACCTGCCGAGTGATCAACGTGAAGAGGATGGAGGTGCCCTTGTATTTGAGTGTCCAACATTGGAAGAGGACAAGGAGATACTCGGGAAACCATACCTGAAGCTAAAAGTTGCCTCTGATAAGCGCCAGGGCATGGTTGCGGTAAGACTTTCCGATGTCGCCCCTGACGGCAGGGCGACCCGCGTGACTTTCGGCTTATTGAACCTTACCCATCATAAAAGTCACGAAGAACCTGCGGAACTTGAACCCGGAAAGCCTTACGAGGTGACAGTCCCGTTGAACTATATCGCCCAACGTTTCCCTGCCGGACATCAGATGAGAATTTCCATTTCCTCCTCCTACTGGCCCCTGGCATGGCCTTCACCACAGCCGGCCACCCTGACTGTATTTCCGTCTGAAAGCACCCTTGTTTTGCCGGTAAGGGAGGCGAAAGAAAAAGATGTATCAGAAAGGGCACTGAAAAAACCAGGCCCCCTGGATGAACTGGACATTACCTTACTGGTTCCTGCCCACAGGGAATGGATCGTGGAACATAACCTGGCAAATAACAGGGTCGAGCAAAAAATCACCAATAACGACCAGCAGTTCAGACTGAACCACATTGACCTGGAAATCAGGCGTGATGTAACCGAATACTATAGTTATCTGAATAATGATTACAATACCGTCAGGGGTGAGGTCAAAGGCGTGCGGGAATTCCGGCGTGAAGGCTGGAAAGTTAAAACCGTTACCCGAACCGTTATGACCTCAGACCAGGAGAATTTTTATGTCCGCGCAACCCTTGATGCCTACGAAAATGACGTGAGGGTGTTTGCCAGATCTTTTGATGAACGCATACCGAGGGATATGCTTTGATATAAACTAAATTTTCATTATTGAATGGCAAAAAAGAAAAATGTGTTTGTAATTGGATTGGATGATTTCAACCTGGAAAAGCTTGAACGGCTTCCGGAGGCTAAGGAATGCAGGTTTTTGCCTGCTGTAAAATTCTCCGAAATACGGGGAGTGGAAGATTTTTCTATTCCTGAACTGCTGGAACTGACAAATAAAAGGATTGAGGAAGCCGGTCAGATCGACGCGGTGGTTTCTTATTTTGATTTTCCCGGGTCGGTATTGGTACCAATCATCGCAGAGAAATACGGTTTGCCGGGTCCTTCTTTGAAGAGTGTAATGAGGTGCGAACATAAATACTGCAGCAGGAAAGCACAACACAAGGTAATCCCTGACAACATCCCCGCATTTAAAGCTTTTGACCCTTTTGATGACAATGCATTTGAAAAAATTGGCTTTAAACCCCCTTTCTGGATTAAGCCAATTAAGTCATACCATTCTTATCTGGCCTATCGCATTAAGAACAAAACACATTTTAATGAATGCCTGGAAGAGGTCCGTGAACACATTGACTACATCTCAGAGCCTTTCAGTTATATCATTAAGACTTATGACATGCCGGAAAACATCACTGAGAATCGAAACAGGATGTTTGCCGAGACACCCATTTCCGGCCACCAGTGCACTGTCGAAGGATATGTGTATGATCATGAAGTCGCAATATATGGGGTGATCGATTCAATCACCGAAAAAGAGTACCCTTCATTTGCCCGTTACCAATACCCTTCTTCTCATCCCTACGAAGTGCAATACCGTATGAGCGATCTGGCGAGATGTGTGATCAAGCAGATCGGGCTGAATGACGCGGCTTTCAATGTCGAATTTTTCTATAACGAGGAAGAGAATGAGATCTATCTGCTGGAGATCAACCCAAGGATGTCACAGTCGCATGCGACCATGTTTGAACACATCCACGGGATATCCCACCATGAAGTTATGCTGAATCTTGCCCTGAACCGCAGGCCCAAACCTCTGAAGCACGAAGGTAACCACCAGGTAGCAGCTCACTTCATGCACCGGGTTTTTGAACCGGGGATTGTAAGCAATGTTGCGGATGACAAAACCATTGCCGGATTAAGGAAAAAGTACCCTGATATGCTACTATCCATTAATGTGAAAGAAGGCCAGGATCTTGATGACATCGAGGAACACCATACCGATAGCTACAGCTATGTACTTGCCAACCTGGACATCGGGGCTGAAAATGAGGAAGAACTACTTGACAAGTACAATGACATTGTCAAACACCTGAATATACAAATCAAACCAAAAGACTAGTACTGTGTCAGTGAATACAGTACCGGCTATATGGTGAGTTTGCGCCTGACCGCTTCCTTCTCTTCCTCACTGGCCAGTTTGGTCATGTAATGACGTACAATCTCCGGCAACTCACCCCCTTCGGGCACAAAGATCAGTGCGGCACTGTTCATGCAATAGCGAAGCCCGGTGGGCGGCGGTCCATCCTCAAACACATGTCCGAGGTGAGAACCACTGGCTGAATCGATCACCTCAGTGCGTATCATTCCAAGAGAGGCGTCTTCCCGGTAATAGATCGCATTTTTTGTGATGGGTTCAAAAAAACTGGGCCAGCCGCAACCACTGTCAAATTTGGCGTCTGCATAAAAGAGGGGTTGTCCGCTGGCAGCGGAAAAGTATATCCCGGGCTTATCTGTGGCATCGTATTCACCGGTAAAAGGCAGTTCGGTGGCCGCCTCACGGAGTACCCGGAACTGCATCGGAGCCAATTGCTCCTTCCAGGTATCCTCTTGTTTATTAACCGGATATCTTCCCGGGTCATTGGGTCTGGTATCAATTTTCTTATTCATACCACCCAAACAATGGCAGGGGTAAAAAGTTCACCGGTTTTGGGGCAGGTTTTTGATGTTAAAGTACCAATTGAGCAGGTGTTTAATGTACAGGTCATTAAAACTCAGAAGTGAAATGGAACTCAATATCAGGATAAGCCTGCCTGGTTGTTTTCAGCATCCACTCGCTTTCAGCCATAAAAACAGGACGTTCAGATTTATCCCAGGCAATATGATGCCCTCTGGCAGAAATAAAAGACTGCAGGGCTTTACTGTCATCGGAGGTAATCCAGCAAGCCTTGTAATAGTTCATGGGCTGAAAATCGCAGGAGGCCCCGTATTCATGCAGCAGCCTGAATTTGATCACATCAAACTGCAACTCCCCCACCGTGCCGATCACCTTGATATTCCCGGGTTGTTTGACAAACAACTGGGCAATCCCTTCATCCGTGAGCTGCCGGATACCCTTTTCAAGTTGCTTGGTCTTTTCCGGGGTACGGTTTACTACCTGGCGAAACATTTCGGGAGAAAAACTCGGAATCCCCTGAAAATAAATTTCCTCCCCCTCTGTGAGCGTATCCCCGATCTTGAATGTGCCGGTATCGTACAATCCGACCACATCTCCCGGAAAAGCCTCCTCAATCACACTTTTGTCTCCCGCCATAAAACTCGTCGGCCCTGAGAAACGGACTTTTTTACCAAGGCGTGTGTGGGTATAGAATTTATTCCGCTCAAACCGCCCGGAAACAATGCGACAGAAAGCGATCCGGTTTCGGTGATTGGGGTCAATGTTGGCATGGATCTTAAAAACAAAACCGCTGAATGAATTTTCATCGGGCTTTATTTCCCGTTTTTCGGTTTCACGGGCTTTGGGTTAGTGAGATATACGGTTTATGGTCTCCAGCTACTCCTGTACGCCAAAATTATTGATGGCACTTCCAAAGAAAACCGGAGCCAGGTACCCCTCCCTGTATAAAGACTCATCAAAAGATTCATAAACCCCTTCGATCAGCTCCACATCTTCGCGAAGCTTGGCTGCAGCCTCTTTCCCAACCTCCTCTGTCAGGGCATTGCTGTTGAGTTCATGAATCAGGGACAC
>SKUN01000015.1 GCA_007129945.1 Bacteroidales bacterium
AACGGGTTTATGACCAGATTGGGGCGTGAAATGGCCAAAGGAGACCACCTCCTAATGGGGCTGGATATGATCAAAGATATCTCCGTGCTTGAAAATGCCTACAACGATAAGTGCGGGGTGACCGCCATGTTCAACAAGAACATCCTGAATGTGGCCAATGAATTGCTGGAAGCGGATTTTGACCCCGGAATGTTTGACCATAAGGCCTTTTATAATCAAGCAAAGCAGCGGATTGAGATGCATCTTCAGGCAAGGCGGGACATGTCTGTCAGCTGTAACAGCAATGGCAGCCGGATCAGACTAAAAAAAGGGGAGACCATTCATACAGAGAACTCACATAAATTTTCGCCTGGACAAATTGAGCAACTGGGGAAAGCAGGAGGCCTCGGTGTCAGGGCCATTTATCCTGATTCGAAAGCGTGGTTTGGTGTGGTTCACTTTGTAAAATGAGCACAGGTTGGCTGAAAAGGTCACTTTCGGTCTGTGAGTCCGGTCAGCAACTCCATATATTTTTTCCCTACTGCCTCAAACGAGAAATTTCCGGATAACGCTTTTTGTTCGGTGGCCATCCGGTTCAGCTCTGCCGGATTTTTCCCGAAAATATCCCGTAAGGCGGCCAGAATATCCTTACGGGAATGTGTGACAGCCACCCCGCCTCCGTGCCGATTAAGGTATTCCCTTATCGCGCTCCTGGCAGGGGTTACAGCCAATATCGGGGTGCCTGAGAATGCCGATTCGGCAAATTTACTCGGAAGGGCGTGACTGAATGGCATATCCGCTTCCAGAATAAGTACGGCCCCTGCATTGCTGACGATATCCAGGGCCTCTTTATGAGGGACCTGCGGTTTTGTTTTGATGATGGCCCCAAATACGTATTTATTCATGAGCGCCCGGGTTTTTCTATGATGTTTCCCCACAAACAACACACCTCCGAATTTTTCCGGGTTTTCTTCCGCAAAATCGGCAACAGCCCTTGAAAATGCCTCAGAGAGCCTTTTTGTGATACTGCCGAGGTGAACCAGATACCTGCTGGGGAGCCGCCTTTCAGGCTTCACAGCGGTTTCTCCGATGGGAGGGATGGCATAGCCCTTTCCGGAGAGTGAAATATTGTAATATTTCTCTGTGATTTCAAGGCAGATTCCGGTGGGCATGTGCACCGCATCGCATTGTTGAAGCACCTTTTTGAGTCCGGATGTATAACCTTTTGGGATGAGTCTTTTGAGTCTGCTCCCGTAAGGCGGGGGGAGCATGGTGGTGGGTTTGGGGTCGCTGAATGAGGCCAGCCAGGGCAGGCCTGTGATTTCAGCCACCCTGAGCCCGGCAAAATGAGAAGAAACCGGATTGGAACTGCTGAAAATACAATCAGGCTTCTCTTGTTCAGCCACCTCCAGTGCTTTGGTCACCGCCAATCGTGTAGTATGGTCCATCCCCGGGAAAAAAGTCTCTGCCAGTTTGTCAATCAGTGATTTTTTCTTCGCACTGCTTTTTGCATCTTTTGCCTGGTCAACATAAATGATGCGTCCCGCCCGGTGATTAAAATCGGCCAGCTTGCCATTCTGATGAGTAATGACTGTTACATAGGCTCCCTGGTCCTGTAAAGCTTTAATTACCTTGGTCATCTGAATGGCCCTGGCTCCCTGGTTCTGTTTCCCGGTTAATGTGATACAAAGGATATGCATACCTGATGCTACTCGTTAAGAGAAAAATTATTGTCCGCCCACAGCTTTGCCCTTGCGGCCTTTTGCTGCATGCCGGATGCGATAAAACCCGGGAACCTCCACGGCTGTTCCCTGCGTGCCCAGCAGCCAGCGAAAAGTCCGGTCTTCGTAGCATTTTCTCCAGCGTTTTACCGGGCGATGATAATAAGCAATGTCGCCGCAATAACCACCCAGGCGGGCAGCATCCCCCCGGGCAATCTGAAACCCGCCTACAGCCCGGGTTCTTTCTTCACGGTAAAAACGTCCGGGATCAATGTCACGGATCATCCCTGCCTGCGTGAAGTCAGTAAATAGTTCATCGTCGTTGGGCAGGAGTTCCGATACCATGTGGAAGCGGGGGTAAACCAGCAGGTTCGGCTGTTCCTTAAGCTGTTGGCTTAGCAGGTCAATGGACTGCTCACGAAACAACACATCGCAATCTGTAAAAAAGATCCAGTCGGCATTGGTGTTTCTTGCTGCCAGATTCCGGCCGATGGCCCTTCTGAGTAAATATTCTTTCTGTAAGGGGCAAAAGTTCCAGTGAACGTTTTCCACCTGCTGTTTTTCAAAGTAATCAAGCACCTTCCTGGTTCGTTTATCGCCGGGCTCGTAATACACTGTCATGCACACCACGGTTTCTTTTGGTGGAAACAGCACCAGGGAACTGAGCTGATAGGTCAGAATATTGGCATAGTTCCAGCAATGACTGACAATTTCCAGGTGCAAGGGGTCTCTGGCGGATGCTTTCCCCGGCAGGGTTGAATAATCAGGTCCGAACCAGGATGCCGGTACACCGCCACTGGCTGCATAACGGTAAAACCACTCAAATGTACTGTCAAAAAAAGTGGGCAGTGGGTTGGTTTTTTTGGGGGATGACTGGCCCGAACAAACAGCAGGCTTATGCATACTTGAACTTATTAATGATCCGGATCGAGTGTGTATGATCGGGAATGGTGAAAAATTGATTAGCGGGATACTGTATCTCCCATAAACAAACCAACAAAACGTTCATACTTACGGTAAAATTTCTTTTTTTTCTCCGAATTGCAAAGCAAGTTGAGTTGTGCGGGGTAGGACCTCCAACCATGCCTTTTGTAATCTACAATAACCGGTCTCCAGTGATCTTCAGACAAACGTTGAACAAACACATTGGTGCCCAGCTGAAATGCATCAAAAAACCAAAGATTGTGTGCCTCAAACAACGCCACAATCTTTTCCACTTCTTCCCAGAATTGCTTATTGGATACTTTTTCGTAGTCGCTGACGGGCAATGAATGTGACCCGTCGTAATCCATCAGGCGTTTGGTAACAAGATAGTCACGGCCTGCCCGGATTACCGGGTTAAAGTAAGGCTTGAGCGCTTCCGGCAATTTACTGTAAGTATTGTATTCATCCTGGTTCATTTTTCTCCGGAGCAGATTCAGATGCAGCCTTTGCAGAATTGTCAGATTGGGTTTCAGCTTTTTAACACATAACCCGGGCTCACCCTTAACGGCATAGCATTCCCTGAAGTGCCCTTCTCCGATTTTTGCGCCTAGCTCTAACTCCTTCATCATGTTATTTATAACGCAGCAAAAGTAAGAAAAATTCTTCCCGCGAACTGATTTTCAGCCTGATAATTTCAGGCTCTTTCTAAGCGGTACCAGAGCAACTTCTTTATATATTGGGTGTTATCATTACCGAAACAGCAAAATGATACCCAGCACCATCACAATCAGCGCGAACACATTGCGTATCCGGCCTTCATTTCTTTCCGGCCGGATACGGGTAATCAGGCGGGGACCCAGGAATGCGCCGGCGGCTGCCCCGGATCCCAGCTTGAGGATCAGCCCGGGGTCGATCTCTCCCACAATAAGGTGTCCGCCAAAACCAGCCAGGGCATTGATGAATACGATCAGGACAGAAGTACCAATGACAAGCTTAATGGGGAGCTGCAGGAGAAAGAGACCGGCCAGGACCGTTGCGGTTCCGCTGGTTCCGAATAATCCGGCCACAACGCCTGCGGTCAGCCCCAGTGAAGCCATCAGTAAAACCTGTTGACGCCGGAAATCAGAGAAGGAGTGGGGGGGAGGTACCCTCCCGCGGAGCCTGCTTTTTGGGTTGTAAAGGGTCAGCAGGCCCAGTGCGACCAGGTAAACCCCGAACGTACTGATCAGGGTGTCGGTTTCCATGATGCTGGAGATCCATGCCCCGGTGATCGCGCCTGCCAGTCCGGCCGAACCGAAGAGGATGCCGACCGGCAGGTTGATGTTGTCGCGCCGGTAGTGTTCAAACGAACCCACCAACCCGATCGGAATTACTGCTGCCAGTGAAGTGGCGATGGCCACCCTGGGCGATACCTGGAAGAACAAAATGAGGATCGGGGGGAAAAAGAAAGCCCCGTTGCCGCCAACCATGGTGGACAACATGCCTATAACGAACCCAATTAAGGGCAGCCAGTAATGGCTGAGATCAATGGCTGATTCGTAAATCACTAATTCTGTATGTTTCTGGTTTTTAAGTGTTTTTTTAATCGGGTTATGAAAGGATCCGCATGCGAAACGAAAGTACAAAAAGAACGGGAAATGACCGGCAGACTCTGGGATCAAAAAAAAATGTAAAATTGTTTGCAAGTTAGTTAATGTTTACTAACTTTGTTCCTGATAACAATTATAACTGTCATATTATGCAAACACCCAGGCAAAAAGAAATTGTGGATGCGGCACTGGATATCATTAATGATAAAGGGATCCAGGGATTGACTATAAAAAATATTTCCGGAGCCATCAAGATATCTGAACCCGCCATCTATCGGCATTATGAAAGCAAAGAACAGATACTCCTGGCCATTCTGGAGGTATTCCGCAATAATACTGAAGCACTTTTCAGTGAAGAGTTTGAGAAGGATCTTCCGGCCCTGAAAAAAATAGAGACCGTGTTTACAAGACACTTTGCTTCATTTTCCCAAACCCCCTCGTTGGTAACGGTAATCTTCTCTGAAGAGTTATTCAGAGGGGATGCTGCATTGACCCAAAAGGTAAAAGAAATCATTGGCAATAATTTCAACATGCTGGCAGGTGTAATCCATGAAGGTCAGGAAAATAATGAAATTCGCACCGATGTTGAAGCATCGCATATTGCCACGATGATTATGGGAAGCCTGCGGCTTTTCATTAAACAATGGCGGTTTTCCGGTCATACTTATGATATCAATAAAGAAGGAAAATTATTGATTCAATCAATCAATCGCTTAATCTGTAAAGGAATTTATTATGAAGATCACTGACATTAAACAGGCTCAGGCTGCACGCATTCTGGTGGTCAAAGCACCCCGTCCTGTGCAACAAAGCGGGTTATTGTAACGGGGGTTACATTTTTTTTAAAAACATGGGTTAGTTTACATTAACTAACATTTAAATATGCAAACATGAGCTCAATATTAAACAGATTATTGGCTTACCCGAAAGTCGTGCTGTTCGCTGCCTTGCTGATCTCGTTGTTTCTTGGCCGGGAAATGACCCAGAATACACGCATGGAGACCAACCTGGACGAATACATGCCCCAGGATCATCCGGCCTTTATTTACAGTGACCAGGCCGAGGAGTGGTTTGGTATCAAGGATGGGATCATTGTGGCTGTTTCGCATGAAGAAAGCATCTACAATCCGGCCACCCTTGATACCCTTCGTAGCCTTACTGAACGTTTCCGGCGTATGGATGAGATTGGCCGGGATGATGTCACATCTCTGTACACAGCGGAGAACATTGTAGGAAGCGAATATGGTCTTGAAGTAAAAGACTTCTATACAACGGTTCCCGAATCTGAAGAGGCACTGAGGTCACTGAGAAAGGCTGTGGAAGACAACGAAATGGTGCACGGCCGGACAGTTTCAAAAGACGGGAAGGTAGCGCTGATCATCGCCGAAATTGAGGACGATGTATTTACCCTGGAGTTTTACGAACATATTCTTGATGTGTGTGCGGCTTCAGAAACTGAAGAGATCGATATCAGGGTGGCAGGCCGGCCAATCGTGGAGGGAACCATGGCATTGCTGGCCCCGGCAGATATGAAACGCATGCTGCCCATTGTATTGGTGTTGATTGTGGTCAGTTTATGGGTAATGTTGCGAACCGCAAAAGGTACTGTGCTTACCATGCTGGTGGTGTTGTTCAGTGTGATCTGGGCGTTTGGTCTTATGGCACTGCTGGGAATTCCCATTTACGCTGTTACCACATTGATGCCGGTGATGTTGATTGCCATAGGCGTGGCTGATGGCATCCACCTGCTGAGCCATATGCAGCTTTTCCGGCAGAACAACCCCGGTGCCGGGAAAAAAGAGGCCATTGCAGATATGACGGGTCATATGTGGAAACCAGTGCTGATGACCTCTGTGACGACATCAGTGGGTTTCCTCTCATTGCTTACCTCCGAAGTATTGCCCATCCGTTATTTTGGCGTCTTTACCGCCTTTGGGGTGATGACCGCCATGCTGTTTTCCCTTGTGTTTATTCCAGCCGCCCTGATGCTGGTTGGTTTGCCCAAAAATAAGCCGGGTAGGAAAACCCGGGAAGCCAGCGTCCATCCGATGGCCGCCACCCTGACCAGGGGCGTGCTCAAACGCAAATACCTGTCCATACTCGGGGCAGCGGTCATTATCGTATTGTCTCTTATCGGCATGCAGCGTGTCTGGATCAATTCGAGTTTTCTTGACAAGTTTGAACAGGACAGCGATATCGTGCAAACCGATGCCTATATCAATGAGTACTTCGGAGGCACCACCAACCTGAACCTTGTGCTGGATGCCGGTGAAGACGGATACGATGTATTCAAGGAGCCTGGAGTTCTCCGTCTGATGGATCAGTTGCAGGAAGAGGTGGAAAGCGAACTTGATGTTGTGGGCAACTCTTTTGGCATTACTGACTACCTGAAGCGAATGAATAAGGTAATGCACGAAGACCGGGAAAGTTACTACACGATTCCGGAAACCAGAGAGATGGTGGCTCAATACCTTTTACTGTATGAAATGTCAGGCGATCCGGATAATCTGAACCGGATTGTAGATTACAATTATGCCAGAGGCAACCTGACTTTTCAGCTGAAAAGTGACAACAGCATCGCCATTCATTCCGTGCTGGATGCGATCAATCGTTACGAACCGGATTTTAATGAGTTGGGCGTGGAATTGAACTACGCGGGCAGTGGATACAAAGGTCTTGTCTTTACAGACCTGATACTCGAGGGCCAGATCAAAAGCCTGGTCATTTCCCTTGTGCTGATTGTAATTCTGCTGTCTCTGATGTTCAAAAATATCCGCGTAGGCCTGATCGGGGCTGTACCCATTACGATTACCGCATTGATCGGTTTTGGGGTGATGGGATTTCTGAACATCCCGCTAAATACCACCACTGCTTTGTTATCAAGCATCGCAATTGGAATCGGAATTGATTATGCCGTTCACTTTTTGCAGCAATACCGGGTGAATGCCAGGAATACCGGTGACAAATACCTGACTGCCCAAAAAACCATGAACCATACCGGAAGGGCCATCAGCTTTAATGCCATTGTGGTTATCGCAGGTTTCCTGGTGCTTTTATTTAGTGTATTTCCTCCCAACAGGGAGCTGGGAGCCCTGGTTTCTATGAACATGTTCACCAGTTTTGTCGGCACACTTACCATCATGTTGGTGTTGCTGAACAAAACCCGGCTCTTTTTCAGGCACAACAAAACCGCAAGAGATAATTAAATGCAATACTATGTGTAACCCATAAACCCCATTGAGCTATGTATACTAAAATTATTCTGATGGCATTGGCAGTCTGGATGACTGCGGGCTTTCACGCAACTTTCGCTCAGTCGATGAGTGGTAAAGAAATTATAGAAGAGGTTTACTACCGCCCCCAGGGCGATGACCAGGAATCAAGCCTCACAATGACCCTGATCAACTCACGCGGTGATCAGCGAGTCCGGGAGATCAGGCAGTTTATGAAGGATCTCGGTGAGGTGGAAAAGAGTATCATGTTCTTTACTTCCCCGGCAGATGTGACAGATACCTCGTTCATGAACTGGAGTTATGCGGACGGAAGTGACGACGACCAGTGGATATATCTTCCTTCCATACGCCGGGTGCGCCGAATATCTTCTGATAGTAAAACCGACCGCTTCATGGGTTCGGACTTCACCTATGATGATCTCGGAGACCGGCATCCTGATGATGATACCCACGAACGCTTGCCTGACGAAACCATTGACGGCCTGGATTGCTATGTGGTGGAAAGTAAATCCAAAGACCCAGATTATTTGTACAGCCGGACTGTTACCTGGATCGACAGGGAGACTTTGATCGGGGTGCAGAAAGAGTTTTATGACCGGGATGGTGACTTGCTCAAGGTTTTGACTGTGAAGAATCATGAGCATATATCCGGTTTTGATATTATCACACATTCTGAGATGCATGATGTACAGCGCGATCACCGTACTATTATGGAGTTGAATGATGTACAGATAAATACCGGTGTATCGGAAAACATGTTTACTGAACGGATGATGTCGCGAGGACTTTAACAGCCAACTATTATGAAACGGACATATTTTTTCGTGCTGATTCTGGGAATGCTGTTACCTGCCGCCAGCCAGGCCAGTGATCATATTCGCTGGTCAGGGTATGCCAGAAATTATACTGGTTTGCTAACGGGCGGAGATCAGGATTTTTCCATTCTGCAAAACACCCTGAACCTGGAATTGTCCGGAAGAGGCAGCCGTACCGCATTCTTAGTCAATCCTTATATGTATCATTATTTTGATGATGAACTGGAGCTGGGTGTGAGGGAAGCCTACCTTTCCATGTATTTTGATCATATAGATATCAGGATAGGAAAACAACAGATCATTTATGGAAAAGCAGAGGGTGTGTTTATCACCGATGTGGTTTCCCCAAAGGATATGCGAGAGTTTCTACTGCCTGATTTTGATGAGATACGGATGGGTGTTACCGCTTTTCGCCTGAACTACTATACGGGTATGCACACATTTGAACTGTCATGGATTCCGGTATTTACTCCGACCAAAGAACCCGGTCCGGAATCCATCTGGCGCCCCGAAATGCCCTTTCCTGTGAAACCTGTTTTGGATGAATCGGCCAGAGAAGTTTCAGCCCGCGTGGATAACAGTGAAGTATTTTTCCGTTATTCTGTGCTGGGTTCCAGCCTTGATCTGGAGTTGGTGGGAGGTTACTTCTGGGATGATGATCCGGCCCTGCATCTGACTCCGCATCTTAACCCTGGCAGCGGTGAGCCGGATAGCCTGACGGTCAGGCCCGAGCATCACCGGCTGATGATGGGCGGAGGTAGCTTCAGTCTTCCGGTGGGTGGTCTTGTGCTGCGGGGTGAGGCTGCTTACTATGGGGGGAAGTATTTTCAGGGCACTGACCCCGATATTTCCGGGGGACTGCTGGAGAAGAACTACCTGCATTATATGGCAGGCGTGGATCTTACTCCTGGCGACTGGGCATTGAACGCTCAGTTCATCCAGGAATATATTCTGAAACATGAAGAGACGATCCGGCAGGATCAACTTATCCATACCCTGACCCTGATGGCCCGGAAAGAATATTTTCGCGAAAAATTGTGGGTAGAGTTATTTTCTTACATCGGCCTGAACAATGGTGATGCATTGCTGCGGCCATCTGTGAGTTATGATTTTGCCGATGGGTTTGAAGTGCTTTTCGGGGTTAATCTTTTTCTGGGAGACAAGGGTCGTTTTGGTCAGTTCAGCGACAATGACATGCTGTATACAAAAATCCGTTATTCCTTTTGACGTCATCGTTAAGATAAACAATTATTCAGGTACCGGGTCACAATGCAGCGATGGCTTGTTTAATAATTTGGTTGAATAATTATACTAAAATATTAAACATTATAATTGAGAAAAATAGCGGATGAATGACTTGAAAGACTTTAAAAACAATATAAAAACATAAATTAGTTAGAAATTCATTTGTTAATAAAGTATAAAAATGTTTAATCAAATGAAATAAATAATGAACAAAAAATCACGACCGGGGTTTATGCTTGTGTTAAAACCAAACCATTAATTTAAAAATCATTTATCATGAAAAAGAACAAAACCATGAACCCCGGACGCAAACTGGCCTTTAAAGCGCTCTTGTTGTCCGCATTGGCATTTATTGCTGTATCCTGTGAAAAGGATGATATGCAATTAAATGGAGAAACTGCAAATGTTGAAAGCTCGTTTGATGTAACAGAAAACAACAGTCAGGCTCCGGCTCCCGGAACCCAGTCCATTGCAGAAATAGCAATCGGCGAAGGATTTGATGAACTGGTAGGTGCATTGGCTTATGTCGATGAGAACCTTAATGCCGGATTGGTTGACCTTTTCCTTAACGGAACGGATCAGTTTACTGTATTTGCTCCCACCAATGAGGCATTTGAAGGCCTGTACGCTGCACTGGAAGTTAATGAAATCAGTGATCTGCCGGCCGAACTGGTACTGGATGTCCTCTTCTACCACGTTGCTGAAGGCCGCCGTGCCGCCAACAGCGTTGTTCCGCCCCGCCGTCCCCGGACCATTTCAACCCTTCTGGGTGAGAGTTTCTCCGTGACATCAGGTGCAGAGATCATTGACATTGCCGGACAAACGGTCAATATTACGGCTGCCGACATTTCCGCTTCCAATGGCATCATCCATGTAATTGACGCGGTGTTATTGCCGTTGGCTCCCGAAAATGGTTCCGGCGAAAACGGATCCGTAGGTCAGCAAATGAACAGTGCACGCGGATCAATCGCCAATGCGGGTGTGCCTGCTGTTCCCGCTCCAGGCGGTGAATCCATTGCAGAAATAGCCATTGGTGCCGGATTTGATGAACTTGTAAGTGCCCTGGCTTATGTGGATGAGGAACTCGATGCCGGATTGGTTGAGCTTTTCCTTAACGGAACTGATCAGTACACTGTATTTGCCCCGACAAACGAGGCCTTTGAAGGACTTTATGAGTCACTGGGAGTTGATGGGATCACTGACCTGCCGGCAGACCTGGTACTGGATGTTCTCTTCTACCACGTTGTTGCAGGCCGTCGTGCCGCAAACAGCGTCGTTCCTCCCCGCAATCCCCGCAGCATCACAACCATTCTGGGTGAGACTTTCTCCGTAAACTCCAGTGGCGTGATCACTGATATCGCCGGACAGGAAGTGAACATTATTGCTGCTGACATCACCGCATCCAACGGCATCATTCACGTGATTGACACTGTACTGCTCCCGCTTGAGTAATCAGGTCATGAATGTTGCAGAAGTATCTGCATCGTTTCTTTAAGAAAAAAAACAGCCATCCGCGTGGTTTTGCGGGTGGCTGTTTTTTGATGGGGTCATCCCCTGTATTTATGATCCATTGTCGGGCGATGGGTGCGGACAGAGGGTGCGTCAGGATTTAACCGGGTTGGCCAGCCTGGGTTTTGAATAACCCGACGGCATCCCCTCATATTCCTGCACCATCTCAGGCCGTCCGCAGAATTCGAAACTGTGGTTCATGTGGTCACGTTCATCCAGCATGATTCTTCTGAATACATCCGCCCATGTGTCAACGTCTGCATATTGCTTTACAAAAGCATTGTTGAGTTTTTGTTCCTCCCACTGTGGGTTGTCTAATATCAAATGGGCATATACGGATTCGGCATGGTTCTCAAATTCGGCATTGAAAAGAAAAGCCCTTTTTTGGTTGAAAAAAGCCATTGTTTTGGAGATGATCACGTAAGAGAGTACCGCAAAAAATGTAACAAACGGACTCAGGTACCACTTGTCTTTCATTCCGTCCTCTTTCATCTTTTCGTGGATCACCAGCAAGTGGGTATACTCGTTGTCCTGGGCCTCACGGCCCCAGTCAATCACATTCTTGACCTCTTTGATCCTTTTACCATTGCGGAATTTCCTGGTCAGCTTCAGGTAATGGCGGATTTCCCACACGCGGTAGGGGATACTGGCCAGAATCTCCAGGAGCTTTGCCTTGGACAGGTTGTCTTTCTTTCCGGCAACCAGGTCCATCCCGGCAAAAAACATCCTGGCAATGAGACTATACTTATACCTGGGCGTTTCCAGCGTAGTTTTATGCTCTTTTTTTAAGTCGATGGTGGCAGATTTTTCCATTGCTGTGAGAATTGGTTTGTTTCTGTCGTTATTTAAGCAATAGCAATAATAAAGAAAATATTGGCAACATATATGCAACAAGGATGCTTTAACGGTTCCGCAACCCTAATTTATAAGTAAACCGGATAAGTATAATGAATTCACGTTTTTCATGTAGTGTTTGTTTTTCCGAAAGCAGAACTCATCTGATTTGGCGCCAATAACTCTACTTTGCTACGCGGGTGTCCCTTCCGGAACCAATTCTCAAACTGGCAAAAGCCGGGAAGAGTAGAAAAATACCCAGAATATTGAATGTCAGCCCTCCAATGGTGCCGGCGGCAAAGGCGAACCAGAAAGGCTCCCTGGTTCCCACCACGAAAGGGATAAGACCGATGATTGTAGACAGGATGGTAAGCAGTACCGGGGTGATCTTGTGTCTGAATGCCTTCAGGTAAGTCCTGGTCTGATCGGGATTGGCCGTTTCCCTGATCATATTGTTGTAGTCATTCAGAATGTAAAGCCCTGCATTGACTGCCAGGCCACTGAGCAATATGAACGAAGCCCATCCTCCCTGGTCAAAGTTCAGGTTGAAAAGGTAAAAGGTGAGGAATAATCCCGAAAAGGAAAAAGGAACCAGCGACAGCACCGCCAGGGGTTGCGACAGCGAGTTCAGCAATATGGAGCAAACAAAGAATATGATAACCACAACAAGGAGTATCAGGCGGAAGTAGTTTTGCTTTTCGACACTCCAGTCAAACCCGGGGCTGCTTGCCGAAAACCCGATGGGCATTTCTTGAATGATATACTCAGACAGTTCCCGGGTTACCCGGGCCTCAAGTGCAGGAGGGCCCAGAAAAGTGAAGTTGAACCGTATGTGGTATTGCTGGTCTTCCTTGTAGATGTTGTTGCCTGTCGCTCTCCTGCTCAGGCTCAGCAACTCACCAGGTTTAAAGAACTGGTTGTTTATATATAGTGGTCTGTGTTCCAGATCCCACAGGTGATATTCCATATACTGGTCAGGCACCAATCTTATTGCCACGGGTTGATTGTGCACGTATACGGTATTGGATGGCCTGCTCATTACGAGTTGTTCAAGCTGGCTGTGCACCTGTGCCAATGTAAGGTTGGCTGCGGCAAGTCTACGCGGGTTGGCGTCCATGTAGAACTCCATGAGGGGAGCACTGTACCACGAATCGCCACCGGTAATGGTTGTCTGGGAAACCCGTCGGTTTTGCCTGGCCCTTTCCGTCAATATTCCGGCATACCGGTAAAGAAGATCGTAGTTGTATCCGGTAAGGGTAATGGCCCTGCCACCGCCGCCACTCCCCAGCCGGTTGCTGAAACCCTGGCCCACACCCCACACACCCCATTCGGCACCCCCAATGCTGATTGCTTTCTGAATCAAGGTGTTTTTGAGAATGTGCGGAAAAATACCTTTTTCGTATTCAGGCTTGAAGCTAATTGTAATCCTGGCCTGGGTGCGCGAGCTTATGCTGGTCCGAAACTGGTCTATTTCGTCATACAGGCTAAGTTCATCCTCCATTTGCATAACGGCCTGGTTGATTTGTTCGAGGGTGGCCCCATCGGGCATTGAGGCTGTTACGTTCAGTGTGGTGCGTTCGGGGTCGGAAAAGTATGACCTTTCGAAAACATATTGGGAAAATAGCCTGAACGTACCCCCCAGAGCGACTTCAAGCGGTTTCCTCAGTGTTTCCTGGTAAAACCTGCTGCCTATGGTTTGGTTATACGCGTCAGATGCAAGAGAAGTACCTTCAACCCTGGTGGGCAGCATGTGCAACGGTATCCCAAAAACAAGGAGGAACACTACCAGGCTAACCCACCGCCAACGACGGGAAGCAATCACGAACCAAAGATATGTCCGCCAGATTCTTACCCGTATCCGGGCAAGTTTATAAGATTTCTGCGATTCTTTTAATTCCAGCCTCAATACCTTAAATAGCGATGGGATAAAGAACAAAGCGATTCCCAGTGAAACGAAGAGATTAACCATCACCACCATGGCAAAATCACGGAACTGCAGTTGCTGGTCGCGTCCCAAAAGGAAAATCACCGACAGGCTTCCAATGGTGGTAGCCGTTGCCGCCAGGATGGCCAGGAAGGCTTTCTGGTTGCCCCTCGTGCGCATGTGCTCAATCATTACAATGCTGTTGTCGATCATCATCCCGAATGAAACCGTGATACCTGCCAGTGAGTAAAGGTGTATCTCTATTCCCAGCCAGCGGTAAAGTATGATGGCTATGGCCAGGTTGGCCAGAACCGTGGCAAGTATCATCAGCAAGTACCTTGATTTGCGCGTAACAATGGCCACGAAAAGCATTAATATCACAAATGAGAATACCATACGATAGGTTACCCTGCTAAGATCCTTGCGTATGTGGTGTGTATTGTCGGAGGTTACTGTAGCGCTCCAGCCCGTGGGCATCTTCCCCTTTAAATCATCCATTACGGCCCTCACATCGCCGGCAACTACCAGTTGGTTGGCCCCTTCTTGCGCAAAAATGTTGAGCACCACGGTTGTTTTACCATTTATGCGATAGTAACTGTTCGGCTCTGCCTGAACCAGTCTGGCAGTTGCCAGCTGGTTGAGATAAACTATGGTGTTTCCGGTTGCTTTTACCGGGATGTTTTCCCAGGACTCATCAAGGTTGCGGTTTGCCCTGATAACCAATGGCATTATTTCGTTGGCCTTATCTTCATGCACCACGGTTACCATTCCGAGGTCATTTGTTGAGAAGTAACCGGCAATGGCACTTTGTATTTCGTCAACCGTAACTCCCATTGTACGCAGATTCCGGGAGTCAAACTCAAGGCGATACTCCAGCGGCGTTACCCCGTGCAGCATGGCATGCTGGAAGCCGCCAATTCGCGAAAGGGCAGGTATTATGGTTTTGGTGGTGTAATCCTCGATCAATGCGGTTTGCTCAGGAGCAATGATCCGATACGACATCAGCACCCTGGTTTGCCCGGCAACTCCTTGAGTAGAAACACTTGGGTAACTGACATTGTCGGGTAATTGGGGAAACAACCGCCGGATATGTGAGGCCATTTCGAAACGGGCCATCTCAACATCAACACCTTCTTTCAGATTCAGGGTAATGGAGCCCTGCCCCTGCCTCGACAACGAGGTCATTTTTTCAATGCCCTTCATGGTTGCCAATGCTGACTCAATCCTGGAGGTAACCTCGCGCTCAACGGTGAGTGCCGGCACTCCGGGCCAGCTAAAATTGACGTTGACGGTTGGTAAGTGGGCGGAAGGGTGCAGCCTTATACCCAGGCCCGGAGCCAATGCAATGCCCACCACCGAAAGGGCAACTATTGTGATGATTATTGAAAAAGGTGGAAAACGCATGGTTGCCGGGCTTATTTCTGGCGATTATATTTTTTTAACCTGTAAATCAAGTAGTAAAGCGATGGGAGCAGGTAGAGGCTCACCATTGTACCTATTGCCAGGCCTGCCATTATGGCAATGGCCAGTGGCCTTTGCATCTGGCCTCCTATGCCGGATATGAAAAGTATCGGCAAGAGAGCCAATATGGTTGTGATGCTGGTCATGATTATGGCTTTCAGCCTTATGTGACCGGCCTCCATGAGCGCCCTTAGTATGGGAGCTCCTGTACGCAGGAGGCGGTTAATGGTAGCTATTTTCAATATACTGTCGTTGATGATGATTCCGGCCATGACCACCAGACCGATCATCGACATCAGGTTCAGGGTCTGTCCGGTTGCCATTAGCACCAGCATGGCACCGGCGGTTGCCACCGGCACCTCAAAGAGTATGATAAACGGCAGCAACAAAGATTCGAATTGAGCCGCAAGTATGAAAAACAGCAACAACAGGGCTATGATACCAATTACCAACAATTGATTTGCAAGTTCCTGCCGTGAAAAAATACTTCCGGCGTAATCAACCTCAAAGGTGTTGTCGGCCTGCACCAGTTCATTTACAGATGAGGTGACGGGGTTTAACTGGTCTTGCGCAATGTTAAGGTCAACCGGAAAGTAAGGGCCTTCGAGACCGGCAATTATGCTCGGGATGGCCAAGTCGGTGCTTACGTTTACAAGCAACGACACCGGAACGTTTATTCCATTCCGGTTCTTTACAAAGGCCTTCGGAAGGTTTGCGAAGAAATCGCTTTGGGTTGCCCCTACGTTTATTGGTACCGCAGCCCTGCCATCGAGCAACCGGGCCACCTGGTTTTGGTTTAACATTCGCCTGAGTTCTGTTACCAGTGCCGGTTTATCAACCTGGTGCAATGCAAGCATTTGCATATTGGTTTCAAGCACCATGATCTGGTTAAGGGGCAAGGGGTCGATTGTCACGTCCGGAAGGGCCTCCTGCATCTTCTCCAACATGTTTGAAACAGCCTTGTGCCCTTCGGACCCCAAATCGCGGGTGGGTTTCAGTCGCACCTGCAAGGGTGCCATGGTCTCTCCGAAAACCATATCGAAGATGTTGTCTTCGGGGAGGACGTTCAACAAGGCGTTGGGATACTTTGAGCTGAAATGCCCTGTGGCAGCTTGCTCCATCTGTTGAATCTGTTCCTGGCTTTCGGTTTCGATATATACCAGGGCCTGGGAGGGTGTAAGCTGGTGTTGGTTCTGCAGCAGGAATTGTTGCCGGCCCACCAACACGTTGGTTTGCACGGCACCGGAGCCAATGGCATCAAGCATTGTCTCAATCCTGTCTTTATTTTCGTCAATGTTCAGGTTGGCGTTCCAGTCGATCCAAAGCAATGCCGCCTTGCGCTCGGTGCGCGGCAGGTTTTCCTTTTCCACGAAAGTGAAAGTGAAATACAGGGATGCAAGCAACAGCACCACCAAACCCCAGACAATGCCCTGCCTGCGCATAACGGCCTTGAAAACCCTGGTGTAAAGAGATTGGTAATCGAACCAAACCTTCCTGGTGGGGGTAAGGCCATTGCTTCTTACGTTTGCCTTGCGGTAAAGGATGTGGTAAATTACCGGAATCACTATCATGGCAACTGCCAGGGAGGCAAACAAGCCAATGGTTATCGCCATTGCCTGGTCGAAGAACAGCGCCCCGGCCACGCCCCCCAGGAACACCAGGGGCACGAATACCGAACAAGTGGTAAGTACCGAACTTAGCAGCGGGGTAAATACCTCGTTGGTGCCTGCCACGCATGCATCATGAAGACTCAGCCCCTTTCGGCGATAACGGGTTATGTTGTCAATGACAATGATGGAGTTGTCGATCATGAGCCCGATACAAAGGATGAGACCCGACACCGACACCACGTTGATTGACAGGTTGACAAAGTAAAAAAACAGCAACGAAACCACCAAAGCTGCCGGAACCGATACAACAATGATCCACGGCGAACGGGGGTCGCGCAGGAAAAGAAACATAACCACGAAGGCCAGCAATGCCCCGATGAGCAGTGTTTGGGAAAGGTTGCTTATGGTAGCGTCCAGCAGTTTGGTCTGGTCGCGTGAAATGGTGAATTGTAGCTCCGGGTAGTCGGTTTCGAGCTGCCCGACCAGGGAGTGCAGGTTTTCCTTGAAGTCCTGCATACGGGCATCGCCCTGCTTCACGATGGCCATGGTTATCGACCTCCGGCCGTTGGACAGAACCATTCCCTGGGGTTCCGCCGTTGATGTTTCGATGGTACACAGATCTTTCACCTGCCAGATCCGGCCTTCGTGGTTGAGGTAAAGATTGCCGATATCGGCTGCATCAACCATATTGTGGCCTACCCTGACATGGTACTGGAATTGCAAATCACGCAGGATAATGTTTCCGAACCTCATGTTTGCAGCGGCTATGGTGTTCTCGATGACTGTTGGCGGTATATTCATGGCCTCGAGCAAGGCGTTGTCGGGCTTCACCACTATTTCGCTGAAGGTACGGCCGCTGATGTCGGCCATTGCTACCTGAGGCAGCTGTTCGAGCCTTCGTCGTATCACCTCGTCGGCAAAGCTGCCGAGTTCAAAAAACTGCGACCGGGTCATGTTTCTCTCCCCGTTCCTGAGGCTTAGGTCGAGGTAGAAAACCGGTATGTCTGATGCGCTTGCCTTCAGCACTGCCGGTCTTTCGGTACCACGTGGCATTGCGGCCACCGCCCTGTCGACGAGCTCGTTTATCTCGATGTATGCCAGGTTAATGTTGGTACCGTGGCTAAGGTGCAGGGTTACGCTTCCGTTGCCGTCGTTGGCCTGCGAGCGGAGTTCCTCCAGGTTGTTTACCTGCATGAGGTTGCTGCGCAATGGCTGCATGATGGTATTTTCGAGTTCAGATGCCGACATTTCGGGTGCCGATACCTGCACGCTGATACGTGGTATGTCCACATCGGGCACCAATGAAACCGGCAGCATGCGCATTGCCACCACCCCAAGAACCAGGGATGCCGTGAGTACCATCAAAACAGCTACCGGACGACGTATCAAGAATGAAACCATATACTAAGGGGTGTTGGAAATTTCTACCGGTGCACCGTGTGAGAGATTCATGTTGCCGTTTATCACCACCGTGTCGCCGGGGGCCAAAGAGGCAACCCTGTCGGGGTTGGGTACCACGCTCAGATGGGTACTGTTTTGGTCAATGATGTTCACGTAGGTCCATTCTGCCTTGCCGTCAACGTACTTGAAAAGCACCGTGAGGTTATCTCGGTATACCACCGCTTGTCGTGGCACGACCATTTGGTTGGGCACGCTGCTTGAAATGAGCACGTTTACGTTCATGCCATCAAGCAGTTCCTTGTTGCCGGCCAGTGTTGCGGTAACTTGCACGCGACCGTGTTCGTCGACCACGGGGTTGACCTGCGTAATGGTGCCGTCAAACGAAACACCGGGATTGGCAAAGGTACTTACGCCAATACGGTTTCCGGGGGTGGCCATGGGTAATTCGTTTTCCATTACCGGAAAGTCGACCACGAAGGCCGAGTTGTCAATCACCACGCAAAGGGGATTGCCCGGATTGGACATTTCGTAGGGTTTTACCTCAAGATTCGCCACAACCCCTGCGAAAGGCGCCCGTATGGTTGAGCGGGCAATGTCCTCTTCAATGGTGCGAACTTCGTTGCGGGCGCGGGTGTAGCCCGACTGCATGGTAGCCAGCCGCCACGTTTCGGACGGCATGGAGGAGCTGTCTGACAGGGTATAGCCTCGCCCCAGCAGCAGGTCTCTCAGGTTTATTTCGGCCTCGTCAACAGCCAGGCGCGCCTGTACAAGTCGTCTCTCCAGTTGCATGGTACAAAGCCTTGCCAACATTTGCCCGGCAGAAACCTGTTGCCCATTCGCAACATCTACCGCCACCAGGGTTTCGGCAAAAGGCAGAGAAATCCGGGCCTGCCGTTTGGCGCGCAACTTGCCGTTGCTGACAACTTCGCGCATGAACGGGGTCAATTGCAATTCGAGCACCTCAACCGGGGTAACAAAAGGAGTGGCCGCCGAACGTTCGTCAACCTCCTGGGTCTGGGAGTAATCTTCGGTGCCTGAACAGCCCGCCAGTATTAACAATATGAGCGGTAAGAGAATGCGCATCATCAGGGATGGGTGTTTGGGTGTTGAATATAACATGCCACACTGGCCGGTGGTTGGTGGTGCAGCTTTTTTTGTTTATTGTAAAAATAAATAAAATCGTTTACGAACTTATGTTTTTGATCATTATTTTGCAATATGTTTAGGATTAAATTGTTTGCTTATTCTGCCGCCAGGAACCGCTTTAAAAGCTCGTCAAACAAGCCTTCAAGTTTCAGGTACTCAAGGGGGATTATGCCTGCGATGCGGTTTTGCTGATCGATAAAGAGAAGCTCGGCGTCGTATTCGATGTTATATCTGCCATAGAGGTAATCATCGTGCCAGATAACCCTATGGTTGATATCCCCCTCAGATAGCATTGTCTCAATTACAGCATTGTTGTTGGCGTGCGAAACCACTAAGAACTCTCCCGATTGGTTTAATTTGTCTATCAGGTTTGGTAGTACGTCCTTTACACAAGAGGTGCAAAAGCCGTTCTTGAGGAAAACTACTGGAAGGAGTGAGGTGAGCCTTACCTTTTTGGGTGCTTGAGCAAGCGGAATGGAAGCTACCTTACCGTTGTTCGAGATGTTGAGGTAAAGTAACTCCCGATACCAGGCATTGGCATAAAAATTTTCCTGTTTTTGAATGATAAGGGATTCACTTTCTCTTTGAAAATCGTTCAACTCACCCTTGCTTTTTTTCAATTCGATACTCAGAAAAACCGAAATCAAAAGGAACAGCAAAAAAAGGACTGGGATTATTTTTCTTTCCATATCGTTTATCTGTTTAATCCCACGGAATATCGGCCATGAATAAATTGTCCACGTCAGCGAGGGAAACGGCAATGATCTGCTTATTGTCGGGGGTAACGTCGAAGGA
>SKUN01000025.1 GCA_007129945.1 Bacteroidales bacterium
ATCCTGTTCTTCGGCACCATAACCCCAAGGTCTTTCACTTCATAATTGTTGCACCCGAGTACCAGAGACACAATATTTTTACCGATATCATGCACATCACCCTCCACGGTGGCCAGGAGGATTTTTTTCTTCTGCCCGGAAGATGCTGCAGAGGCCTTGTTTTCGCGCTCCACATCATGTTTAAGCAGATCCACCCCCTTATTCATGAAACGGGCACTCTTGATCACCTGCGGGAGGAACATCTGACCAGACCCGAATAACTCTCCCACCCGGTTCATGCCTTCCATCAGGGGACCCTGGATAATGTCCAGGGCTTTGTCATACTGGCCTCTCAAAGCACTGATGTCCTCCTCAATATAGGCTGAAAGGCCTTTTTGCATGGCCCAGGCAATGCGTTCTTTAACCGGCAGTTCCCGCCAGCCATCGGTATCCTCTTTTGTTTGCACTTTCCCCTGGTACTCACCCGCAAGCCCGACCAAACGATCAGTGGCGTCCTCCCGCCTGTTGAATATCAGATCTTCGACCGGCGCAAGCAGGTTTTCAGGAATATCCCGGTAGGGGGTAATCCTCGCAGGATGCACAATCGCAAAATCCAACCCGGCCTGTTCACAATGGTGTAAAAACACCGAATTGATCACATCTCTCAGGGCATCATTCCCGCGAAACGCAAAGGAAACATTGCTGATACCGGCATTTACTTTTGCATAGGGCAGATTCTTCCTGATCCACTCAACCGAACGGATGAAATCCACTGCATAATTGTTGTGTGATTCAATCCCTGTTCCGATGGTCAGCACATTCGGATCAAACACAATGTCTTCCGGAGGGATGTTCAGCTCCCGGGTCAGTATCTGGTAAGCCCGGCGACAGATCTCAGTTTTGCGTTCAAATGTATCGGCCTGGCCTTTTTCATCAAAAGCCATCACCACCACCACAGCTCCCAGGCTGTGCAAATCCTCTGCCCGTTTTTTAAAGAGATCCTCCCCGTCCTTAAGGCTGATGGAGTTGACACCTGACCTGCCCTGCAGGCATTTCAGGCCGTTTTTCAATACCTCAAAATCAGAAGAATCTATCATCACCGGCAGGTTGACAATATCGGGTTCAGCCTGCAGATGATTAAGAAATATTTTCACCACTTCACGGGCATCAATCATGCCTTCGTCAAGGTTAATGTTCAGCATCTTGCTGCCTTCCTGTATCTGACTCCGGGCCATTTCCAGTGCCTCCTCGTATTTTTCTTCACGGATCAGCCTGGCAAACTTCCTGGAGCCCGATACATTGGTCCTTTCGCCAATATACACCACGGGGGTTTTGTCTTTTACCCCGATTGACTGCAACCCGCTGAAACGGGTGGTTCTGGAGGGCACCCGAAAGCGGCGTGGTGAATAACGGGAAACCCGGTCAGCAATTGCTTTTATATGTTCCGGCCTGCTGCCGCAGCAACCTCCTGCGATGTTTACAAATTGATTTTCGCAAAAGCTTTCAACCTGGGAAGCCATCATTTCCGGAGACTGATCGTATTCGCCCAGTTCATTGGGCAAGCCTGCATTGGGGTGTGCACTTACGGCCACCTCCGATTTCACCGAAAGTCGTTCCAGGTATGGCAACATTTTATCTGCCCCGAAAGAACAATTGATCCCCACTGAAAAAACACCGAAAGGGTAAACGGAGTTATAAAATGCTTCGACCGTTTGCCCCGACAGACTCCGTCCACTTTCATCAATGGTCACAGATACCATTACCGGAATTCGCATATTCTTTTTCCGAAGCACTTTGTTAATTGCATAAAGGGCTGCTTTGGCATTCAGTGTATCGAACACCGTTTCCACAAGCAGTAAATCAACTCCGGCATCTGTAAGCCCTTTTACCTGTGCTTCATAAGCCTCTGCCAGGCTGTCAAAACTTACCTCACGGTATGCCGGATTGTGAATTTCAGGTGACATGGAGGCAGTTTTACCGGTGGGCCCAAGACTTCCTGCAACCAATCGGGGTTTATCGGGATTTGCCTTATTGTATTGTTCCGCAATTTCTCCAGCCAGTTCTGCCGCTTTATAATTGATTTCATAAACAAGAGATGCTACACCGTATTCCCTGAGCCCGTAATCATTGGCATTGAAGGTGTTGGTGGTTATAATATCGGCCCCTGCATCCAGGTATTGCTTGTGTAATTTTTTGATCATGGCAGGTTGTGAAAGCACCAGAATATCATTCAGGCCTTTCAGGTCATGGGGATGCTTTTCAAGCCGGGTGCCCCTGAAATCCTGTTCTGCTAAATTTTCCAGCTGGATCATGGTGCCCATGGCGCCATCCAGCACAAGAATTCTTTCCTTAACAAGCTGTTCCACTTTCATATATGCTGCAATTTCTTAAAACCCATAATTAAGCCGCTTGCAGGCAGGCACACAATGATTGTGTACCCGTTTGCATAAGCCGGGAATGACATGTGTAATTTGTAACGCTGGCAGTGAAGGTTTTAGTCGGAGTATCAGGGAGAAATCGCCATCAGTTAATCGTTCTCCTGACTGCATCTGTGCAATGGAAGACGAACATTGGGATACTTCGCCAATCAAACCCTCTTCCCTCGCTCAACGTTCGTATAACCTGCTCAGTCATCATTGTTAATGATCTTTGGTATACGAAAAAAGTAATAAAACATGGAGACACTATCCATATGCCCCCGTTTTGCACAAGCTGCAAATGTATAATAGTATTACAAGATAAAAAAAGTATTTGCCAAATTAATTCACGGATGGTTCATATTAACATATTTGCAACCAACCTTTACTTACCAGTAACCAATAGCTTTCCGGATTCAGGGAACAGTTCTTTTGACCACATGGAAGGCTTGACAGGTATTTCACAGAATTAAAATTTTCTTTTAATCTTCGAATCTATGCTTTTAACTTTCTAATTGCTTATTTTTACCAATAAATTAAGTTTTGTCAAATCGGACTGACCCTCCGACGTCGTGTATGTGAAAGTGAAAAGCGACATGAAACAAACGAGTAACCGTGATAAACCGAAAAACCGAAAGAGTAGGTGATGACTTCAAAAAATGGGTACCATGAAAATTCATTATACAATTATCAGCACGTTTTTATGTATTGCATTAATTGCAGGATGTTCGGATGACAAGGGATTAACTGAATTAATAGAACATTGTCAGACAAACCAAGCTGAATTTACTCTTGAATACCTGAATAGGAATAATACAGGGCAAAATCTGAAACAACTTACTAACAAACAACTAAAAAGATTTGCATCAGTTTCTAGAGACAAAGGCTATAATTTTGATGAAGCACTATTTTTAAAATTGCTGGAAAAGGAAAAATTATCAGAGATGGAAAATAAAAAATTGCAAGAAAAACTTGATTACCTTGGATTTGATAATCTTGAAAGTTATGCAGAATATACTTCATTGGCCTTTAGTTTAGGAAAAACCATTAGTGCAGAAACCAATTACCATGAGTTAGATGAGAAATACCGTATTCAGATCCTAGAAGACTTCTTTTACAACCACGAGGCTTCTGGAAAGTCAGGGGATGTTTGCCTTATAGCGTTCAATATGGATTTGGACGTGTGTTCGTCAAACTACTATGGTTGCATTGAATAGTTTGTATTATTTTTGAAAAGACTCTTACAGTATGAAAAAATCCGAAAAACTGGTCTTATTGATTTTTGCCCTTTCTCCACTGGCACTGATCATTGCGCTGCGATCTTCTGATTCAGCATGGATTCCGCAGTTATTCACTATTGGGTTTCTGGGATTGCTGATGGGTTATCTTTTTATGCAATTTTTTCGCCGGAAGCGTTCAGGAGATAATCCGAAAAACAATAAAAACAAGCCGGGGTATGTTTATCCGGCAATTATCATTACAACCGGAATTATATTTTATGCTTTGGGAACGATCATATACTTGATGAGTTAAGCTTTCAGGATAGCGGCCAACGTTGCATTTTTCAAAACAACGCTGAAATCATCAGCGAAGGGGAAGGAGAACGGCTGAAAACCAAAATCCGGCGAGGGGTGCCTCACACCCCCTGCCGGATTACGCATTGTTTCCATATTTTTCAGCAGAATAAGATATTCAGGGAAATTAAAGCCATTGCGCCGTCGATATACTGCCCTGCTAAACTGCTGAATAAAAAACTATACGTCTACTTTGTCCTTCACTGTTTTGCAAAAGGTCAACGCCAGGTCGCCCATTAAAACGAGTACGGCCAGGCACCCGAGAATTGCAGGAATAATATACACATTTTCATAGGCCAAACCGCTGAACCAGTGACCCAGAACAGGAGAGCCCAGCCACGCGCCGAGCCATCCGAAAATAACCTTGGTAATAAAAGAATCAAATGTGGGCCTTACATAATATTTGAGCCCGTAATGCAGGATTGCCGAAACAACGACACTAATGATCAAGAGTATCAAAAAACTCAAAAAGTCCATACCAATCATAAACGCATCCTCCTTTTTTTGGTTAAACAAAAGTTCCTTTCATGAAAACCCGACAGCAGGTGACGGGACGCAATTCCCAATCCATCAAATATATTGTACAATACGTTAATTTCCAAATTTTTAAAGACATTATTCTTTTGTACATCAAGCTATAGACATATTTTAGTCTTTGTTTTTCTCATTTTTCTATTTTGCAAAAATCCCGTTTGCCTTATACGGTACGACAAACGATCTCTTGGTTAATAAATCCCTTTTTCGTAGTTTTATCGCCGTATCAGCAAACAACAGCCGAATGCTCCGGATGGCCATTCGGTTTGCAGCAATCTATTTCATCAACCAAAACTACCAATCAGACCGACCATGACAAAAATCAGAAAAAACGGTTTTCCAAACCTGTATGTGGCCTTCACGGCTTTACTGGCTATCCTGACATTCATAACTGCCAGACCAGAATTAGCCGCGCAGGAGGTAACAGAAGAAGACTACCAGCGGGCCGAAAGATTCCTTGCAAACCACACTTCTCCCCTGGTACACAATGCCCCTTCCGGCTTTCAGTGGCAGCATGATGATTTACTTGTATACAGAAACTCCATCGAAGGGGGCACAGAGTTTATCCTGGCCAATCCGGCAACCGGAGACAAGGAGCGCGCTTTCGATCACCTGCGTATGGCCAATGCCCTTTCAGCAGAACTCGAAGATGATGTGGAGCCACTGGATCTTCCTTTCAGGAGCTTCCGGTTTTCGGACGACAGGGAAACCATCACATTCTACATCCGGAACACTGAGTACATTTGTTCACTGGATGACTACAGCGTTGCAAGCAAGCCTGTGGAAAGCGAAGTGGGCATGAACAACGAATCTTTGTCTCCTGATGGCACCAAGGCGGTTTATATCAAAGACCACAATCTCTGGATGCGTAATGTGGAAACAGGTGAACACACCCAGTTGACTTTTGACGGGGAGGAAAACTATGGGTACGGAACCAACAATGCCGGCTGGTCAAGACGCGACAAACCGGTTGTTAAATGGTCTCCCGACTCCCGCCGTATTGCCACATTTCAGCAGGATGCACGCGGACTCAAAGATATGTTTATGGGCACCACGGCAGTGGGTCATGGCACACTGCATAAATGGAAATATCCCCTGCCCGGCGACAGCCTGATATTCCGTATCGAAAGGGTGGTCATTAACCTCGGGGCTGAGCCCGAACTCATCAGGCTGCAAATGGATCCGGATCTGCAACGGTCTACCCTGACCGACCATATTGCCGACAGGGCCGGCGACTTACTTGATGTAAAATGGAGCCGCGACAGTCAGCACCTTTCTTTTGTTTCTTCTTCACGGAATAACCAGGTGGTTCAGCTCAGAATAGCTGACCCGGACAGCGGAGCAGTTCGCGACGTACTGGTGGAAGAAACAGAAACCTTCTTCGAGTCAGGCCATAACATGATCTCCAACTGGCATGTATTTCCTGAGACAGATGAGGTGGTATGGTTTTCCCAGCGGGATAACTGGGGGCATTTGTACCTCTATGACCTGCGGACCGGAGAACTGAATCACCAGATAACCAGTGGCGACTGGAATGTGATGACCGTCCACCACATTGATCTGGAAAACAGGCATATTTTCTTCACAGGATCCTGCAGGGAAGAAGGCAACCCCTATTACGAATATTTTTACCGTGTTGATATGAGCGGAAATGATCTGACCTTGCTTACCCCGGAAAAAGCCAATCACAGCATCAGCATGTCTGCTTCCGGTGAATACTTCACCGATGCCTGGTCTACCCCGGATACGCCACCCGTCACCCATATCCGTAACAACAACGGAGACGTGGTCATGATGCTGGAAGAGACAGACATTACCAGTTTAAAGGAAGCCGGATGGCAGCCACCCGTTGAGTTTACGGTTAAGGCCCGCGACGGCGTCACTGACTTATGGGGAATCAAATATAAGCCCACCAATTTTGATGAATCTGTATCATACCCCATCCTGATCTACATCTATCCCGGTCCGCAAACTGGCAGCGTAGGCAGCCGCTCTTTCAGGGCCTCCCGTTCAGACAAACAGTCTCTGGCAGAACTTGGATTCATCGTCGTTGAAGTGGACGCCATGGGAACCCCGGGGCGCTCTAAGGCTTTTCATGATGCCTATTACGGCAATATGGGAGACAATGGCCTGCCGGATCATATCACCATGATCGAACAAATGGTTGAACGTCATCCCTACATGGATATAGACCGGATCGGGATCTTCGGACACTCCGGCGGCGGATTTGCGTCTACCAGGGCATTGCTTGAATACCCTGACTTTTTCCACGTGGCGGTTTCCAGCGCAGGAAACCATGACAACAGAAACTACACCGACTCCTGGGCGGAAAAATGGCAGGGTCTGCTGGTAGAATACGAAGACGAAGAAACCGGTGAAAAATCTACCAATTATGACAACCAGGCCAACCAGCTGCTGGCGGAAAACCTGCAGGGCAAGTTGCTGATCACCCATGGAACCATGGACACCAACGTGCCGCATTACGGCACCTACCTGGTAGTAAATGCGCTTATTGCGGCCAACAAGGACTTTGACATGATCATGTTCCCCAACAGAGGGCACGGATACTATGCAGAACCTTATATGATGCGGGCCCGGTGGGATTATTTTGTACGACACCTCAAAGGTGTGGAACCCCCTAAGGAATATACATTCGGAGAACAATAACTAACCGACATCCGGCACTGATTTTTCCGGAATAAGGTTTTCCGGCAAAATACATAAAAGGGGCGGTCTCAAAAGCGCGAGACAGCCCCTTTTTCACTCAAACCAACCATAATCACTGAAACGAATCAGTATGGAAAAAGGTCTTCTGTAGTTAGCCTGATCACTTCACCGAACTCACGTCCCAGGGCGTCAAAATCCACTGCTTGCTCGTTGCCCAGTACCACATAAGTTTTCGGTCGGTTCCTAATGAAGTTGTGATTGAACGTCTCAAGATCTTCAAGTGTCAGAAAAGGAGTTTCCTCGAATATTTTGCTGCGGACATCGTAATCCCGGCCAAAATCTTTGGCGGTCAAATAATTGCTGACAATACTTCCTCCTCTGTTGATGCGTTCAGTCCGTATATCAGAAATGATGCGCTCTTTTGCCAGCTCAAAAGCTGTAGCCGAAAGAGGTAAGTCATCAAACAGTTCATTAAAGGCATGAAACGACTCAATGACTTTGTCGTTCTGCGTGGCAATCACGCTTGTGTTCATATAATGTGCCTCCGGACGGGAAGGGGTAGAAAACCGTGCATGTGCCATATAGGCCAGTCCCCTTCTCTCCCGCATTTCCTGGAATACAATCGAATTCATCCCACCGGAAAAATAGCGGTTATACAGGTTGACAACAGACACCATTCCGGGGTCATATTGCTCACTTCTGGTTACTGTATTCAAGTGACTCTGATTGGCATCGTAATGAGCAAAATATACCTTTTCCTCTTCTGTATCGCGGGGTTGATAGTATACAGGATCGGGAGCAGGCTTTAATGAATCCGCTGTTTCGTGATATATCTGAAGCATACGTATCACCTCCTGCATCGGATGTGGGCCGGCGTATATCACCCGGTGATCATATTTATATAGCCCATGCAAAAGGGTTACAAGCTCTTCCGCCTGCATTTCATCCATTTCCTCATTGGTCATCACATTGGTTGTGGGGTTGTGCGGGCCGTAGGTGGCATAATTCTCCAGCGCTCTTTGGATCGCGTCCCGGCTTGTGTGATGATTTCTCCGGCTTCGTTTCACGCTCGAAACATGATTGTCCAGTACCCTGTCATCAGCCTTTACATTCCAGATAAATTCGTGAAGCAAGTCCATGGATTCCTCCAGATTATCCTTCAGGCCGCGCAATGAGATCCGTGTTTCATTACCTGAGGCCCGGATGCTGTAACTGGAAGCAAGAATGTAGAATGCATTGCTGACTTCATCAGCGCCCTTATCTTCTGTTCCTGACAAAGTAAAATACCTGCCGAAGTGGGTCATTGCCGGTTCATGATTACTCCCCTTATCCCAGCTGAAGGTCAGCTGAAAATCCGCATCTGAATCATCATACACATATAAAAGCTCTGCGCCATTCGGCAGATACACCCGTGTGAGATCCCGTTCATAATCCAGGAAAACCGGTTCAATCGGCTCCACCTCTGCTTGCTGCATTTCCTTCAGCAGGGGTGAACGGGAATCCCGGTTCATATGAATCGGGGTAATCGGTGGTTTTTCGACCAGATCCACATCCAGCTCATCGACCTGCCGCTTATAAACTACTGCGTATGCATCGGTACATAAATGTTCGTTGGCAAACGCCACGACATCTTCTTTATTGATGGTTTCAAGTTTATCCAGATAACCAATGGTATTTTCATAAGGAACTTCCTGCATAAAAGCCATGGCCATATCCCGGGCCCTCGAGCTGATGCTTGAATGACGACGCATCTGTGTACGCCGGATATTGTTGATGGCGGCCTCCAGCATCCAGTCCGGCCAATCACCGCTTTTTAAAACCTCTACCTGCTCAAGCAATAAGTCCCTGACTTCCTCCAGGGTCTGATCATCTTTCGGACGACCGAACATTTCCAGCCGCGAATAGTCCGCCATTGTAGTGGTTGTGGCCGACGTTCCTCCGGCCTTCATCGGAAGATTGATATGCTGATCTACCAGGCCGGCCCTTCCGTTCCCCAATATATTACTGACCATATCCAGGTAAGGCATCTGGTCTGCAGCTGCTCCCTCAAATCGCCAGGCCAGCTGCAAAAACTCCGATCCCATTCCTTCCACTTCCTTAATCACGGGTTCATTGATCGGTGGTGTATCCGGAAAAGAAAATTCCGGAACCGGAGATGCTTCCATGTGGCCAAAGTGCTCTTTCACAATCTGAATGGCCTCATCGGGATCAAAGTCACCTGCCAGCACTACAGCCATATTATTGGGCACATAATAATCCTCATAAAACTGTTTAATATTGACAATGGACGGGTTCCGGAGATGTTCCGGTTCTCCGAGCGTGGTCTGGTGTGCGTAGGGATGATTGGGATACAGGGCTTCATTCAGAGCCTGAAAAGTCATCCGCCGGTCACTGGTAAGAGACATATTCAACTCCTCGTAAACCGTTTCAAGTTCAGTGTGGAACAAACGGATTACAGGATCCGTAAAGCGCTCCTCCTGTATTTTGGCCCAGTGCTCAAGTCTGTTGGAAGGAATGTTTTCCACATAAAAAGTATAATCACCGGATGTGGCCGCATTGGTTCCCCTGGATCCGATGGCAGTCATCAGCCTGTCATATTCGTTGGGGATGGCGTAAGTGGAAGCAACATATGAAATACTGTCAATTTTTTCATATATCGCTGCCCTTTTTTCTTCATCGGTTTCCTGGCGATAGTCCTCAAACAGTGCCTCAATCTTATCCAGCAAAGGCTTTTCCTTTTCCCAGTCCGTGGTTCCGAATGTAGAGGTTCCCTTAAACATCAGGTGCTCAAAATAGTGGGCCAACCCTGTGGTCTCTGCAGGATCATGTTTGCTGCCTACACGAATGGCAACATAAGCCTGAATTCTGGGCTCGGTATCTGTGGGAGACATATATACCTTCAAGCCGTTATCAAGGGTATATATCCGGGTGTTTAGCGGATCGTCCTCAAAACTTTCATACTCATAAACACTTTGGCCTGTCAGTGCAACCGGAAGCAAAGTAAAAAGAAGACAAGCAAAAATCTTACTCCATGAATTGTGAACCATAATACCAGTTATTTAAGAAAAACTTAACGAATTATCATCTTGTCTTTTAACGCGAATTTGCGTATTTTGCGAAAGGTTATTGATGCCATATCTTTTTGATAATCAAAAATAAGCAGATTTTAGCGGCAACACAATCAAGTAGCTGTTAATTGTTCGTTAAACTAATTTTTTTACAAAAACTGTACTCTGTTGAGCAAGAAACAGTTTATATTGATCATTGTCTTTTCTGCAGTTGTTCTCAGCGGGCTGGGGATCTCACAGTTACGATGGATCTCCAATGCCCTTGACCTGTCAGAAGAACAGTACGATCATCGGGTAACCCTGGCGCTCAATGAAGTGGTTGACATCCTTTCTACTTCCACTGAGTCTTACAGGGGCTGCACAAACACAGAATGTGAACACCATGACCCGGAGGTAAGCCACCTGGAGCATGTAATTAATTATGATTTCCTGGGTATTACCATACGAAACGTTTTCAGCAATTACGACCTGCTTGAGGATTATCAGTACAGCCTGATCAACATCAACGAAGAAAACGAATCTCATCAAGGAATTTTCAGCAACAAAATATCCCTGAAACCCCATGAAAACTGCTCTTCCTGGAAGACAGAAAATTATCAACTGGGGGTATATTTCCCGCACAAACAACAACACCTGCTCCTTGAGATGTGGTTTTGGCTTGCATTGTCCGGTACTTTACTTGTAGCCGTCGGATGGCTGCTTTACTTCGTCATCTTCCGGTTCATGCAGCAAAAAAAGGTGGCTGATATCAAAAATGATTTCATCAACAATATGACGCATGAATTCAAGACGCCCATATCAACCATATCCCTGGCATCTGAAGTGCTGTTAAAATCTGATCCTAAAGCAGCAGAGGAAAGGGTCAGGCATTATTCACGCATCATACAGGATGAAAACAACCGCATGAAAACCCAGGTCGAGTATATTCTGAAAATGGCATTGCTTCAGAAAACGGAAATTAAGCTGAAACTTTCCTACAAAAATATTCACAGCCTGATCAATGATGCCATTGATACTTTATGCCTTGACCAATTTGAAAAGCAGATAACAATTGACTATCAATACAATGCCAAAGACCCAATGGCCTTTGTGGATGAAATGCATTTTTACAACATCGTGACCAATATGATCAGCAATGCGGCTAAATATTCAAACAGCAGCGTGCATATCACAATCCGGACTAAAAATACCGGCAACGGCATTGTCATTTCTTTTCTGGACAACGGCATCGGCATCAGGAAAGAATACATCCCCCATATTTTTGATAAGTTCTACAGGGTTCCGACCGGCAACCTGCATAATGCCAAAGGATTTGGCCTGGGTCTGTATTATGTGAAAGAAATGGTGAATGCCCATAACGGCACCATCGAAGTGGAAAGTGAGCCAGACAAAGGCACAACTTTCAGCATTTTTTTGCCATCAATCGAGAAAAATTAACCAATACCGCCAATTTCCATGAAAAAGACCAGAGGAAGAATTTTACTGGTTGAGGATGACCGCAATCTGGGTTTTATTGTGAAAGATTTCCTGGAAATGTCCGGTTACGAAGTGGTGCACACGGAAGACGGGGACAGCGGGCTGGAAGCATTCAAGAATGACAATTTTGACCTCTGTCTGCTTGACATCATGCTGCCCAATAAAGACGGATTCAAATTATCGGAAGACATCCGTAAACTGGACAGCCTGGTTCCTGTGATATTCCTTACATCCAAAACCATGACCGAGGACAAACTGAAGGGATTTAAGCATGGGGCAGACGATTACATTACAAAACCTTTCAGTACCGAAGAATTGGTTATGCGCATCGAAGCCATTCTCAAGAGAATTGACATAGCAGGGATTGACAGTGATCACAATGTATTTGCCATCGGAAAGTATGTGTTCGATTATTCTGAAAAAAAGCTGACTCTTGACGGCAAAGAAACCCCCCTGACAAACAAGCAGGCTGAGTTGCTGCGATTACTTTACCTGAACAGGAACAAATTACTTAAGCGGGAAACCGCCTTGCGAACCATCTGGGGGGAAGATGATTACTTTATGGGGCGAAGCATGGATGTGCATATTGCCAAACTGCGCAAACTATTGAAGGATGACCCCAATCTTGCGATCACCAATATTCATGGTGCCGGATTTAAGCTGGAATTGGACCATTAAGAAGGGAATCGTGGTAATTAAAAGGTGATTCCCAGAGACAACGACATGGAGAAATTGTGATTCTCATCCACATTGATTATATCAGGATAGTGGGTAAAAACACTGTGAATCCCCATAAACACAGAAGAAATTGAGGAGACAGGCAAACGGTCTGTTGCGAGTTCAACCCCCATTCGGGTTCTGTAATAATTCTCACTGTAATAAAAATGGTCAGTTTCCGGAACATTTTCAAGGTAATTCGGAAATGGGATAAATACCGCGTCTGAGTCTGCAACAAAGCGTCCGCCCAACCCCATAACAGGGCTGATATTTATCCTCCTCCAACTGAAAAAATGTTGGTATTCGAATTTAGCCAACAGGCTGGCGACATCATAATACCCATAGTTTTGAACAGGGTAATGGGTGGCATCGTACAAGTGTAACGATGCGCCGGCAGTTAACTGATAGCGTAGCGGACGCCGATTGCCCCGCTTAATAAACTGGTAGTCAAGGCCGACGGAAACGTCATTTATAATATGCTTCCCTTCAATCCATCGTATCGTGTGTATTATCGTATAATAAACCCCGTCTATTGGCTGAGACTGTGATCGTTGCCTGACCTCAGTGGCATTGGTTATTTCGGCAGAGGCATGCAGGCGAAAATGATGGTAATGCCGTGGCCTTTCTCTCAAAAGGCTTCCCCTGTATGAAATACGATCATAATCAGTGATTCCGTTAATCAGCCTGTAAGAATTACCAACCAATGCTTCTGTGTTCAGATGATAATAGTCAACAGAGTGAATGGTTTGCCAACGTTCACCTGTGTACTGAAAGTTCAAACCGGCATGATAGCCTCCTCCTTCATATCGTACTGATTCACTGCCGGAAAAATTTCCACTGGCACTATAGTGGCCCATCCCCATATGATAAAATAGCGTATGTCTTTCATCCAGTTCGGCACGTATGTTAACAAAATTGGTCTCCGAAACATACCCCCCGCTTAAGCCGGCAGAAATGTTTCCGTAATTATAGATCAACCCGGTGGTAAAATCAGCTTTTGAGATGGTATTCCGGTTTCGGAGATCCTGCATTTTAGCACCAACGGCAGATTCATAATTCATTCGTACCCCCCCGAATAAACGGTCACCAAGAAGTGGATGAGCCAGTTCAGCTAAAAAATAATAACCTTCCTGTCGCTGCCTCCCACCTATGGTATCACCAACCATGTATAGATTTCTGTTGTGCCTGAAATCCATGTTACCATTGTATAGCAGGTCATCATAATGCGTATTCTGATAACCGAACAACCCCCTGACATTAACATTGCCAATCTGCTGCAGACTTTCTGTCTGCATACCCAGGGCACGTGTACGGCCCGGATCCATTGCACGACGCTGATGCTGATCAGTCATTTCACCCAAAGACCTTGCACGCGAAACCCGCTCTTCAATGTCGAAGAACAACAATCCGGCAGGGTTCTTTGTCAAGCTCCACTGGTTGATCAGTTCGGGATGAGAATAAAGCATAAGCCTTCGCTCCATTTCAAATGAACCATGCTGCCCTGGTGAATCTTGTGCACTTACACCAGGAAAGGCAAGAAAGTAAGCCAGCAAAAAGAAGAATAATACGAGCTTACGCATAACGACGGGGAATAATATATTAAGACTAAATAAATAATTGTAATCAGAAGAACGGGGAACTAACCCCGTTCTTCTGAATGAGTATTAGGTTCTGCCCTAACTTAGTCAACCACGTTGGGCACTTCTCCGGGAGCCGGAACCACCCCACCAATCCAATCTTCACTCGAATTATTGGTGTTCCGCAGGAAAACATGACCGTCAATAATCTGCTCAACTTTACGACGAACACTATGGCCCCTGCCTTCCGGGTTCCACACAAAACCGGCATCCACTTCAACCGGCAACTGCTTATTGCGACGATCCTCTTCGGGTCTGACAATGTCAACGGCGTCAACAACCCAATCTTTATGAACCATCAGCATATTAAAGCCAGCCCCGGTAGCGGGATTCTGCATAAAGTTGTCAGGATTCTCCACAAAAGATTCCCAATCAAGCCCGGTGGGCAAACGCCATGTGATTATTGCCCGCCCGTTGACATCAAGCACCCAGTTATTCATAGCCGGTGAAGTGGTATAAATCTCTATCATGTTAGGTACATTCACATTATCCGGAGTGCCCCTTGCATGCTCCACATAGGCCTCAAAATCTGCGTTTGAAAGATCTGCAGGGGAATTCGGATTCAGGGTGTCGGCCTGGTGGTTCATGGCAACATTGGCCAAAACAACCGTTTCCCTGGGTTCAACAGGATAATCTTCACCAGTTCCGGGAAACATCCATGATTGGAAAGTGATAGGGATCCTGTCAAGCATATTTCCTTCCGTATCGATCCATTGCGAAGGATTAACGGAATTCTGAGCATGAATACCAATACACAACCCATCAATGTATACCACTTCATCACTGTTGTTGTATAACTCAATATACACATCGTTGTTGTAGTTCGTTTCCTCGGGGGTAGTTGATCCTGCGAAAAACACTTCACTGATTACCAGCCCTCCTTCTTTTGCCACTGCATTCAGCTCCACCTGAAATTGTCTTCCGTCTTCTTCGACAGACTGATTTTCCAGTATGCCGTTAAAGGCAAAGTCCTCGGTTTCGAAACTGGAAGTGATGTTATAACTTCCGCCTTCCACGGCAAAGGAGGCAATTCCCTGCTCGTTTGTTTCATGCCGGGAATCAATGCCGGTAATCATGTTACTCATGGTTACGGGTATGCCGGCACGTGTATCATAATTGTACCCCTCCGGGTAGACCACCTCGACATTTACATCGTAAAGAGTAGCACCGTCATCTTCGCACGCAAAAAATGCAAAGGCGAAGATAGTTGCCAAGCTGATTAAAAATAATTTTTTCATAATTCTACTGTTTTGGTTTAGGTTGGTAAAAATGTAATCAATGATCTGATGCTTTATATCCTGATTGTTATTTCACCACTGAAATATAATCCCTGGTTCCTGCGCGTATAATGATCCACCCTGCCGCGAACTTGTTGCAAAGGTTGATAATATGTGAGGTTGTTCACATTGAACGCTATCGTGGCCGATTCACTCAGCTCTTTTGTGAGGCGAAGGTTAAGCTGAAAGGTGGGGTTATAGGTCAATGGCACGAAATGATAGTTGTTGTTATGGTGTCTGATCAGATCAGCATATGGACGAATATCAGCATACTCCGGGCGCCAGGGTTTAATGTTCCCGGTAAGATCCATAACGGCTATCGGGTTATAATATTTTCTTTGCCGGGTATCTGCATACACATCGTCAGTGGGTTCCAGCGTATACACAATGGGGTTACCCTCATCGTCCTCGTGGGTATTCTGGACTTTTTCCATCCAAATGGCCTGCACATTTAGTGAAACCACCATGGCAAGGGGTCTGATATGAGTTACAGTACGTAAATTGCTAACGAGCCTTTGATCGATTCTGCCACCATGCCCGGCAGGATAAAGACCGACAACCTGATCCGACACACTGGTAACCGTGGCAAAATAATCCTCAGTTTGCCTTCTGTGTTGGTACATATATGCCCCACTCAACAGAAAAGTGGTATGCAAAGACTCCACCCTCCCAAAATTTAATTCAAATTCAAGCCCGTACTTTGTAACTTCTTCGGTATTTTCCGGGTATGAATACGACCTGAGCAAGGTATCTGGTTGTGAGGGTACAATTACCTGCTCACCGCTGACGGGATCAATATATACAACACCTACTCCGGGGACAAATTCCGGCCTCACATTAGGTTGAGAAACCCTTTCATAACGGTCATAAATGGCTGGATAATAATTCCTGTGCATCCCAAAGCCGTCAGTCTGCTTTTCGTAATACCCCGTAAACTGCATATCAACCCCCCCCAATTTAATATCCAGGCCGGTTTCATACTTATTGTTTTGAGCCGAACGGAGGTCATAGTTACGGGTGTCTTCAATCAATAAAGTTGTGATAACAGCCAGTGCATGAGGCGGATCGTAATAATTAAAACTAAGTAAGTCTCGATAAGATTTGTCGGGATACATGTGAGAGATGGTTGGTGTCATGGTTAACAATCCAAAACCAAATCTAAGACCAAGATCACTGAGCAAATGGTCGCGGCGGTTTCGAAAAATCCGATACCTGGCATTGAAACGGGGATCCAGCGAAGTAATATTTTCCGACGAAGAAAAGACACCTTCAGGTTGTACATTATTGAAACGAACCCCTGCATTCATTTCAAGCTTGGTACTACCTAAGGGGATGGATAACTCTTCCGCTATATAAATGGCCAGCCGCTCAAGAGAAGGAATATCATAAAAAGGCCTTGGCCTTACACCAGCTGAGCTTGTCGGGTCAGGAGGCTGGGCCCGGTCAAAAATACTGCCTTTGCCTTCATTACCGCTCAGGCGGTAATCAACTCCTGCACGAATTGTATGTTCTGCACGACCAGTTGAAAAGTTCCTGGTGCCGCTCAGACTTGCATTGAAATAATAGGGACGTCCGTCTATCGTTACATCAGAATAATATCTCGGATTCAAAAAAATGGCCTGGAACTCGCCCGGTTCAGCGGTTGTGGCCAATGCCTGAATCCCGGAAAACGATCTGAATCTATTCTCGTTGGTTTCCTGTCGCTGAATACTCCCGGACAAATTAAGGTTCAGATTGGATAATAAGGCTGAATTCAAAGCCCAACGGCCCGACATGGTCATGTGAAGATTTCTGTCGTGTGTCGAAAAGGACTCCTGCCGCATCCGGTCAGGGTCCTGTCTGCTACGGTTCCTGCTGTCATAATACCTTGTAGAAAAAGAAAAAGTCAGTGGTCTGGTATTCTGTAGAAATGTGTTGTTGTAAGATAAATTGGTGCTGAGACGGTTGTATGAGCGGTAAGGCGTGCGGATATCAGTGTGATTTTGCAGAAAATCCATATCCATGTTAAGTGTACCACCGCCTATATAAACCGGCAGGTTATAGCCTTTGCGAAAAAATGCCTGTTTTATATTCGGATCGGCTTTCACCCGCGTGGTCAGAGGTGTGCTTCCCCTGATGGTGTTGATCCGCACAACACCGCTCAACACATCACCCTCTTCAACGCCCGGGATCCCCTGCACAACTTCAATAGACTCAATATTGTCTACGGAAAACTGTCGCATATCCGCACCCTCCATGGCTGTTGACTGAAAAGCACCATCTCCGGTTGCAGTGCTTAACATCTGCATATTGGCGATATTTGAAACGGGGGCACCGTCAATGACAAGGCCGGTGCCCAGGCTGGCCATGGCCCTTTGCCTCGAGGGGCCAGCAGAACCGGTAATTTCACGAATACCAAGCTGACTGACTCCTGAAAGGTCGGGGTTTGTTGCAAGTTGCCCCGGCAAAAGTTGCATCAGCTCGGTGATGTCAGAGGCCTGAATATGTTCAATGGCTGATCTTCCGATCACCGAAGACGTCGCAATGCCTGACCCTCGCCTGGCAGTAACTTCTACTTCTCCCAGGGCCAGCGATGCAGGAGTCATCTCAATCTCCACAGGGCTCTCCACGGGAACCGAAATTTCTTTTTCCACCTTGGTATATCCAAGACAGCTAACGGATATCAGTCGCTCCCCCCCTGGCACGTTCCGAATGGTAAAAAATCCATCCATGTCAGTGACTGTCCACAAGTCAAGCGCCTCAATTCCCACCGCCACCATTGGCATAGGCCGATCATCAGTTGAATCCGTAACAATACCGGATACGTCATGACGTTGCTGGGCTATTCCGGCAGAAACAAGAAAAGACAAAGCAATCAAGACTAAAAAAGGCTTTTGAAACATTTTAGATCAGTGGTTATTCAAGGTAACATTATAGTGCAAAACTCGCCTTCAGGGTCTTCAAATTTACTACAAGTATACCAAAACTCTGAAAAAATTTTCTCCCCCTGGAGTGCATTAACAAAAAGTTAACAGCCTGTAAATGCGCTTCTTATTAAACTACAAGTCAGTCGTAAAATTTATTCGGGAAAACCCGGGTGGAAATATAGCCGAATATTCCGGTAATAATTATGATCAGAAGGTCAGTAATGTTGGAACGCATTCGCCTGTCTTTGCGTTTAAGCTGCCATATGGCCAGTCCTGCAAAAACAAGATTTGTGAGCAGCCAGGCATAGCCCTTCGGCCAGAAAAAATTCAGGCCAACGTAGCGGCTGTCCGGGGTCAAAACATTCACCTGAAAGGGAAATAATGCCGAAAAAATCACATGATCCCTGCGCTGATAACTGGACTCCCATTGATCATCATAAATATCAATGACTTTATAATTGCTGTCTGCCACAGTCACCCTTGTGTGATCATCACCCGTAATTGTGATTGTTTTGTGCAGTAAGTCCTCACGAACCCGCAACCTGTGTGTCTCCCTGTCATAGCCTTTAATGGGCAGGCGTTGCAACCTGTATTCATCCTGCATCAGCAGATAAATACCGTTGTCATCAGTAAAAAGGAAAGCATAATACTCGCGGGTAGCAAGATCAACACATTCAATATGTACAATATTCTTATGCTCCGGAATATCTATGCGTTTCACAAAAGGTTCACCCCTGACCATCATCAGGTGGAAAATATCTCCGCTATTATCCTTGACAAAATATCCTTCCTCTTCGTTCTTTCTTGCCGTGGGAAGCCCTCCGATTAACCTTGCTGGAAATTCGAATCCTTCCGCAATCAATGCATCATTAAAAACCCGGCTTTTCCCCTTTTTGACTGAGTTAGTTTCCGCCACAATAAATTCTATCCGGTCCTTGAGACGGAAATAATCCTCAGGTAATTCAAGGCCTACACGCCCACTACGTGATTCCAGCAAAGGCCACAAAACAGGCCGCGGAGTATTCATATCCACCGGCCGGAATGTGAAGTTAGACGAATGCAGACTCAGCTCAGAATGATTCATGGGTACCCCATCAATTGTATCCGGCATTTCTCCGGTCGCATATAATTGCCTAAAAAACAACAAAGGAAGCTTTTCCTCAAAATCACTGCGGGAATATACATTTCCCTGGGCGTCCATGCGGACCAACAGGCCATCCTGGCGCTTAATCATCATAAAATCATCAAGCACACGGCTGTAAACAATATTGGGGGTTGAGGCAGCTTCCCGGAAAATAGTCCAATACAGCTGAGGAATGGCAATGGCAGCGGCCATGATTCCGATAAAAACCAAGATATATCTGCTGAGTTTAACCATAATAATCCCTCTGATTGTTTGAGTTTGCCCACATACTATTCATAAAATTTATTCGGGAACACCCGGGTTGCGATGAATCCGAAAAACCCTGCAAGTAAAATGACAAAAAGATCA
>SKUN01000149.1 GCA_007129945.1 Bacteroidales bacterium
CTGTGTCAGCAGTCCGGCCGGTGGCCTGCTTGCTGCAGCCCCCTCCAGTTGTTAGTTAGTCGGCGCTGACGCACCTCCAGTTGTTAGTTCCGGCGCTTCGTGCCTTTTAGTTATCCTGGCCATAAGAACCAACAACCAACAACCGCTCCGCCCGTTTCCTGGCCTCCGGCAACTTCCCATGTCCACAGCCCATGAGAACTAACAACCAACAACCAACAACCAACAACCAACAACCGTCTAGAACCTATCTTCCCGGATGTCTACGCGGTACACCTTGTCGCCGCGACGAACAGTTTCAGGTACTCTCACTGAGCAACGGTCTCCCTTTTGCGTGGTGCTGACGACCTTATTGTCCACCCTGATTTCCCGGGGTTCAACTTCCATTATGCCTGTGGTCGGCCCGGTGATCATGATGGTGTCTCCCGAAGAAATGATGCCGGTTTCCATGGTGACCTCCGCCACCTGTAACCTTGAAAAATAATTGGTGATTTTACCCACATATACTTTCTGCCTGGTGGACTGGGATCCATATCGTTCTGACCATTCACCCATGGTGCGGCCCAGGTAATATCCGTCCCAAAACCCGCGGTTGAAAACCCCGGATAGCCTGTCGGTCCATTGTTCGACCTTTTCTTTTGTGTAACCGCCCTGCTGGATGGCATGCACGGCCTCTTTGTAGCAGCTGGTGACTGTTTTTACGTAATCCGGTCCGCGGCCGCGCCCCTCAATTTTGAAAACCTGCACGCCTGCTTGCATAATCTTGTCCGCAAATCCGATTGTGCACAAATCCTTGGGAGACATGATATATTGATGATCCACTTCCAGTTCGTAGCCTTCTTCCTTATCACTTACCGTATAGGCCCTTCTGCAGAGTTGGAGGCAGGCACCTCTGTTTGCTGAGTAATTCATGTTGTCCAGGCTGAGGTAGCACTTGCCGCTTATGGCCATACACAATGCCCCATGCACAAAAATCTCGAGTTTTACAGGTTCTCCGTAAGGGTCACGGATATCCTCCCTTTCTATTCCCTGTGCAATCTGGTACACCTGTTCGAGACTCAGCTCCCGGGCCAAAACCATTACACTGGCATACCTGGAATAGAACCTGACTTCTTCCAGGTTGGTGATATTGCACTGGGTGGATATATGTATTTTGACATCACGACTGCGGGCATATTCGATCACCGACACATCCGATACAATGACAGCGGTAATTCCTGCTTCTTTGGCCCGGTCTATTGTTTGCCGCATTGCCGGCAATTCCTCATCGTAAATGATGGTATTGAGGGTCAGGTAAGACTTCACCCCATGTTGTTTGCAGATGCCGGTGATCCTTTCCAGGTCTTCCAGGGAGAAGTTCTGTGAGGAGCGGCTTCGCATATTCAGTTTCCCGACCCCGAAATAAACGGAATCGGCCCCGCCTTGTATGGCAGCCATTAATGATTCGTAAGATCCGGCCGGGGCCATGATTTCTATATCCTGCTTTCCGAAGTCCATAGGAGGGAATTATGGTGTAATTATAATTTGCTCCGGGTTGCCGTGGAGCCCGAAACCCGTTTGGTTGCCTTATGTTTTGCTGTTAACTGGTAATCGGGTTATAAAGATAGTGGTTTTGTGAATTCACTCCGGGAATATGATTACTTGTATGATGTAAGCCTGTTGTTTTATGGCTTTTTTCTTGCGTGTGATTCACAGCCTTCAGATGGTTCAGGGTTTGACCCCGGCTGGCGATGGTGCAGCAGCATCTGTCAAGGATTCCCGGGAGTTTAAACTACCTGGTGGAGTCGGGATGGCACAGTAGCGTTTAACGGATGAATGGTTGAAAACTTATATGTATTTTTGCAAATAAAAAACATGGCTGCGAAAAACAATACCGTCTTTTTTGAAGACCTCGATGTGATCGACTATAAGGAAGCCTGGGATTACCAGGAAAAGCTTTTTAACCGCATCGTAGAACAGAAAGTATATAACCGCAATCATTCAGAAGATACCGCCGCTACCAATAACCACCTGCTGTTTTGTGAACACCCTCACGTGTATACCCTGGGGAAAAACGGGTCTGAAAATAATTTGCTGGTGAATATGCTTGAACTTCAGCAAAAAGAGGCGACCTATTACAAGATCAACAGGGGAGGGGATATTACTTACCATGGACCCGGTCAGGTTGTAGGCTATCCGATTCTTGACCTGGATAATTTTTCGCCTGATATTCACCAATATGTGGCTAACATGGAGGAAGCCATCATCCGCACCATTGCGGAGTATGGACTCAAAGGGGAACGGATGAAGGGAGCCTCAGGGGTATGGCTTGATCCGGACCAGCCGGCAAAAGCCAGGAAAATATGTGCCATTGGAATCCGTAGCAGCCGCTGGGTGACCATGCATGGGTTTGCCTTCAATGTAAATACGGATCTGAGCTATTTTGAACTGATCAACCCCTGTGGATTTACCGATAAGAAAGCTACCTCCATGCAGGCTGAATTGGGTCGATCAATCCCGATGGATGACATTAAGGTGAAGGTCAGAGACCACCTGGCTGACGTTATCGGGATGAAGCTGCTATAGTTCGGGATTAATGTATTCCTATACCGGTATTTTTACTGATAAAAGATCCTGCATTGAGGAAGTGCGAGACAGGCAGCCGGGTTACCTGAGGCAGTCGGGCCAGCCCCTGTTTGCCGGTAATCAGGAAATTTGTGACTGATCAGAAAGCGGATCATGAACCGGGCGAAGAACCTTCGCGTTCTTTACTTTCCCTCCGGCATCCTTTTGAGTATTTCCAGTGTGAGATCCCAGAATTTCTCCACGGTGCTGATTTCAATGGCCTCATCCGGTGAGTGGGCGCCTTTGATTGTCGGGCCATAGGAGATCATATCCATTCCCGGGTATTTTTCACCAATAATCCCGCATTCAAGTCCTGCGTGGATGGCCAGTACCTTGGGGTCCTCTTTAAAAAGGTCTGTATAAGCTTGCCGTGATACAGCCAGTATCGCAGAATCCATGTCCGGATTCCATCCCGGATAGCCGTCACCTTGCTTAACTTTTGCTTCAGCCAGCTGAAATACACTGCTTACCATGTCGGCAATGTCTTGCTTTCCTGTTTCCAGGGAGCTGCGCTGGCTTGTAACCACTATAATTTCCCGGGGGGTCATTTTGACAGACGCCAGGTTGGATGATGTTTCAACCAGGTTCGGAATGTCGGGTGACATGGCCAATACACCATGTGGGCATCCATAAAGTGCGTTCAGTAAGTTTCTTTGGGTAGGATAGTCGATTAGTCCTTCCGGCATTACAGCTTCCCTGATATCAATTTTCAGCGCTGGTTCATTGGTTTTACAAGCCGCTTTGATTTCACTTCCCAGAGAATCAAATAACTCTTTCAGTCCGCTTTTGTGGCGTTTGGGTACGGTCAATGTGGCAAATGCTTCACGGGCAATGGCATTGTGCAGGTTGCCCCCTTTAAATTCAGCAAGGCGGATTTCAAACATTCTCTCCGCATTCCACAAAAGTCGATTCAGGATTTTAATGGCATTTCCTCGTCCTTTATGGATGTCATCGCCCGAGTGACCTCCTTTTAACCCTGTTACGGAAACCTGAAAAGCCATATGGTCGGCTTCGGTATTGACTTTTTCATAGGAAAAATTAATCAGGGTGTCAATGCCTCCGGCGCATCCAATAAAAAGTTCACCGTCATCTTCAGAGTCAAGGTTAAGTAGTGTTTTGCTGTTTATGAATCCTTTTTCCAGGTTGAAGGCTCCGGTCAGACCGGTTTCCTCATCCACTGTGAACAAGCATTCCAGTGGTCCGTGTTCGATGTCGTCTGATTCAAGTATGGCCAGCTGGGCTGCCATTCCGATGCCATCATCAGCACCCAGTGTGGTACCCTTTGCTTTCACCCAGCCATCAACAATCTTTGGCTGGATGGGATCCTTATCAAAATCATGCTGCACATTTTCATTCTTTTCGCAAACCATATCCACGTGGCTTTGCAGCACCACTGATTGACGGTTTTCACATCCCGGGCGGGCCGGCTTGCGAATGATCAGGTTACCAGCTTTGTCCTGCTGATATTCCAGTCCGTGTTTGCCGGCAAAATCTACCAGGTATGCCAGAATGCGCTCTTCTTTTTTTGAGGGGCGGGGGATTTGACAGATCTCCTCAAACAATTCCCACACGCGTGCGGGTTTCAGTTTTCCCAATTCTTTCTTCATAATTATCGTGTTTAGGACCAGCCAACTTCAATTTGAAATTATCACAGGCCAATGCATAGTGGCCGGAAATGGCCTTGGTCAACATACGAAGATACAAAAATAAAAAGGACAACAGGCATCTGTATGCGCTGAATATTGCCAGGGCATACTCCCCGGTTACTTCTGAGAGTTAGTATGTCTGCCGGTTTGTGTTTAGCAGGAAACCAGGGATAATCATGTTAATATTTGATCGGATCAAACCCCTGACCGTAAACACCCATGACATTGGCTACGGAAATAAAGGCTTCGGGATCTATTTCCTTGATGGTCCGGAACACGGTATTGGTTTCATAACGCCGGACGACCACCATCAGTACCGCACTTTCTTCCTTGCTGTACCATCCCTGTCCGTTCAGCAGGGTCACACCACGGCCGATCTCATTGGCTATATGTTCGGCGATTAATTCGTATTTCGGCGAGAAGATGAATAGCTGTACGCTCCGGCGGTGGCCCATCAGCAGCATATCAATGGAGTAGGAGGCAACGGCCATGGTTACGTATCCGTATACCATCACTTCAAGCGACTGAAATAAAAGGTAAGAAGAGGAGATGATCACCAGGTCAAGGTAGAGGATTACCCTACCCTGGCTGATATTTCTGTATTTGTTGATAATCATGGCGATGATGTCTGTCCCGCCCGTGCTGGCCCCCTGCGTAAAAACAAGGCCGATGGAGGCTCCCCCCAGTATGCCTCCGAGTATGGCCGACATAAAACGATCATCCACAACGGGGTCAGGGATCAGGGGCTGAAGAATGGCAAAAAACAAGGCCAGTACTACGGCGCTGTATATGGTCCTGACGCCGAAACCCAGCCCGAGGCTTTTTACCCCGAACGACAACAGGATAATGTTCATCAGGATCAGTGTAATGGCTACGGGAATACCCGTGGCATAGTAGATCAGGGCTGATAATCCGGTTATGCCACCGCCCACGATCTCTGACGGGAGGAGGAATGCAGTCCAGGCCAGGGCATTGGCAAATAGTGCGATGGTTATGATCCCATAGCTTTTGATGACTTCCCAAAAGGGATGAGGTGACTTTTTCGCGGGCATATTGATCAGACGATGTTTTTTTGCAAAATTATAAATAAAAAAGCAGCGACGGGTGGGTCGCTGCTTTTTTATGAAATCTTCGCAAAGATTTAATGATGCATCTTTGTCGCGGATTAATCTGCTATGAGCTCATAAACGTAGGATGGTCCTGAAAGATCCAGGATAACGGTGTACGTTCCTGCCTGATCAACCACGATGTTGGGGCCATCATAGGAAAGTTCTTCCTCTCCTGCGGCAGCTCCGAGGTTGATGCCCCAGTCATTGTTGGCCCGAAATTTGAATTCGCCGGCACTGAGGGACGTGGTAGCTGTGTACCGAACTTTCCAGGTGTCATCGAAGTATTCGGTATCCAATTCCATCATGACATCATCTTCCCAACCTGCTGCGGCCTCTCCGATCATACCCCATTCGGTGCGTACGAATTCATAAGTCATGTTATTCAGGTTTACGTTAATCTTGTAAACACCGGCTTCTCCAGCTACAATATTGGCACCACCCGGATCAAGCGTGCCATCTGCACCGTCGTCACCCCAGTTTTCATCCCATCCCAGTTCGGTAGCAAATTTGAATTCATTGTTGGCTTCAGGGAAATAAAGGTAACCTTCATAGATATCTTCTCCTTCTGCAGAATAAAGCACGGTGTTTTCATTACCGACGTCCCATCCCTGGTGTGCTCCGGGGACAAAGAGTATGTCGAATTCAGGCACCGACTCATAGGTGGTGATTGATACATCCACAGGGTCGGAGTGTAGCCAGGTGTGGTCAGAAGCAGTGGTCAGAAAAGCCCTGACGCGAAACGAAACTTCACCGGTTTCAAATGGTTCCACGCCCATTCGGGTGAGCAACTGGTTCA
>SKUN01000026.1 GCA_007129945.1 Bacteroidales bacterium
AACAGCACGATCACAAGAATGGAAGTGGCATAAATCGGGACGGGTTCAAGCACCCAAAAAAGAACGGCAAGTACAAATACAGCAATTACCCGGTGCTCGACAGTGGTCAAATTCTCAACGGGAATCCAGTGTGTGGGGATAAGAGCCACAATCAATGGAATTCCGATGGCAAAAAGCAGCTTCAACCAGGGTGTTCCCTTCATATGAATTTTCGATGGGTTAACCGGGGCGATTGTCAGATTTACCGTTTAAAATCAGCGACGCTTCCTTTCAATTTCCGCAATCCGTCCGGATAGCTGCTGTGCCCGGCTGTCCAGGGCAGACTTTCCAACCAGGGTGAGTTTCTTTTCGTCACTGCCCACGGTCATTTCCGCGAGCGGGAAGATGGCAATATCAACGTCCATCTGATAAGTCAGCACAGGTATCCATCCTTCTTCAGCCTCACGAATCCAGGCAAGTGCTGCTTCCGCTCCGTCCCCGTTTTCAGAGGAGACATGTCCGAGGCCGTATTCTTCATACACAAAATCGTTCAGGTCTGACAAATCGGCGCCAATCATAAAATTGCCACTGACACTTACAGGTTCGTCAAATTCCACCCACATGGCTTCACCCAGTTCTTCGGTTGCCTCCACTTCTGACATGGGGATGGTTTTGGAACCCAGCACATCGCCCGGGTTATCTCCGTCAAAATCCCAGATGGTGAATACGACGTCACCCGCTGTACCATTCCTGGCGCCAATCCAGAAGAAGGCACCGGCAATGGTAAAGTTGCCGTCTGCCTCGAACACCTGCCCGTAAGCGTCATCACCATAAACATTGGTACCGAAGATGAATCCCGGATTTTCAATGTTATCATCAGACCAGGAATACACAAATGCCGCTGAGGCATTTTCCCAGTTACCGGGTGACAGTAGCTCGCCTTCCACGTCGTCGGTGGTAAAACTAACGGTTTCACCGTAAGCAGTACCTTCCACATTGGTGGCATAGGCACGCGCATAATATTCAGTGGAAGAAGTCAGCCCGCTGAGGGTTACAGTAAACTCACCTTCGCCGCTGCCTCCGGACACCTGTCCCAGATTTTCATCCACCGTAGGTTCAGCAGAAGTGTCCCAAACAAGTCCGCGTGCAGTGACCATCGCGCCACCTTCATCCGTGACAGCACCGCCACCTTTGGCACTCATTGCGGTCACATCCTCTATGGGTGCAGTTGATACCGTAGGCAATTCAACCGGGTCATCGTCTACACAGCCGAAAGCAAACACCAGGGCAAGTGCCATGATGGTTATGGGGGAAATCAGTCTGATCATTTTCTGTCGCATAAAAATATCTTGTTTGTTAAGTAAATATATTCAGCAAAAACAACGCTGTTTCTTCATAGTATTGGCGCAAATTCCCTGCCAAAACTACGTCTTGTGGCAAGGAGCGGGCACTGCCGGTACCCATCTGTTTTCTAAGAATTTACCCGCTAATTCAATGGGTTCACTACACTCCCGATAAACAGCAGGGAATTGGTTGTGCGTTCCCGAATGGCAAATATAAAAGGCTGATCAACGATGAATTCGGAAGGTTCCGGACCAATGCTGGTCAGTTCAATACCGATGGTGGTCACGGCAGCCGCCTCCGTTCCCTCTTCGTTGACCTCCACAAAGGTGTTCTGTTTGACAAAGCTGACAAAAATTTCCTGGTCAGAGATTCCTGAAAGGTCGGCCAGCCGGGGCTCAAAAGCATCCGTCATTCCCAGTCCTTTTAACTGGTCATTGAGCACTTTTTCATACTCAAACTCAAATTTGGGCATCTTCACCAGGACCTCCCGGGTACCATGCTGCTGATCCAGGGAAGAGGTGATTTCCTGCCAGACAGCCGGGGAGAAGTTTTCATAATACGCACCAAGGCCATTTTCGGGAACAATCACGACCATGGAGAAATTGGTACGGCCGTATGGCATCTCTGCCACACGATACCCATCCCCTTCATGTGTCCAGACCCCCATATCTCCAATCATGGTCGGCACTTCAATTTCCGGGCCGTCGTCCGGGAAAAAAGGCTGATCGCGGGTGTCCGCCTCATCAAATTGCTGTGTCCATTGTCCTTTGAAATAGAGGGCATTCATCAGGAACATCATCATCAACGGATCGATCTCATCAATGACCTGGTCAATTCGTCCCTCCGTATTGTCACTGGCCCACTGATTGATGACATCCACGGCTGATGGGTGACCGAAATCCAGCCCCTCAATATTTGCATCGAAGGCTGCATCCATCACTTCAAGGAATGGGGCTTTCACCTCAAAGTCATCGCGGTAAAACACCGCATTGGCAAGGGTCAGTGTTACTTTAGGATCCGCATCCAGCAGCTGCCCGACCAGGCTCCGGTAGGCTTTGTTGATCTCACCCATATTCATGTCGGCCGGATACCCCAGCATATCACGCACCTGGTCATAGGTATCACCCCCACATCCATTAAGCAACATAGTCAGTGCGGCACTGGCACTCAGGGGAGAAAGCATCAGGTTGCCTGTTTCCTGCCGGGCGGTTTCCGTAAAGAGCTGGATGCCGAAATCGTTGCTGCTGCCAACCACTTCGGCACCACGTGCAGTCAGTTCAATCTGTTTGGGTTCAGTATCCTCTTCAACCACCTCATCCTCTTTATCGCAGGAAGAAGCGCTGGTCAGCAGAAGAACTGTCAGTAAAAAGATCAATGTTTTCCCCATGGCTGTAAATTTAGGACAATACGTAAACGTCAGACGCAATTATATTATTATGATCAGCGTCTAAAGATCTGACTATCAGCAGCCCTGTAAAGCCCCAAGTGAAACCGGCGGCTGACTCTCAGCAGTCGGGACTGACCCTCAGTTACTCAGGCTGGTCCCTAACGATCCCGGCTGGCCCCCGGTTACCCAGGCTACCCTTAACGATCCCGGCTGACTCTCAGTGACCCTGGCTTGACTCTCGGTGACCCAGGTTGACTCTCGGTTACCCTGCAACCAGGCCGGCATCCAGCGACCCGGCAACTATGGCGGCAAACCAGGGATAATTCCCTTAGTGAAGGTTTGACCCCAGAAGGTGGATAAACTCTGCCCGGGTCTTGTCAGTCAGGAATGCACCGGTGAAATCACTGGTGGTGGTCACAGAGTTTTGTTTTTGGATGCCCCGCATCATCATGCAATAGTGATGGGCTTCAATCACCACTGCCACACCGAGCGGATTCAGCGTATTCTGAATGCATTCCTTGATCTGTGTGGTGAGACGTTCCTGCACCTGCAACCGGCGGGCGTAGGCATCCACCACCCTGGGAATCTTACTCAATCCCACTATATAGCGGTTGGGGATATAAGCCACATGCGCTTTGCCAACGAACGGCAGCATATGGTGCTCGCACATGGAATAGATCTCAATGTCTTTAACGATCACCATCTGCTTGTAATCCTCCTGGAACATTGCTGATTTAAGAATTTCAGCAGGATCCAGGTCGTAACCGTGCGTAAGGAACTGCATGGCCTTGGCCACCCTTTCGGGAGTTTTTTCCAGCCCTTCCCGCGAAGGATCTTCCCCTACCAACGACAGCACTTTCCTGTAATGGCCTGCCAGTTCGTTGATTTTCTGAAGATTGTATTGGTCTATTTTTTCATAGTCATCCATCTTGTTCTCAATGACCATGTCGCGATTGATTTCTGATGCCATTGTTTAACAGGTTTGTCGGGGCTGACGCCCCTCCGGTTCGTCGGCGCTGTCGCGCCTCCAGTTGTTAGTTACGGCGCTTCGCGCCTTTTGGTTGTTAGTTAGTCGGGGCTGTCGCCCCTCCGTTGCCGGGTGCTTCGCACCCTGTTAGTAACGTTTGATCCCTTCGGGATCCACCCTCGAGCTCCTCTACCTTCCACCTTCTTCTTTCTACCTTCTAACTTCTAATTTCTAACTTCTCCCTTCCCAAAGTACTCAACAAAATTCTTCTCCGTCTCCACCAACTTTACACAATACAGCCTGGATCCGGCCTCCCTGATTGGCGACTCCAGTTGCTCCCAGATGCCGATGGCCAGGTTTTCGGTAGAAGCCAGGCGGCCCTGCATAAAGTCCACCTCCAGGTTGATGTTTTTATGATCCACCTTTTCTATTACAAAGGTATCAATAATACGGCTGAGATCCTTGAGGTTCATCACAAAACCTGTGCCCGGATCCACATCCCCCTCCACCGTCACGTAAAGGGTATAATTGTGCCCGTGCCACCTGGGGTTTGAGCACTTTCCAAACACCTCCAGGTTTTTTTGATCATCCCATTCGGGACGAAACAGGCGGTGGGCTGCGTTAAAGGTTTCCCTTCGGGTGATGCGCATATACAACTATTTGGTTATGAGTACAAATGTACGCATTTTTCATTCACGGGCCAGCCATGCCCGCCATGTCAGGCAATCCGGCCGAAACAAACCAATGACCCCCGGACCCTTTTATGGCCACTTAGCGGCCACAAAAGGGTGTGCGGGAATCGCATGGAGGTGCACAAATGTTAAACAGCAGCAGCGGCCAAAGGTTCACGCACAAAATACGATTGAAGGACTTGTTTCCGGTAGGATGAATGATCAAATACGGCGGGAGCCGCAGGACGAAGGTTGTAGTTCAGTGTCATCGACTGCACATAGGCACCGCAGGAACGCACGGCCAGCAGGTCACCACGTCGGGTGGCGGGCAGGGAAAGGTTTTCGGCAAAAACATCACTCGACTCACAGGCGGGCCCCACTACATCGTAAATTTCCGGGGCACCGGCACCCCCTGAACTCAGGTTCTCAATTTTGTGCTCAGCGCCATATAACGCCGGGCGCATCAGCTCTGTCATCCCTGCATCGGTGATCAGAAACTGCTTATTCACCCCCTGCTTTACGTACAGCACACTGGTAATCAGCGAACAGCATTGACCAACCACACTCCTTCCCAATTCAAAATGCACACGGATATGCCCGGGAATATCCAGATGGCGGGCAAACTCCCCGAAAAAACCGTCAAAATCCGGTATCGCCTGCCTGTCAGGATCCGCATAATCAATCCCCAGTCCGCCACCCATATTGAGCATTACCGGACCGTAAGAATCAATCCTGAACTCCTGCCATATCCTGTTTACCTGCCGGCAAAGCTGCACAAATGGTTCGGTGGTGGTAATCTGGGAGCCAATGTGAAAGTGCAGCCCCATGAAGCGCAGGGCATGGTGATCATGACAATAATCAAGTGCCTGCCCAAGTTGCGGCAAAGGGATCCCGAACTTATTTTCAGAACGCCCGGTGGTAATCTTGTGGTGGGTGTCTGCATCCACCGCCGGATTCACACGCAAGGCCACCCTGGCCTCCATAGCCATTCGGGAAGCGATCTCAGCGATTACCCGGAGCTCCTCCAGCGACTCACAATTAAAACTGAGAATACCTTTTTCCAGGCCCAGCCTGATCTCTGCATCCGTTTTACCTACCCCGGCAAACACGATGGAATCAGCCGGAAAGCCATTATCCAGTGCTGCCGAGATCTCCGGTCCGCTGACACAATCTACCCCCAGACCATGCTGCCGGACCGTGCCGAGGATCTCTTTTTCGAGATTGGCCTTCATGGCGTAATGGACATGATATTGATGCCGGGTCGCTGCAGACCTCGCCCGATTAAGGGTTTCATTCAGCAACCCCATGTCATAGAGGTAAAACGGGGTGGGATATTCAGACAGTTCCGGGCGGACAGCAACTGAATGGTGGTGCCGGTCAGGTGCCGATGCACATCGGTCAGATCGCGATGTTCCCCGGTCTGATGCTGCGTTACACAAGTCTGATGCAAAAGTAAATATGTTTTCGGTCATTTTTTATTCTGTTTTCGTGGCGATAAAATGGTGTTTCTGTGGTGATAAAAAATTGCGTTCCCCCTCCGGGGATCATTACTTTGCCGAAGTATTGCCCCCCTTACAAAACAGGATACCAACAATCCGGGTGACATCATGGGGGTAATTCACCCGGATTGCCTTCCTGGCAAAGCAGGATACCAATCCCCTGACCGGTAATGCGGATGCAAAGAAACAACCGCACCGTTATCTTGTGAAATTTCTCAAAACAATAAACATTTTTATAACTTTTTGTTATATTTGCAACACAACCAAC
>SKUN01000019.1 GCA_007129945.1 Bacteroidales bacterium
GGTGTCCCCCAGGGGTTTTTGTTGATAAACTGACCCGGGGCGGGGGTGTATTCCAGTACTTCATAAATATATTGATATGTGCTGTGAGCGCCTACGGTCACCGTGAAGCTTTCCATCACGCTTTTCCCGTTGGAGAGGGCCTCCAGGGTGATTTCAGCCGCTCCCTCCTGGCCGGGTGTGAAGCTTAATGTAAGGCTATGCTCCTCCAGTGATGTTTGCACCAGGTCGGGGTTTGTGTTCTCATGCACTGATATGAGGATGTCTTCATCGTCATCGTCCGGGTCGGTAAACACGTTAGCAATATCCAACACCATGTCTTCGGCATTAATGTCTGCTGTGATATTTTCTATGGGATTACTTACTGTGGGAGGAAGATCAGGCACAACAAAGATATTGTCGGCGGCAAAGTAGGCCGGGGTATTCATCCCCCAGTCACCCATATCGCTGGAGCTTAGCTCGAACATCAGGCTGTCAACTTTTCCCAGGCTGCTCAGCTCAACCCATTGCCAGGTTTTGATAATGTAGTTTTTTTCATTGTTGTCAAAACGGTAGTCGGCCAGGTAGTAGTCAACAGAACCGGTTTCATTGCCATCCCTGTGGCCTGTGATGGTAAGCATAAACCAGTCGGGGTCATCACCTGTTACCCCGCCAAACTTTTTGGCGTAGGCATCTCCGTATTTCATGGACAAGGCAGCGTAGGTGGTGTTGGTGACAAACAGCCCTTTAACCTCGTGTGCCGATGGGTTAGCATAGCTGAGTACTGTGCCGGGGTCAGCCACAAAGCTCAGCGCGTAGATGCCATGGTCTTCATTACTGTTTTCCATGGCTTCACCGGTTATGGCGCTGTACTGGTTGGCCCATCCCTGGGTGGTAGTATCCGATTTGTTGGAATAGGCCCATCCTGACCAGGAACCCCAGTTGGGATTATGGTGGTTTGGGAAAAATGCCAGACCTGATTCAAAGCCGCCACTCTCGTCTGAGCCGTTCCAGTAGCTTTCCGGATCGAGGGTTAAATTGCTGAGATCTGCTGTTTCGTATTCTCCTTCAATAACAGGCATTACTCCGACCAAAAAGGCTATTTCAGCTTCGTTGCCCTGGTGGCTGGCCATGATACGGATGCTTGTCTGGCCGGGTTCTGAAAGGGTAATGGTCAGCATATTATTCTGTATGTCGGTCCCGGCCACATCAGGGAAAGAGTTAAGGATAACCTGGTATTCGGGCGTTTCCTTGGCGGGGATGTCGAAATAGTTGTTTAGGTCCAGGGTTATCGGATCGTCTCCCGCAAAGCCCATGATGTTCCCTATGGGCTGGGTTGAGGTTAAGGTTGAGGTTGAGGTTGAGGTTGAGGATGAGGATGAGTTTGAGGTTGAGGTTGAGGTTGGGATGTTGTTGCTCTTTGGGTGATTTGCGAAAGTGGTGGGTATGTTTGTGTATAGAATGGTTAGGAGGAAGAAAACAAGATAGTATATCCGGGGAGAGGATTTTCCTGGCAGGGGAGTTGAATGTGTTGCTTCCTGCTTGCCCGGGCAGGGGTTTTTACATTGGGGATGTGTTTGTTCAGACAGCGGAAAACGAGATAAACCATTCATTTTGAGACAATTAAAATTAACAAATGGTAACTCGCGGGATAGAAGATCAGATTGTAATCCTGATAAGGCTGTTGGCAGGAATTTCCATCTGTTGCTTTTTCACCCGAAAGCTACGAAATCTTATATCCGGCAGGTCTTCTGACTTGTTCCGGGTTTTATCGCCTTCCCATTGCGCGATATGGCAACAGTGGCAGTGTGATAAAACCCTGCGAGGAACTTACAGCTACGGGGATAGTTCCTGATTTTCACAGGATTCCCTTTTAATCACATAAGAACCGAATACAGATACAAAGAAAGCAAAAATATTTGATATACGGTGTGTGACGCTGACTTTTTGACCTTCATAATCACATGATGGAAGAGACAGCAGAAGAGATCCCTCAGGAAATCTCTGAGATATTCAACACGCTGCGCACAGAAGCAGAAGTACTCATGCACACATTTGACATTGAGCACTACAGCAAGCCTGAGCTGGAAGAAGAGCTTCCTTTCGATCTGGAAGAAGTCCTGACAAGCATGTAATACAAACCGGCAATTTTCAAATTGCCCCTATATCTTTAAGATAAATATTACTTTTATAGCCAATAAACTTTTCAACCAATTAAAACAATGAATGCATTTCCTATTAATCCAAAGCCGGTTATGTTATTAACCGCTTTTTTTTTATTACTAATCGTTGGATGTGATAAAGACAATTCGGAACCTGATTCGACAGAAGAAACCAATGAAGTTTTTGATATTGATGGAAACCGCTACACGACGGTAACCATTGGCGAACAGGTTTGGATGGTCGAAAATCTTGGAACCACCCAATACAATGATGGAGAACCAATTGCCCTTGTTGAAGATAGCGGGGATTGGAGCAACCTTCAGGAGGGAGCCTATTGCTGGTATGACAATGACAGGGAAAGCCACATGGAATCCTATGGTGCGCTATACAGCCGGGATGCGGCCAAATCAGAACGGTTGTGCCCGGTGGGCTGGCAGGTCCCCGGACAAGAGGACTGGGAAGAGCTGATCGATTTCCTCGGCGGCGATGTATTAAACCCGAATTGGGACAATCCGGGTCATGCCCTCAAAGATACCGGTTATGTATATTGGAGGGAGGAAAATATTTTTCACACGACCAATGAAACCGGCTGGAGCGGTCGTGGAGGCGGCATGCGTGACGCGAACGGTAATTTTATTGAATTAAGGGAATCCGGCAACTGGTGGAGCTCTGAAGATCACTGGAAATACGATACCTGGGGGCACCAATTGGGATATAATCACGGGTATTTTCTTAATATTGGAAGTGAAAACGATCTGGGATTTTCGGTTCGCTGCATTCAGTCTGTTGAATGACCCCTGTAAAGTTCAGCCGGCGTGTTTTTTGTCGTGTGGCTGTCAGAAATTATTCCCAGTGCCCTGGCAGGCGAGCAGCTGGAGTCAGCCCGTATGGCCGGCTGACAACCAACCCGGTATATGTGGTTGACCTGGGGTTTTTGCTTCCTGCCATGGTCATCACAGGAATTCTTTTGCTGCGACGGCACACTACAGGCTTTCTGCTTACTCCCGGGTTGCTGATCTTCGGGGCTGTTTTTGGGTTGGCCGTAACAGGCAAATTCGTTTCAATGGCCATTCAGGGTGAGCCATTTGATATCATGGTGGTTGTGCTGATGTCCCTGGTTGTTTTGGTTTTTCTTGTTGTGTTAGTAGTGTTTTTAAAAGATTCCCGGTCAGATGTGTCTCTGGATGAAGTGTTGAAAGATCGGCAGGCCTTGTCTGCCGGCTCACCGGAGTGACCCGTTATTTCAAGGTTACAGGTATCCAAATTCATTTACAATCGCATGAAACATTCCAGAAGTTAAATAGATCAATTCCTGGCCCATCAGCGTATTGCTGTGACCGGGTATTCCCATAACCCGAAAAAATTCGGTCATGTGGTGTTTAGTACGTTAACAAAGAAGGGTTACGATATGGAAGCCGTTAACCCAAAAGGCGGCCGGGTGAATGGCTCAGGGAAGGAGATATTTACCCACGTGGACCAGCTTCCGGATGTTTTCACTTTCCGGGATCATGTTCAGGAGGAAAATACTCTGATTAAACATTTTGCTCCAATCTACAGCTGTCGGTATGGCTTCTGTGATCGATAGAATAATGATTATTATAAACCATATGCAAAAATATAGAAGGATATATGTATAAAAATCATTACCTTTACTGGTATGGCGAGTAAAATAATTTGCCATTTTTTCAGCCAATGCTGAAAAGCAAATATTGCCAACACCATGTATCTAAAAAAAGAACTTTACGAATTAATACGGACCGATGAAAGAATTTTTGACTTTATTCAGGATAGCGCATTGGATGGCTTATGGTATTGGGATTTGGAACAACCCGAACATGAATGGATGAATGCCAGATTCTGGACCGTTTTAGGCTACAAACCCGATGAAATGCCGCATAAGTCAACTGCCTGGCAAAATATTATAAACCAGGATGATTTAAAGGTCGCAACTGAAAATTTTACCAAACATTGCGAAAATCCAAATCACCCTTATGACCAGGTTGTAAGATACACACATAAAAACGGCTCAACGGTATGGATACGATGTCGGGGATTGGCAATCCGCGATAAAAACGGAAATCCTGTCAGAATGTTGGGGGCACATCAGGATATAAGTGATGCAAAAAGAACAGAACAGGCACTTATTGTTGCCAAAGAAAAAGCCAGAGAAAATGAAGCAAAATATATTACCCTCTTCACCTCGATGTCCGAAATGGTGATTCTGAACGAGTTGGTCTTTGACGAGAATGGGAAAGCGGTCAACTACCGCATCACCGACTGCAACGATGCCTTTGCAATAATCACGGGCATCCCACGAGAAAATGCCATAGGTCGGCTTTCCACCGAGGTATACGGTACTGAACAGCCGCCTTATCTTGAAGAATTCTCCAGGGTGGCTCTAACCGGTGACCCGTGCCATTATGAAACCTATTTCCAGCCCATGGACAAACACTTTTCTGTTTCAGTGATAAGCCCGGGAAAGAACCAGTTTGCGACGGTAACCACCGATATCTCCTCGCACAAGCAGGCAGAGGATGAGTTGAAACTTCAAAATGTATTATTGAAAACGCAGCAGGAAGTTTCTATTGACGGTATTCTTATTGTAAATGAGGATGATAAAATTGTATCCTTCAATCAGCGTTTTGCCGATATTTGGGAATTACCTGATAAAATTATGTCCTTGCAGTCAGGAGAAAAGGCATTGCAGTACGTCCTTCCTAAACTAACCAACCCGGATGAATTTGCTCAGCGAATTCATGATCTGCAAAACAACGAACGGGAGAAGAGTTCTGATGAAGTTTTTTTAACTGACGGCAAGATTCTTGAACGCTATTCCTCGCCATTGATTGGTGCTGACGACAAATATTATGGAAGAATATGGTATTACAGGGATATCACTGAGCGCAAGGAGGCGGAAGAAGAATTATTTGCAGCCAAAGAAAAAGCCGAAGAAAGTGACCGTCTGAAATCCGCTTTTCTTGCCAACATGAGCCATGAGATCCGAACACCGATGAATGGCATCATTGGCTTTGCCGAATTACTGAAAGAGCCTGACCTTAAAAGCGAGAACCGGCAGAAATACCTGGAGATCATTGAGAAAAGCGGGGCACGCATGCTAGGTATCATCAATGATATTGTTGATATTTCAAAAATCGAAGCAGGTCTGATGAAACTCGATATCAAAGAATCGCATATTGCCGAGCAGATCGAAGAGATTTACACCTTCTTTAAGCCCGAAGCGGAGGCCAAAAGGATAAACCTCTCTTATACAAACTCCTTGTCAGCAAAGGAAGCAATCATTAAAACCGACGGGGGGAAATTATATGCCGTACTTACCAACCTGGTAAAAAATGCCATAAAATACACACATGAAGGTTCAATCCAATTGGGTTATAATCTAAAAACGGAAGGTAAATCCAAGGTGCTGGAGTTTTATGTAAAGGACACCGGTATCGGGATTTCACCAGACAGGCAGAAAGCCATATTCGATCGTTTCATCCGGGCTGATATTGTTGATAAAATGGCCTATCAGGGCGCAGGACTGGGGCTGGCAATCTCAAAAGCATATGTAGAAATGCTGGGTGGTGAACTATGGGTCGAAAGCGAAAAGGGCAGAGGCTCAACATTTTATTTCACGCTTCCTTATAATGCTGAATCGGCCACCGAAGCCACTGATCAACATTCCGGGCCTTCAGGGAAAAACGATGATGTCAGGAAACTGAATATATTGATTGTCGAAGATGATGAGTTATCTGAACTGTTTCTGGAAGAAATAGTTAAAGACTATAGCAAGGAAACATTAAAAGCGAGGACAGGGGTTGAAGCCGTAGAATCCTGCCGTTATAACCCCGGGATCGACCTGGTTTTGATGGATATTCGCTTGCCTGAAATGCATGGACACGAAGCCACCAGGCAAATCAGGGAATTTAACAAAGAGGTTGTCATCATTGCCCAGACTGCCGATGGCCTTCATGA
>SKUN01000087.1 GCA_007129945.1 Bacteroidales bacterium
CCTGAATTATCTTGAAGTACCGGTTCAGTTCAGGTACCGGACACGCGAACTGAACAGAACACTCAGGTTTTATGCAGGGATGAAGGCTGGCTACCTGATCAATGGCCATACCAAATATGAAAGAGAAGCGTCATACCCGATTCCCGGCGGCACACAATTCGACATATTACCCGTAGAATTAATCAGGGAGGTAAAGATCAAAGAGCATAAGCTGGACAATATTGCAGATTACCGAATCGGTCTGACGGCCATGGTGGGATACGGAAGTGTAAACCTGCACCTGTATTATCCCCTCACCAAAATCTTTGAAGAGAACTCTGCCAGAGACATGTACCCGGTGTCCCTCGGGTTGTCTTTTATTTTGTTTTGATCCGAAGCAATCGCTGCATCACCCGACTCCCGCGCTTTCCCATCACCATGCTGCAGTCATCATGTTGCCGGCAGCATGGCACGGCCCTTCAGGGGCTTGTCGCCATATGCAAAACCCCGGCTAATAGCCTTCACACCAGCAAATAAACAAATAACAGCCACATCACGGAAAGCCCCAGCAGGTAACCGGCATATGCCTGCGAGGGACTATGTGCCCTGAGGTGAATGCGGGCTGCCGCCGTTAACCCCGATACAAGAAAAGCGGCAATAATCAACAGGGAAACATCCACATTCACCAGAATGGAAGTAACTACCAGCAGACCGGTAAGCCCCCCCAGGGAAATCATGTGTATACTGATCTTCCAGGCAAAGGAGATTAGCAGTGTCAGCAGCACCAGCAGGGAAGCACCCATCACATAGAAATATATCATGGAGGGGAGGGTGAGTTGCCGCAACAGGTAATAAGTCATAAAAAACATGACCGCAGAAAACAGCAGGGGAAGGATACGCTCCCCGCGGTCATCAAGCATCAGGTCGCTGATATACCCCAGGCGTTTCAGCACAAGAATGGCCAGCACGGGTGCAAGGGCCGTATTGACGAACACCATGACTATGATAAAGCGCCTGGCTTCCGGAGAGACGGAAAAACTGACATAGGTGTTAAGCTGAAACAGGATAAATATTCCCAGGGTGGGAATGATCAGGGGGTGGAATAAAGCCGATATTCCCCGGGCAATTGTATCCAGCGTTCGCGTCATATCTACAACTCCTTTCGCAGCCTGGCCACGGGAATATCAAGCTGCTCCCTGTACTTGGCAACCGTCCTCCGGGCAATGTTATACCCCTTTTCTTTTAAAATGCCTGCCAGTTCATCATCGGTCAGCGGTTTACTCTTGTTTTCCGCTTCAATGCAGTCCTGCAGTATTTTTTTAACCTCCCGGGTTGATACCTCTTCGCCTTTATCGGTTTGCAGTGATTCAGAGAAAAAACCCTTCAGGAGGAAGGTTCCGAAAGGTGTTTGGACATATTTACTGTTGGCCACACGCGAAATGGTTGATATGTCAAGCTGGACCATATCGGCAATATCTTTCAGGATCATGGGCCTGAGCCTTGTCTCGTCTCCGGTCAGAAAATATTCCTTCTGAAACTCCAGTATGGCATGCATGGTCAGCATCAGCGTGTTTTGCCGCTGCCTGATCGCATCAATGAACCAGCGGGCACTATCCAGCTTTTGCTTGACGAAATTCAAGGTTTCCCTTTGCCTTTTATCTATCTTACCACGGGATTCTGCCATGGTCCGGAACATGTCCGAATAAGTCCGGTTAATACGAAGGTCAGGCGTATTGTATGAATTCAGACTCAATTCCAGTTCGCCATCATTATGTGTTACAATAAAGTCGGGGACAACATATTGCGCACCTTTGCCAGATTCCTGAAGGGAATTCCCGGGCTTGGGATTAAGTTTCAGTATTTCCGCAATGGCTGCTTTGAGGTCTTCATTGGTCAGGTCATGCTTCTTACGTATCTTTTCATAATGCTTCCTGGTGAAATCATTGAAGTTTTTTTCCAGGATGATGGTCGCATGTTCGATGGGCCTGGTCCTGGGTTTTTTTCTTCTGATTTGCAGCAACAGGCATTCCTGAAGGTCCCTGGCCCCGATGCCGGGCGGATCAAATTCCTGGATTACCCTGAGCAACCCCAGCACTTCAGTGAAATCGGTGTCTATATTCTGATTAAAAGCAAGGTCATCAATCAGCGAATGGATATCCCGCTGCAAATAACCTGATTCATCAATGTTCCCGATTATATGGGTAGCTATCAGGTATTCCCTGTCGGAAAAGTCTCTCAACCCAAGCTGAGTCAGGAGGGCCTCCTGCGGGCTGGTGGCAGAAACCGAGGGAACATCTTTCACTTCGTCATCTGAAGCCGTATTGTTTGCAGAAAGCCGGTAATCCGGAATTTCATCATCCTCAATGTAATCTTCAAAATCAAATTCGTCTTCCGGATTGTTCTCGATCTCATCAATCTCAGTGTCCTCTCCGGTGTCCATGGCATTTTCGTACTCATCATCATCCCCCTGGGAGTCAATCTCCTCAAGTTGATCGTCACCCTCCTCCAGGGCAGGGTTTTCTTCAATTTCCTGTTTAATCCGCTGATCCAGCAATAATGCAGGCACCTGCAGCAGTTTCATCAATTGAATCTGCTGGGGCGACAACTTTTGGAGAAATTTCTGTTGCAGGCTTTGTTTTAACATGTGACTAAACAGTTATTGTACACGGATCAACCCTGATTCTGTCCGGCAAACAGCCGGCCAATTCCTCTCAAATTTAACAAAAAACAATCAGAATTCCGCACTCTGGGGCGCACGCGGAAACGGAATCACATCACGAATGTTCCCCATCCCCGTTACAAAAAGCATCAGGCGCTCAAACCCAAGCCCGAACCCGCTATGGGGGGCTGTTCCGAACTTGCGTGTTTCCAGATACCACCACACATCCTCTTCATGAATTCCCATCTCTTTGACACGCCCGTAAAGTTTTTCGTACGCTTCCTCGCGTTGTGATCCGCCAACGATTTCGCCGATTTTTGGGAAAAGGACATCCATGGCACGAACTGTTTTGCCGTCATCATTAAGCTTCATATAAAACGCCTTAATATCCTTCGGATAGTCAGTAATGATCACCGGACGTTTAAATTCCTGCTCAACGAGATAACGCTCATGCTCTGCCTGCAGGTCAACCCCCCACTTCACCGGGTACTCAAAACTCCGGCCTGAGTTTTCCAGGATCTCCACAGCATCTGTATAAGTAATGCGTTCAAACTGCTTTTCAACGATCATATTCAGCCTCGCGGTCAGTTCCTTATCGTACATTTTCTCCAGAAAAGCCAGGTCGTCTTCACAGTGATCCAGTAAATACCTGATCAGGTATTTCATGAAAGACTCGGCAAGATCCATATTGTCATGGATATCATAAAAAGCCATCTCGGGTTCGATCATCCAGAATTCCGAGAGGTGCCTTGATGTATTGGAGTTTTCCGCCCGGAAGGTGGGCCCGAAGGTGTAAATATTGGACAAGGCCAGTGCCCCCAGTTCACCTTCCAGCTGACCTGAGACGGTCAGATTCGTCTCTTTCCCGAAAAAATCCTGGCTGAAATCCACCCTGCCCTGCTCATCCAGCGGCGGATTCTGCATATCCAGCGTGGTTACCCTGAACATGGCACCGGCACCCTCCGCATCAGATCCGGTGATAATCGGTGTATGCAGGTAAAAGAAACCGTTCTCATTGAAAAATCGGTGAATGGCGAATGACAAGGCATGCCGGATACGAAACACGGCACCGAAAGTATTGGTACGTGGTCGCAGATGGGCGATTTCCCGGAGAAACTCCAGGGTATGCCCTTTTTTCTGCAAGGGATATTTTTCAGGGTCTGCCGTTCCGTAAAGATGAATCTCAGATGCCTGAACTTCCACGGCCTGCCCTTTACCCTGTGACTGGACCAGCTTGCCGCTCACCGATATACATGCACCCGTAGTGACCTTCCGCAATAGTTCATCATTCTGAAACGCGTTGACATCGACCACAATCTGCAGGTTATGAATAATGGACCCGTCGTTCAGGGCTATGAAAGCGACATTTTTATTCCCTCGCCGGGTACGGACCCAGCCTTTGACGTTAATCTCCTTGTTCAGCAAATGGCTGCTGTCCTTCTTCAGCAGGTCGAATACTTTTTGTCTCTGTAGACGAATCATAATACAACGAATAATAGGTGTTTATTAAACCCCAAAAGTACAACCAATTTTTTAACTGGGTTCAGCCTGATATGCATTTCTCCATGCTGTGCCATAACCGCTCCGCCGTTTTATCCCATGAAAAGCGCAACCCTTGTTGCCGGCCTTTTTGGATAAGGGACTCACGCAACCCGGGATCCCTGACAATTCGCCTCATGGCCTCAACAATCTGGTCAACTGAATCGGGTGCGGCAAGCAAAGCAGCATCTCCGGCAACCTCCGGCATACTGGCCACGTTTGAAGTAATCACCGGCACATCACATTGCATCGCCTCAATGATCGGAATACCAAAACCCTCAAAGTAAGAAACCAGCAGAAGGGCCCGGGAGGAAGCCACAAGCGTACGCAATACATCACCATATTGCCTGCCCAGTATCAGTACATCATCCTTGTACTCCATTGACCGGAACACTTTTCGGATATCCCCTGATCCGAACATGGGGGCTCCGATAATCACAAGCTTGTGTTGCTCAGGGTCATCTTTCCGGAAAGCATCAAATGCCCGCAGCATATTGCCGATATTCTTTCGCTTATGCAGAGACCCTATATATACAAAATAGGGGCGGCCACCGGTAAATTGCTGTCTTGCAGCCCGGGCTTCCGGTTCATCAACAGGCGAAAATACCTGGTTGACCCCGTTATACACCACATCTACTTTGTCTTCCGGATAACTGAAAGTCCGGGCAATGTCTGCCTTTGAGAATTCAGACACCGTAGCGATCCGGCTGGCTGTCCGGGCATATTTCGGGAAAAAATGCAGGTAATAATTCCTGGTAAGTAAAGGCAGGAAGTGGGGGAAATGAATAAAGTTCAGGTCGTGAAACACAGGAAGCTGTTTTCCCCGGTAACGGGTTGACAAAAACCCATCCGGAGATAAAAAAAGATCGGGTGCGGTTTTGTTCAGGTAGCGGCCCAGTGTCTGTTCAAAATAACAATAATACAGAAAAGGATGCCTGGCGGGGGGAAACAAACGGACAGGCTTCACGTTGGGGGCAAAAATAAACTCATTGCTGTAAGGGCGGTCAAAAAGGAAATAAAAATCTACCTCCGGGTGTGCCCTGACAATTCGTTCTAAGCTCTGACAGGCAAACCACCCAATTCCTTCCAGTTTTCCCGGTATCAGCAAGCGGGTGTTTACAGCAATTTTCAAAACACAAATTCTTGATTACTATCAACAAACACAAAACTCCGGACTTCCGGCTTACGCAAGTTAAATGGCAAAATTATGGTTTTATTTGTTAATTTTGAGATAGCAAATCGATTTACAATCAATTAAAGAAGAAATATATGACAGCGAAATTAATGAGTCACATTGAACCCGGCATATTAACCGGAGATGACGTGCAGGAAGTGTTCAGAATCGCCAAAGAACATCAGTTTGCTTTACCGGCGATCAATGTGGTAGGAACAAACTCAGTGAATGCCACACTGGAAGCAGCCCGCGAGGTCAACTCACCGGTTGTCATTCAGTTTTCCAACGGGGGTGCCCAGTTTTTTGCAGGCAAATCCCTGCCGAACGATAACCAGGAGGCAGCCGTGGCAGGTGCAGTATCCGGTGCAAAACATATTCACATGATGGCAAAAGCCTACGGCGTAAGGGTTATTCTCCATACTGACCACGCCGCCAAAAAGTTACTCCCGTGGATTGATGGATTACTGGATGCCAGTGAGGAACACTTCAAAGCCACCGGTAAGCCGCTGTTCAGCTCCCATATGCTTGACTTGTCTGAAGAATCGCTGGAAGAAAATATTGAGATCAGCCGTCGCTACCTGGAAAGAATGAGCAAAATGGGCATGACACTGGAAGTAGAACTTGGCGTCACCGGAGGTGAAGAAGATGGTGTGGATCACTCTGACATAGACAGTTCAAAACTTTACACCCAACCTGAGGAAGTGGCCGAATTGTATGAGAAACTCAATGAAATTTCGCCCAGGTTTACCATTGCCGCAGCATTCGGGAACGTACACGGTGTATACAAACCGGGGAATGTGAAACTGCAGCCCGTCATCCTTAAAAACTCCCAGTCACACATTGAAAAAACTTTCGGCACAAAGCCCAAACCTGTGAATTTCGTGTTCCACGGCGGAAGCGGTTCCAGCCAGGAAGAGATCCGGGAAGCCATCTCATACGGGGTGATCAAGATGAACATCGACACCGATACCCAATGGGCTTTCTGGGCCGGGATCAGGGATTTCTACAAAAACAATGAGGGCTATCTGCAGGAACAAATCGGAAATCCTGAAGGTCCGGACAAGCCGAATAAAAAATATTATGATCCGAGAAAGTGGCTTCGCGAAGGGGAAGTAAGTATGCGGGAACGACTAAAAGCTGCTTTTGAAGACCTCAACGCAATAGACAAAAATTAATCCATTTGCGGAAAATTGACAAGATCCACCACAATGTAAGCGGAAGAATAATCCCCTTTGATCTTTTCCAGGAATCTCCGGGCATCAAGGCGTGTGCGAAAATCGCCGGCCCTTAATTTAAAATAGGGTTCTTCATAAATAATATACGATGTGATATCCGGATATTCCTCCTCAAATTCAGCCTGTTCACGCTGCGTATTCAGCCTTGCCCGGTTGCCTGAATCCATATACAGGTGAATCCTGTAACCCGGAATGCCCAACTGCCGGTCAACCGCCTCGCGATGAGCCCACAGCAGGTAGGCTGTTTTTTCATCCTGAATCACACCCTCCCATTCAAGGGGGTGTTGTTCAGAAACACGCTCAATAAACAGGGTGTCCGTTGCCAGGGTATCATACGATAAGGGATCAGGTATTTGCCCCGCAGCACCGGCACCGGCCGGATCCTGGGATTGGACATCTGCGGGAAGGATCAGCATCCCTGAAACGATCAGCAGAATAAATACACGCATAAGGATTGCCATCATCAAAACAGTTGGTAATACAACAGTATATTACGAATAATCAATCTGCAAAAAACAGGCCATTTTAATATGCCCTGGCAAACACCACCCTGCCGGGGGAGGGGTTGCCGGAATACACACATTTGCCTTGTTCTTCAGATTTTTCAAGAGGGATACAGCGAATGGTGGCCCTGGTCTCCTCTTTGATTTTTTGTTCCGTCTCCGGGGTGCCATCCCAGTGTGCAAGCAAAAAGCCTCCCTTGTCATCCAGCAGTCGTTTGAACTCTTCCCAGCTGTCCACTTTATGGGTATTGCTCTCGCGAAAATCCAGGGCCCGCTGATAAAGCACTTTTTGTATGGTTTCCAGCAACCCCTGAACCCGTTCTCCCAGGTTATCCATCGGCACAACCTCTTTTTCAAGGGTATCCCTGCGGGCCACTTCCACGGTACCATTCTCCACATCACGCGGACCAATGGCAATGCGTACCGGAACCCCCTTAAATTCATATTCGCTGAATTTCCAGCCGGGTTTATGGGTGTCCCTGTCATCCAGTTTTACCTGGATCCCAAACTGCTCCAGTTCTTTTTTGATCTCCGCGGCTTTTTCGCAAACCAGCTTGTATTGGTCATCATTCTTGTAAATCGGCACAATAACCGTCTGGATGGGAGCCAGTTTTGGCGGGAGAACCAGGCCGCGGTCGTCAGAATGCGCCATAATCAGGGCACCCACCAGCCGTGTGGACACACCCCATGACGTGGCCCATACATATTCAAGTTTCCCGGTTTTACCGGCAAACTTCACATCAAAGGCTTTGGCAAAGTTCTGGCCAAGAAAATGGGAAGTACCCGCCTGCAGTGCCTTTCCGTCCTGCATCAGTGCCTCAATACAGAATGTTTCCTCCGCACCGGCAAAGCGCTCGCTGGCCGACTTGATCCCTTTAAGGACCGGTATCGCCATATGGTTCTCGGCAAAATCGGCATATACATCCAGCATCTGGTAGGTTTCCTCCAGGGCCTCTTCCCTGGTGGCATGTGCTGTGTGCCCCTCCTGCCACAAAAATTCAGCCGTGCGCAAAAACATCCGGGTACGCATTTCCCAGCGCACCACATTGGCCCACTGGTTGACCAGGATCGGCAGGTCACGGTACGACTGCACCCACTGCCGGTAAGTATCCCAGATAATGGTTTCCGAGGTGGGCCGGACCACCAGCTCCTCCTCCAGTTTAGCATCCTCATCCACCACAATACCGCCTCCCTTTTCATCCTGTTTGAGTCGATAATGTGTAACCACGGCACACTCCTTGGCAAAGCCTTCCACATGATCGGCTTCCCTGCTGAAGAACGACTTGGGGATAAAAAGCGGAAAATAGGCATTGGAATGCCCGGTATCCTTGAACATCTTATCCAGCCCCGCCTGCATCTTTTCCCAGATGGCATAGCCATAGGGCTTAATCACCATACAGCCCCGGACGGCAGAATTTTCTGCCAGCCCCGCATACTGAACAATGTCGTTGTACCACTTTGAATAGTTCTCTGCCCTTGTGGAGAATGCCTTTGCCATATCGGTGTTTTGGTATAATATTTGTGCTTAAACTAAGTGAGTTAACCGGGCAAAATTACAAAAAACTATGAAAGGAAGTATTTTGTTCTTAACTTTGTAACTAGCACAAACGCACATTAACTACGGGGGATATTGTCATGAAAACACTAATGAAATTATTCGGAATAGTACTGGCAGTAGTATTGGCCGGTTGTTCATCAACCTACCAGACCGCCGGTGTTGTGGATGACATCTATTATTCACCTCAGGTAGTCAGGACAGGCCTCACACAGACGGATCAGCTGGCAGACGATAATCAACAGGGCCGAAGAACTGAGATTGTGGAGGAAGAGGATGCCAGGCCTGTCTCAGGTCAGACAGCCCAGGAAGCCACCTACGAAGCTGCGGAAGAATACTATACCGATGATACTTCCTACTATTATGGCGAGGATGGCAGGGTCATTGTCAATCAGCACTATTACGGTGACTATTATGATTACTCCTACGCTTCAAGGATCAGGCGGTTTCACCGTCCTTACGGGGTATATGGAAACTTTGGTTATTACGACCCCTTCTATACCAATATGTACTACTACACCCACATGCCTTATCACTACGGTGTAAGTATACACCTGGGATATGGGGCTGCGCCTTTCTATTACCCCGGTTATTATTCAAGGTGGTACGGACACAACCCATTCTGGGGCGGTGGCTGGTACAGCCATAACCGTTTCTGGAGAGGTTACCAGACCGGTTACTATGCCGGATTCCACCAGGGATATATGTACGGCGGATACTATGGCGGGTATAACCCATACAGCCACTACAATTACATGTACAATAGTTTTGACGGAAGTTCCTATCATTACGGGCACCGCAGTGGCGGAGGAAGTACTGTCGGGCGGACCGCAGGCGGCCGCGGCGAACAGACATTTGCCGAGGTTTTTGAAAACCGGACCCGCCGTGATGATTCCGGAAGAAGGGAAATACTTGCCGATACCGGCGAAAGCGTGGCAAGGGAAGCAAGGAGTGAACGCAGACCTGAGACCGCTTCACCGGCCACCACACAGGGACGCACAACAGCACAGGCAGCAGGGAGGCAAAGAGCGGAAACCGCAGAAGCTTCCCGTACAGAAAGAACCACACCATCTTCCGGTGAAGTGCAGTACAGCAGACCGGAAAGAACCAGCAGTGAAGGACAGGAAGTAAGAAGGTACACCCGTCCGGAACGCTCTTCTGTTTCAGGACAGCAGACTTCTGAGCTGAGCGACAGAACATACAGGCTTCCACGGACATATACTGCTCCAAGCTACCAGCAAAGCGGCACACAAAGAAGTCGTCCGGCAGGAATGCAAACCGCCCCGGCCAGAACTTCAGGCAGCAGGGAAGCCACACAACCCACACGGACAGAGCGTGGACGTCCGGCCTATACGCCCACACGGACACAACCAACAAGGACAACCACCTCTCCGTCGAGGTCAAACAGCCCAAGCAGGTCTACCACCGCCCCGACCAGAACTACACGTCCCACTAGGGTTTCACCACCCTCAAGGTCGTCCTCATCCGGCTCATCAGGAAGAAGTTCATCAAATACGAGGTCGTCAAACACCAGCTCTTCCAGCAGCAGGTCTTCCTCAAGCGGGCGGAACAGGTAACACTGACAGCTGACTGATCCTCCTATTATAACCATCACCCCCCGGCACCCCACCAATCCGGTTTTTGCCGGGGGTTTTTTATAAAAAAGAATCAAAAAACATACACCATACAAATTATGAAAAGACTGGTTTTAACGCTGATTATCGGGTTACTTGCCATCCCTTTTGCATCGGCACAAAATGAAACAGACGCACTGAGATATTCCCGGCTCATTCCGGGAGGCACGGCCAGGTTTGCCAGCACAGGATCTGCTTTCGGCGCACTGGGAGGCGATTTCTCTTCCCTGAGCCTCAATCCTGCCGGCATTGCCATTTACAGGGGATCAGAATTCACCATTTCGCCTTCTTTGAATTACAGCCAGGTTGACACCCGCTATTTTAACACCCTCATGGATGACATGAAATATGACCTGACCCTTGGCAATGTGGGTGTGGTCTTTGCTTTTCCGGTTGGCAACAGGGAAGAAGGCGGCTGGCAGTTCATCAATATGGGATTCGGGATCAACCGGCACAATAATTTCAATGATCGCTGGATCGCCCGGGGATTCAACAACAACAGCTCGCTCATGACAAGCATGATGGAACAGGCCAACAGGGAAGGAAGCGTGGAAAACCTGAGCGACTTTTCCACCGGTCTCGCATGGGACACCTGGCTGCTTGGTGAAGACGAGGACGGGTTTTTTGTGGATATGCCCGACGGCGGAGTGATGCAGCAGCAGGAAACAGATGTTTCCGGCTCCATGCGGGAGTTTGTGCTTTCCATGGGAGCCAACTACAACGACAGGGTTTACATCGGAGCCACGTTTGGATTTCCCACCGTCAGATACGAAGAAGAAAGCCGCTATACCGAGGAAGACTCCCAGAACAGGAGTGAAATTTTCAATTCGCTGGCTTACACCACCAATCTCCGCACCGAGGGAAACGGATACAATTTCAAAGTGGGTGCCATTGTCCGCGTCACCGACATGATCCGCCTGGGAGGGGCTTTTCACTCACCCACCTTCCTGGACCTGAGTGACCGTTACAGTGCCACATTGCGTTCAGACCTTAACCTGGACTATGACACCCCAACCTCCTCCTCCCCCGAGGGGCGATTTGACTATGAACTGAATACCCCGCTGAAAGCAATGGGCAGCCTGGGGCTGGTTTTCGGTACCAGAGGCCTGGTCAGTCTCGATTATGAGTTCACCGATTATTCCAACGCCCGGTTGCGCAGCCCGGACTATTCGTTCACGGAAGAAAACAACACGATTCGTGATTCCTTCACTGCCCAGCACGGCATCCGGGTCGGAGGAGAGTTACGCTTCCACCCGGTGATTTTCCGGGCCGGCTACGGACACTACACCAGCCCTTATGTTTCCGGGGTGAACGATGGACAGAGATCACTGATATCAGGAGGCATCGGCCTTCGCGAACAAAACTACTTCATTGACTTTTCCTATACCCACAGTTTCTACGAAGAAGATTACTATCTGTACCAGCTGGATGGACTGGCCCCCGTTGAAAGGGAGTTCTCTGCCAACAATTTCCGCATTACCTTTGGCTGGAGATTTTAGCCGGCAGTCGTAGCCTGCATACAGCAGGCGTGTCACACCCACAGCAGGGCTAACACGTACAAAGCAGGGCTAACACGTACAAAGCGGGTATCTGCACATACAAAGCAGATATCACACATACAAAGAAGGCATCCCATGCACAAAAAAACCGGACCTTGTGAGGTCCGGTTTTTTTGTCAAATATATTTTTATACAATAGCGGCAACAAACCAATCCCTTATTGTTGTACACTGTTCTTCACCTCCTCGTCAACCAGTAGCCGTCCGCAATACTCACATACAATGATCTTTTTATGCAAGCGGATATCCAGGTGCCGCTGGGGGGGGATTTTATTAAAGCATCCGCCACAGGCATCACGCTCCACGGGAACAACCGCAAGTCCGTTGCGGGCATTTTCCCGGATCCGCTGATAAGCAGTAAGCAACCGTTCATCAATTTTGGCTTTCAGCAGCGCTGACTTCTCCAGCATCTCAGCTTCATCCTTTTCCGTTTCTGCAACAATATCGTTGAGCTCCGCCTTCTTATCCTCCAGGTCTTTTTTACGCTCCTCCAGCTCTTGTTTGACCAGTTCAACCATCTCTTTCTTGGTTTCCACTTCAACGGCAAACTCCTTCATCTTCTTTTCCGCAAGCTGCATCTCCAGGCTTTGGTACTCAATCTCCTTTGAAAGCGAGTCAAACTCCCTGTTATTGCGAACATTCTGTTGCTGGGTTTCATACTTCTTAATCAGTTCAAGGCTCTCCTGGGCGGCAATTTTCTTGTTGGATATTTCCGTCTCAAGATCCTTAATCCCATTGTTGAACTTTTCCACTCTGGTTTCCAGGCCGGCAATTTCATCCTCCAGGTCCTGCACTTCCAAAGGCAGCTCACCCCTTACAATGCGAAGCTTATCAATTCTGGTGTCAATGTTTTGCACGCTGTAAAGGGCAATCAACTTATTTTTGACAGTTTTTTCAATGCTTTCTTCGGTAATGGTTTCAGGATTCTCAACGGGAGATACCTCTTTCCCGGTACTGGGGATGATCTTCGTATCCGCTTCTTTTTCTTTATCCTTTTTGGTAGATTTGGGACTTTTGGCCATATGCGTCAGTATCTTTTATGATTGATATGCAACGAACTAAAAAAACCTTACCGGGTTGGTGTTGGTATCCGAAATAAGGAGTGCAAAGTTAATCATTTTTTCCTTAACAATATCAACCAACAATTCTTTGGTATGTTGCTCAGTTTCATAATGTCCGGCATCAACCAACAACAATTTGCCTGTCACATCCAGAAACTGGTGATATTTCACATCACCGGTCACAAATGCCCGGGCTCCTGCCCGTATTGCATCCGGCACAAGAAATGCACCGCTGCCCCCGCATAGCGCAACCACCTGAATCGGCTCGTCACCGGGAGGCGAATGACGGACATACGCTGCACCAAGCTTCTTTTTGACCATGGCCAGAAAATCGTGTGCGCCCATGGGGGTTTTCAGCTCTCCGATCATGCCCGATCCTGCCATTTCAAATTGATTGTCGATGGGATAGACATCGTAGGCGACTTCTTCGTAAGGATGGGCAGCCTTCATCGCTGAGAGCACAGCACCCTGCAAATAAACCGGAAAGATGGTCTCAATGCGGGTCTCTTCCTCATAATGCATTTCTTTAAGGTTCCCCACAAAAGGATTGCTGTTCTCCCCTGCCCTGAAAGATCCTTTCCCTTCAAGGTTATAGCTGCAGCAGTCGTAATCCCCGATTTGCCCGGCCCCGGCCTCAAAAAGTGCCGCACGTATCTTTTCGGCATACTCGCCGGGACAAAAAGTGACCAGTTTTTTCAACAATCCCTTTGCCGGCCTGAGGATTTTCAATCGTTCCAGACCGAGCCGGTCCGCAAGTCGTGAATTCACCCCCCCTTTTACATTGTCCAGATTTGTATGCAAGGACAATATGGCCACATTTTTTCGGATCGCCTCCAGAACAACCTGCTCCTGGGCAGTTTTACCTGTAATTCGTTTCATTCCCTCAAAAATCAGGGGGTGGTGACTGATTATCAGGTCACATTTTTTATCAATGGCCTCGCGGAGTACCCCGGGTGTCACCTCAAGACAGACAAGGCCCCGGGTCACTTCCTGGTCGGGAGCACCCAGTTGAATCCCTGAGTTATCGTAGGACTCCTGCAGTGACAAAGGCGCCACCTCTTCAAATACATTCAGTAATTCTTTGAGCAGCATAGCTTATCGTCTTATCATAAATACCAGTGATCCACAACTTCAAATATAAACTTTTTATCGCATTGAGGAAATACACCATCGCAGCCCCTGCACCATCGCGGGCACGGAATCAGGAATAAAATTTATCCCTGCCCTATGCAAGAGCCTGATATTTCATAACTTTGAAGCATGGAATGGTTTCGTGTCCTGCTTCTTCCGTTTGCATTACTGTATGGTGCGGCTGTCTGGTTGCGTAATTTGCTGTTTGATACGGGGATACTCCCTTCCAAATCTTTTCCGTTACCAGTAATCAGCGTGGGCAATCTGAGTGCCGGAGGTGCCGGGAAAACACCCCAGGTTGAATACCTGGTGTGCCTGCTCAAAGACCGATACCGGATTGCTGTTCTCAGCCGGGGTTATAAGCGAAAAACCAAAGGTTTTGTTCTGGCCGGCCCCGATTCAACTGCTTACGACATCGGGGACGAGCCCCTGCAGATCCGCAAAAAGTTTCCCGATATCCTGGTCGCCGTACAAGGGAATCGAAGAAAAGGCATCGAACGCATCATGCGGGAACACCCTGAGGTGAACCTCATCATTCTGGATGATGCATTTCAGCACCGTTATGTCAACCCCGGGCTCAATCTTTTGCTCACAGGCTATTACAATCCGTTTTTCAGGAACTTCCTTCTGCCTGTAGGAAACCTAAGGGAGGCCAAACAAAGGGCAAAAAGGGCTGATGCCCTGGTTGTTACCAAGACACCACAAGTCTTTTCCCCGCTCGACCGGCGATTTTTTGTACAGAAGCTGCGTCGCTACAAACTCAAAAACATCTATTTTTCAAGGTTGGGATATCAGGCATTCCAACCCCTGACCCCCGATACACCGGAGACCCCTCCGGGAAACCTCAAAACGATCTTCCTGCTCACAGGCATTGCCAACCCCGAATCCCTGCAGGAAAGGCTCAAAACAAGGTGTAAAGACCTTGTTGTACACCGTTATCCGGACCATCACCAGTTCAGGGAAAAAGACCTGAAAAAGCTCAGAAAAGCGTTTTGCGAAACCATCAGCCGGTCAAAAATTGTGGTGACCACAGAAAAAGATGCTATGCGGATGGAAAGCGAACAGCTTCGAAAACAACTGGAAGGAATCCCCGTATATTGCCTTCCGGTCCGGGTGGTGTTTCACAATGAGGACAAACAAAAGTTTGACCGGATGGTTTTCCGTTTCCTGGAAAACTTCACCGGGAAGCATAAAAAAGAGGAGCAGAAAACCTGACTAAAGAGGCAGGGTTAATCCTTTTTCATAGACTGCAGCTTGCCATAGGTCAATGAACGCCAAACCCACTCAAAAGGTCCGAACCGGAAATGCCTGAGCCAATAGTCACTCCAGGCTAGTTGTACCACAAAAATGGCAATTGTCAGCAGTATCCCGTAAATATAATCCACCTCCCCGTATAGTCCCAGCCCATAACTATAGAAAATAGTGGTACAGATGATCGACTGGGCCAGGTAGTTGGTCAGGGCCATTCTACCGGCCATGGCAAGTTTCTGTGCAACCCATTTCCCGCATCCGCAATGAAGCCATAATACAAAAAGGCTGACATACACAAAAGCAGTTGCCGGACCGCCGGCGGAGAACCCTGTCTGCATAATCAGTAACTCCATACTGGGTTCTATATGGCTGGCAAGGGGTGTGTAGGTCGCAATCAACCAGTTACCCGCAATTGCGAATGGCAGGGAAATCCAAAGCAGTTTTTTAAAAAAAGACAAATGTTTCGTGGTGTTTTCCAGGTATCCCTTTCTGCCGGCAAACAGTCCAAGCAAGAACATGGATAACACGGTTGGGAAAAAGGTAAATATTCCTCCCCATATATAAGAATACTCCGTAAGCCGCATACGTATAATTTCCGAAAAACTGCCCGATGAATAAACCTTCAGGGCACGATCAGCCAGTGCCATGAATTGAAGCTCACTCTCCCTGAAACCTGCCTCAAGCGCTGCCCCAGCTTCCGGCTGGTTCATGGCCATGTTGATCACCCCATAAAACATGGCCGTAAAAGCCAGGGGAATGAGTAAAAAGATAATGGCCCAGGTCAGCACAAAGCGATTGGACTTATTGCGAAACCATGTCATAATGAACCCGAACAGGGCATAAATGACCAGAATATCACCATACCACAATAAAAAAACATGCAACGCCCCGATCAGCAGCAGGTAGAGCAGTCGGCGCCTGAACACCCCAATTACACCGGCACCCGCCTCATCAGCTTTTCGCATGAAATAATAAAACCCGATGCCGAACAACAACGAAAAAAGCACATAGAATTTGCCGTGAAAGAAAAAATCCACCACCCATCTTCCAGCTTCATTGGCTGGATCCGTCCACAGGCTCAGGTCACCGATCATGGCAGCCATGGGCGCATTGAACACAGGCATATTTACCATCAGGATCCCCAGCAAGGCAAATCCGCGTAATACATCAAGGATAAAAACCCGTTTCTGGTTTTTCAGGGGCTCTACAGGCAGCGAAGTTTCCATGGCAAGCAGCTATTTTTTGCAAATATATATCTTTCCACCAAAAAAACAGAACCCTCCGATAAGGAAAGTTCTGCTTTGCTTTCAACTCTCACGACCCAGTTTAACGAACCAATCGTTATCCTCACGCTTTTTGCTGAAATACAGGCTGCCCTCACCAAAACACTGCGTCGGTGAAGCAACCCTGTTTTTTAAAATGGAAGATCATCCTCTTCCGGCGGCGTATTATCGGCCGGGGCCTCTGACCTGCCTCCTCCTGAAGGTTCATTTCCGGAACCCTGTCCGGGCCGGCCACCTACAAAATTCATCACCAGGCCGACAATCTCAGTTGAATATCTTTTATTGCCTTCCTTGTCTTCCCATTCCCGGGTCTGGATGCGCCCTTCAATATAAACCTGGCTACCCTTTGTAAGGTATTTCTCAGCCAGTTCGGCCCGGTTTCGCCACAAAACCACCTGGTGCCATTCGGTTTTTTCCACCATTTCGCCATCGCGGCCCTTAAAATACTCATTGGTAGCCAGCGGAAACCGGGCTACCTTCACCCCGCTCTCAAGGGTGTTGATCTCAGGATCCTTACCCAGGTTTCCCAGTAAGATCACTTTGTTCACTCCTGCCATAATACTGATATTTTAGGTTAAAAATTTATTTGTGTCTGCTAATTTAATTCTTTTTTAAACTAACCCGGAAACTATTTAGCCGAAATGTCAAAAAACATGTTTAAGCGATACAACGCCACGCAAATTAACCACATTTCCCGTTTCAGCAACATGGAATTTCCCATCCGGTTCTCCGTAGGCAGCCAGGTCATACACAAGTTCAAACCCCAGGGAAGTCCCGCCGGAGACATATACCAGCCGTGGAGCCACCCTGTACATATGGGCAATATTGGTTCCACGGGCCCAGACCTCCCCGGTGATCTCCTCAGAAGCACCCAGGTTTTCAGCGTATCCGGCAAATAAGCCATACTTCCAGGTCTCCTCTCCCCCTTCCAGGTCAGCCCAGGCGGAAGCGGAGCGGATCCCGGTATATGAATAAATCCCTCTTTCCGGATCCAGCAACTTGCTCTCCCCATAGCCGCCAAGCATAACCAGGTGACTGTTGTTATCACCGTAATATACCTGTGTTTTCAATGTGGCCGCGGATCCGGTGTAAACCAAATAAATGTTTCCCTGCATTCCCTGCATCATTTCGTTGGTTCTGAAACCTTCGGAAGAAACTTTCCGCGGCCGTAGAAACTGGTAACCGATGGTAGTCCCCACCAGCACTTTTTCATTCCGGTAACTCAAACGGGCCAGGGTTTCCGGTATCCGGCTGTTGCGAATATACAAAGAACTGCTTCCGTCGGGGCCCGGAGAAGGAAAGTCGCTTTGCGTCAAAACCGCGGCAAAAAAATCAAATCCGCCCCGGCTCCGGGTAACTCGGAGTTGCGGGGCCCTGTTCAGGCCATGATACGGAACACCACCGGCATAAGAAACCGTATGGGGGAAACACCCGGCAACAAACATGGGATGCCAGTATTGGCCTGCCAGCAATGTTGTTTCTGACCATTGCAGGGACAAATATGCATGCCGCAAACGGGCCATATGATGCAACCCGCGCGAAGTACCCAAAAAGTCACCTTCCAGGTGGATACCCAGCTCTGCACCAAACACTTCCGGCCCGGTCAGCACACCCCCCAGGCGGGAAGAAAGTACCATCATATTGAAAGAAGCATCTCTGTTAAGGTCATTGCCATCAGGATCCGGGTTCCGGCCATCCGGAAACAGCAATACCGTTCCTTCTCTCGCAGCAACCACTGCGCGGCTGTCAAAAATGGTCTCATAATTCAAAAACCCGTAAACAGACACTTCCCGGTTGGTGGCGTACCCCGTGAAATACCCGGCGAATAACAACACCGACATCAATAGCAATGTTCTCCCTTTCATAAATATCATAGCAGAAAATTTTGCCCGAAATTAGCAAAAATTAACCACACGATAGAAGCGCTCCACCAGCCTGGGTTTAGGTAGTTCCTCAAACAAATCAGGTCGTGTAAGCTGAAAATGCTTCTGTAAAATAACCAGTGAACCGCCGTTAACTTCCACCTGATAAAAACGGGCATATATTGTCTGGTGCGTAAGCTGGTGTTTCAGATGAACAGCTGATCCGGAAAAAACGAGTCCACCGGGCTCCACCCCCAGTTCCTCCCACCAGGTGTGATTCAGTAAAGCACTTTCCGGCAGTAAATGATCCGATTCCAGAAGTGGAAACTCATACATATTTTTCCAGATGTCATTGCCGGTCCGATGATGCACGAAAAAAACCGGCAAGCCTTCATGATCTCTGGCCCGGAACAGAAAATAATTAAAGTACCGCTCCCGGCCCGGAGTTTTCCGGTTACGCAAGGGATACTTCTTCACGCTTCCCCGCTGTCGGGCCAGGCATTCATGGTGAAAAATACAGGATTGGCACAAAGGATTAGCCGGTTTACATACCATTGAGCCAAAGTCCATCAAAGCCTGGTTGAAAGCCCCGGGCCTGTCATCGGGCACAAGATTCGTTGCAAGGTCATAAAACACCTTCTTTCCCCGGCTCGTGTCAATGCTGTAATCCACCGCAAAAATCCGGGACAACACCCTGTAAACATTCCCGTCAACTGCAGGAATTGCTTCGCCATAAGCCATGGAAGCAATGGCTGCAGCGGTGTATGGCCCGATCCCTTTCAGGCGGACAAGTTCTGTGCTGTGGGCGGGGAGTTCTCCTCCATGCTGCTCCACCACCTTCCTGGCAGCCTGATGCAGGTTTCTTGCCCTTGAATAATATCCGAGGCCCTGCCAGAGTCGTAAAACCTGCTCCTCCCTTGCAGACGCCAGGGAAAAAACATCCGGGAAAGCTTCCAGGAAACGCAAATAATAGGAAAGTCCCTGATCCATACGGGTTTGCTGAAGGATAATTTCGGAAATCCATATATGATAAGGGTCGCGGGTGTCCCTCCAGGGAAGAGACCGGCCGTTCAGGTCATACCAGTGAATCAGACGGGAAGTAAAGTCCATATCCGGGTGAAAAATTGATCCGTAAACAATTGCATCGGCACGCTAACCGATTGACGTAAAAATAATTAATTTGTTTTCTTGTGATCCAGAAAAAAGTTATCTTTGCAACCCTGAAACAGAGAAAAACAGTATAATTCGCTTATAACCAAAAAGTAAACATTATGACTAAAGCTGAAATCGTAACGGAAATTGCCGCCAAAACCGGCATTGAAAAGAAGGACGTTCAGGCGACTGTTGAAGCTTTCATGAACTCCGTGAAAAATTCACTCGTGAAAGGGGAAAACGTCTATTTGCGTGGTTTTGGCAGCTTCATTATCAAGGAGCGCGCTGAAAAGACTGGCAGGAATATTTCCAAAAATACAACCATTATCATTCCTGCCCACTGCATACCTTCTTTCAAACCGGCAAAAGAATTTGTCAGCGAAGTTAAGGCCTCTGTAAACCCGGCTTAATCAAGGCGTTTTTCAGGAAGCAAAATAATAACCATTAACACATCACAAGAATATGCCAAGCGGAAAAAAGAGAAAAAGGCACAAGATGTCAACCCACAAACGCAAGAAGCGTCTGCGCAAAAACAGACATAAGAAGAAATAATGCATTAACGGGGGCCTCCTGCCTCCGCGATCCGTTTTTGCCATAAATTACATAATGCCTGCAGGGTATTATGTAATTTTATTTTGACAAGCCGGTGAAGTTCGGCTTTTGTATCCTCTCACCCATATATTCATCATGGAATGTGAACAATTAATTTATCTCGACTGTGAACAAAGAATTAATCATTGATTCCGGCCAGACGGAGGTTGTAATTTCTTTGCTCGAAGACAAACGACTGGTGGAACTCCACCGCGAGCGAAAGAACAACAGCTTCTCTGTTGGTGACATTTACCTGGGAAAGGTAAAGAAGATCATTTCCGGGTTGAATGCCGCTTTTGTTGATGTGGGATATGAGAAGGATGCTTTTTTACATTACCTGGATCTGGGAAGCCAGATCAACAGTCTGAACAAGTACACCAAACTGGCCATGGCAGGCAAGACCAAAGTACTGGCCATGGAAAATTTTCACCTGGAAAAGGACATTGAAAAAACAGGGAAGATCACGGATGTATTGACCAGCAACCATCCTGTGCTTGTACAGATTGCCAAAGAACCCATTTCAACCAAAGGACCCAGGATCACCAGTGAAATTTCACTGGCAGGAAGATACCTGGTGCTGGTGCCCTTCTCCGACCGGATATCGGTATCGCAAAAGATCCAGAATTCCGAAGAAAAAAGCAGGCTCAAGCGGCTGGTGCAAAGCATTAAGCCAAATAATTTCGGGGTGATCGTACGCACGGTTGCAGAGGGCAAAATGGTGGCTGACCTGGATGCTGACCTGAACAATCTCATCTCCAAATGGTACAGCATCGCCGAAAAACTTGCCCACACCAAGCCACCCCGCATTATTCTGGGTGAAATGGCCCGCTCGTCTGCCATGCTTCGTGATTTTCTGAACGAATCCTTCAACAACATCCATGTAAATGATCCTGCTGTATTCGAGGAACTCAGAGAATACATCAAAACAATCGCTCCTGATAAGCTTGACATCCTGAAGCTGCATAAAGGCAAAGCCCCTATATTTGATCACTTTGGGGTGGAGAAACAGATCAAGGGCTCATTCGGCAAGGTTGTTTCAGTAAAAAGCGGTGCCTACCTGGTCATTGAACACACCGAGGCCCTTCATGTAATTGACGTGAACAGCGGCCAGCGCATGAAAAGCGACAACAGTCAGGAAGACAATGCCCTCGACGTGAATCTGGAAGCCGCCTCGGAAATTGCACGACAGCTCAGGCTGCGCGACATGGGCGGGATCATCGTGGTGGACTTCATTGATATGGTACAGCCGGCCAACAGAAGGAAGCTGTACGAGCGGATGAAGGAAGAAATGAAAAAAGACAGGGCGAAGCACAACATCCTGCCGCCAAGCAAGTTCGGGCTTGTACAGATCACCCGCCAGCGGGTGAGAACAGAAACCAGTGTGGAAATACTGGAAAAGTGTCCGGCATGCGGAGGCACAGGCAAAGTGAAGCCCAGCATTATCCTTATTGATGAGATTGAAAGCAATCTGCGTTACCTGATCAGGGAACAGAACGAAACCACCCTCACCCTGAGGGCACATCCCTTTATCGTATCATATCTTACCAAAGGGCTTTTATCCATCAGATTGAAATGGTTCTTAAAATACAGGCAATGGATCAAAGTATATCCTTCCACATCCTATCATTTCCTCGAATACCGGTTTTTTAATAAACTGGAAGACGAAATAAAACTTTGACGGACTGCATGACGCAGGCAAACAAGCCTCAGGCATGACCCCTGAACAGTACACAGAAAAGGCCAGAAAATACTGTGCGTACCGTGAAAGGTGCAGCAGGGAAGTCACTGACAGGCTCCGGAAAATGGGAGCCGGAGAGGCCCTGCGTCAGCAGATCATCAAACGCCTCATGGAAGAGGGTTTTTTGGATGATCTTCGGTTTGCAAGGCTCTATGCACGTGGGAAATTTTTGAATAACCAGTGGGGGAAAGTCAGGATTAAAGCTGAACTGCTGTCGCGCGGCATTGACGATGCGCATATCATGATGGCTTTGTCTGAAATTGACCAGCAACAGTATTCAGAAATGCTTCATGCCATATTGATCAAAAAATACCACAGCATCCGGGAAAAGAACCGGACAAACCCGGAGGAAAGAACAGCGGCCTATGCCATTCAAAAAGGGTATGAACCCGGCCTTGTCTGGCAATCACTTAAAGAGGCAATAAAGTAACTGTCGGCAATAAAACAAACAGCAAAATGATCTATAACGAACACGTAAAAGACATCGCTAAGAGGCTTGATGCCTTGAGGAGGTTTCTTTGACATTGACGGCAAGAAAAACCAGGTCAATGATCTTCAGAAACTGACAGAATCACCCGATTTCTGGGATGATCCCAAAAAAGCAGAACAGACGCTCAGAAAAATCAGCAGCATCAATAAATGGATAGATGCTTTTGATGAAGCCAGCCAGAAAGCAGCAGACCTGAAAGTACTGTTTGATTTTTACCAGGAGGGGGAAGGTTCCGAAGAAGAGCTTACAGCACAGCATGACGAAACAGTGGCCTTGCTTGAAGAACTTGAGCTGAAAAAAATGCTCAACAAGGAGGAGGACCACCTCAATGCCATTGTTACCATTAATGCCGGAGCAGGAGGCACTGAAAGCCAGGACTGGGCTGAAATGCTCATGCGGATGTATTTGCGCTGGGGAGAAAGAAATCAGTACAAAACCAAAGTACTGGATATACAGGAGGGAGATACTGCCGGGATCAAAAGTGCCTCCATTGAATTCGAGGGCGATAATGCCTTTGGGTATTTAAAGGGAGAAAGCGGCGTCCACCGCCTGGTCAGGCTTTCGCCATTTGACGCAAACAACAAAAGACATACGTCATTCGCCTCTGTTTACGCCTACCCGGTTGTGGACGACAACATTGAAATCGAGATCAATCCGGCCGACCTGAGCTGGGACACCTTCCGGTCAAGCGGCCCCGGGGGTCAGAATGTAAATAAGATCGAGAGTGCCGTGCGGGTAAGACATGCACCAAGTGGTCTGGTGGTAGAATGCCAGGAGACGAGGTCACAGGGGCAAAACAGGGAAAAAGCCCTCACCATGCTGAAATCTCAGCTTTATGAAATCGAACTGAGAAAGAAACGGGAAAAAATTGATACCATTGAAGACAGCAAGAAAAAAATAGAATGGGGTTCCCAGATACGGAATTATGTATTCCATCCGTATAAGATGGTCAAGGATCTCCGGACCAATGTGGAAACATCCAATGTGCAGAATGTAATGGATGGAGAAATCGATAATTTTATCAAGGCCTATCTCATAGAATTTGCCTGAGCAACCGCTGCAAAATAACCACAAATACCTGACCCTCATAGGGTAAAAAAAAACTTTCATCGCTTTTTTTAACAAAAGGGGTTATTGTTTTTTGTATCAAACAGTTATGCTTTTTTGGTTAATAACTTTCCGTTTTTGTTAATAATAAGCGGCGAGGATCCATGGTTTTGTTTCTTAACTTCGTTGTCACAACCTGATTTTTTCTCGCAATCCGTAACATTTCCTTAAACGTGTTGGGGGTCTAAGCCCCTGATGCTGTAAAGACCAAAACGAATTAACATGGGCAACAAGACAACCATCAGTGACGCAAAACAAGGAAATCAGCAAACAGCAGAAGAGAAAAACCTGTATGACCAGGTACTGGACAAGCGGGTTCTTCCGGAAGATGAAGCCCCGCAGACGGATGATATGCTCCGGCCCTCCCTGGCCAAATACGATTATGAAAAAGTGATAAAAATGGCCACGGAGTATTTTGACGGAGACAGCCTGGCCGCAGGGGTATGGGTCAGTAAATATGCCCTGAAAGACTCACAGGGCAACCTGTATGAGCAGACCCCCGATGACATGCACCGGCGGATTGCCAGGGAGATCCACCGTATTGAAAATAATTATCCAAACCCGCTTCCTGAAGAGAAAATATTCACCCTTCTGAAAGACTTTCGCTACATTGTCCCGCAGGGTAGCCCAATGGCGGGCATCGGCAATCCTTTCCAGATCGGATCCCTGTCCAATTGCTTTGTGATCGGGAACCGGGGTGACGCCGATTCCTACGGAGGCATCATGAAAGTGGATGAGGAACAGGTTCAGCTGATGAAACGCAGGGGCGGAGTCGGACACGATCTTTCCCACATCAGACCCAAAGGCAGTCCGGTAAAAAACAGTGCCCTTACTTCCACCGGGCTGGGCCCGTTTATGGAGAGGTATTCGAATTCCACCCGCGAGGTGGCGCAGGATGGCCGGAGAGGCGCACTGATGCTTACGGTCTCGGTCAAACACCCCGATGCGGAAAGCTTTATTGATGCAAAACTCGAACAGGGAAAGGTGACGGGGGCCAATGTATCGGTGAAGATCACGGATGAATTCATGGAGGCGGTACGCGACGACAGGGAGTTCGTGCAGCAATACCCCATTGAGGCAGAAAACCCCAAATACATCAAGAAGATCAACGCCCGCGCATTGTGGCAGAAGATCATCCACAACGCATGGAAGTCGGCTGAGCCCGGCATCCTTTTCTGGGACACCGTCATCAATGAATCTGTGCCGGACTCCTACGCGGACCTGGGGTTTAAAACGGTTTCCACCAACCCCTGCGGGGAGATACCGCTGTGTCCTTATGACAGCTGCCGGCTTTTGGCCATCAACCTTTACGGATACATCAAACACCCATTCACGGATAAAGCCAGTTTTGATTTTGACCTTTTCAGGGAACATGTGGGCTATGCACAGCGGATCATGGATGACATCATCGACCTGGAGCTGGAGAAGATTGACAACATCCTCAACAAGATATCCGCAGACCCGGAAGAAGAAGAGGTAAAACGGGTGGAATACACCCTGTGGCAGAAGATTCGCGACAAATGCGTGGAAGGCCGCAGGACAGGCATCGGCATCACCGCTGAAGGAGATATGCTGGCAGCGCTGGGATACCGTTATGGAACGCCGGAGGCAAACGACTTTTCCGTTCAGGTTCACAAAACCCTCGCCCTGGCGGCCTACCGGTCTTCAGTAAAACTCGCCGCTGACCGGGGTGCCTTCCCTTTGTACAACAGCAAACGGGAAGCAGACAACCCCTTCATCAAACGGCTGAAAAAAGCCGACCCGGAGTTATATGAGGAAATGCTGGCCCACGGAAGAAGAAATGTGGCATTGCTGACCGTCGCCCCGACCGGCAGTGTCTCCATCCTTACCCAGACTACTTCAGGCATTGAACCGGTATTTATGGTGGCCTACAAACGCAGAAGGAAGGTAAACCCCGGCGATAAAAATGTGAAAGTGGATTTTGTGGATGAGGTGGGTGACCATTGGGAAGAATTCAACGTTTTCCACCAGAAATTCGTTGACTGGCTCATCCTCAACAACTACGACATTGATGAAGTAAAACACATGAAGGAGGATGAGCTGAAAGATGTTATCCAGCGCTCCCCTTATTACAAAGCTACGGCCAATGACGTGGACTGGGTGGCCAAGGTACACATGCAGGGGGCTGTTCAGAAATGGGTAGACCATTCCATCAGTGTCACGGTGAATGTGCCCGGCGATGTATCCGAAGAACTGGTGGGAGACATTTACCAGACAGGGTGGCAGAGCGGGTGCAAAGGAATCACGGTTTACCGTGACGGGTCACGTTCCGGTGTGCTGGTTAACGACAACAAAAAAGACAAAAACGACTTCAAGGAAACAGATGCGCCTGTAAGACCCAAAATCCTTGAATCAGAGGTGGTCAGATTCAACAACGACTCTGAAAAATGGCTGGCCGTTGTAGGGTTATTGCATGACAGGCCTTATGAGATCTTTACCGGTAAAGCGGAAGGATTCTACCTCCCTCCTTACGTGGAGAAAGGCTGGGTCATTAAAAACCGTCTCCCCGGCGGAGAAAAACGTTATGATTTTCAATTCCTTGACAGGGACGGCTACAGAGTAACCATAGAAGGCCTTTCACGTTCTTTCCACAAGGAATACTGGAACTATGCCAAACTGATATCAGGAATCCTGCGTCACGGGATGCCCATCCCCTCTGTGGTGGATGTGATCGAAGACCTGAGTCTTTACAGCGACAGGCTTCACACATGGAAAAACGGTGTGGTACGTGCCCTGAAAAGATTTATCCCTGACGGGACCAAGGCCAAGGGGCGCATATGCAACAATTGCAACCAGGAAGACTCGGTGATCTACCAGGAAGGATGCCTCACCTGTACCAGTTGCGGGGAGAGCAAGTGCGGATAGCATCCTGACCAGTTAAACAATAAAGGGTTCGTGACCGATCTGAAAAGATATTCACGAACCCTTTATTTATACATAAACCCTGCGGGAGAATATCACCCCTGCAGGGAATTGACCGTTGTTTTATGTCAGGAAAATATACTCTCCGACACCGATCGGGAGGTTCAGCAGATACCATGCAAACAACAACACCAACCACATCACAAACAAAATGATTGCATAGGGAATAAGCAACGACACAATGGTGCCGATGCCGATATTCTTGTTGTATTTATGGACCCATCCCAGAAGCAGCGGGAAATATACATACAGCGGTGTCACACAGTTGGTGATGGAGTCACCCACACGGTACATCAGCTGCACAAATGCCGGGCTGTAGTTGAGCTGGGCAAGCATGGGAATAAAGATCGGGGCAAATATGGCCCATTTGGCTGAACCGCTTCCAAGAAAGATATTCAAAACAGCCACAAGGATCATATACATCACGAACATCATCGGACCGACAAGGCCGGTTGCCTGAAGAAAATCCGCACCCGTGATGGCCAGGATGGTATCCAGGTTTGACCAGCTGAACAGGTTGATAAACTGCGCAACGATCAGCATCAGCACAATATAACCGGACAATTCTTTCATCCCGTGTTCCATCTGCTTCAGGATATCATTGGGCTGCTTGATGGCACCGGTGGCTTTCCCGTAAAAGTATCCGGGAATGGCAAAGAAGAAAAACAAAATCGGAATCAACCCCCTTAAAAACGGGGAGGGGACGATTCCGCCCGTTTCCTGGTCTCGCAGAGGAGCGCCTTCAGGTACCACGAGCAGGGCAATCAGTATGATATAAATGAGCAGGGCCAGGCCGGCTCTTCTTAACCCAAGTCGTTCAGTAGGTGACAACTTGCCGTCGGTCACTTCATGGTCGAAATTTCCGAGCAATTCGAACTTCTGGCAGCGCGGGATGGTATAACGCCGGGCAATGAATGCCCCTCCGAAAGCCAATAGCACCGTGGATGCGATCATAAAATACCAGTTGGCTGTCGGACTCACCTCCATGCCACCGGGCATCTGCGAAGTGATCTCCGTACTGATCCCGGCCAGCAATACATCTGTTCCCGCAATGAAAAAATTGGCGGTAAAACCGGCAGTAGCCCCGGCATACCCGGCAACGAGACCTGCAATGGGATGAAGACCCATTTGTGCAAAAATCAATGCTGCAATTGGTGGCACAATGACCACCCCGGCATCAGAACCGATGTTTCCGCATGCACCGATAATGAAGATCACAGGCAACACCACTTTTCGCGGCACGGCAAAGGCAATCGTCCGCAAAGCCACCGCAAGCAGGCCGCTGCGCTCGGCAATGGAGACACCCATCAACATCACCAGCACCAATCCGAACGGAGCAAAATGAGCAAAATTTGTTACCACTTCCTGGACAAACCACCTCAGTCCTTCCCCGCTGACCAGGTTCCTGGCTTCCACCAGGCTGCCATCGTCGGGGTGAATGGCACTTACTTTGAGAAAAGCCGTAACGGCACTGACTACAATAATAATCCCGCAAATCCAGACAAAAATCCAAAAAGGATGAGGCAGCTTGTTCCCCATATCCTCAATCCAACGAAGAAAGCCCGTTGAACCGGTATCTGCTCCTTGTTGTGTTGATTCCCCGGCACGATTTTCGTTCCGGCTCTCTTTGTTTTTTTCAGCCATAATTGTTTTAGATTAGGTTTTGGTGAACACGTATCTTATTTAGAATGATTCTACCTAACACTGCGTAACTCAGCCTGTTGCAGTGGTCAGGCAAAAATAACATTTTAACCGAATCCGCATCATTGGAAAACAAAAATGTCAGGACAAAAAAAACCCGGCATGAAAACACGCCGGGTTTTTATTGTCAGAGGGGAAATGCCTATTCCTCTTCTTTTTGTTCTTCTTCGTATGCTTTGAGCAGCTGATCCTGCACATCCATGGGCACCTGCTGGTATTCGGCATATTTCATGCCATATGTGGCGCGTCCGCTTGTGATTGAGCTCAGGGTAGTTGAATAACGGTTCATCTCAGCCAATGGCACTTTTGCCTTGATGCGCTGATAGTTACCTTCACTTTCCATGCCCATAATAAGAGCGCGGCGTCCCTGCAGGTCAGTCATTACATCACCCATTTTCTCTTCGGGTACCATTACCTCCACATCATACACGGGTTCCATGATCTTGGGCCCTGCATCCCTGAAGGCATCCTTGAACGCATTCCGGCCCGCAAGTTTGAACGAGATCTCGTTGGAGTCTACCGGGTGCATTTTGCCGTCGTAAACGTTCACAATAATATCACGTGCATAAGAGCCGGTAAGCGGACCTTCTTCCATTTTCTCCATGATGCCCTTCATGATGGCAGGCATAAAACGTGCATCAATCGAACCGCCTACAATGCAATTGTTGAATACCAACTTGCCACCCCATTCCAGGTCATACACTTCCTGTTTACGCACAGGGAACTCGGTCTGGTTGGGCTTGCCTTCCTCATAGGGCTCAATCATCATGTACACCTCGCCGAACTGACCGGAGCCACCTGACTGCTTCTTGTGCCGGTAGCTTGCTTTGGCCGGTTTGGTGATGGTTTCCCGGTAAGGAATTTTCGGTGAAACAAACTCAACCTCCACCTTGTGAATGTTTTCCAGTATCCATTTGGCCACGTTCAGGTGCATCTCTCCCTGCCCCGAAACAAGCATCTGTTTCAGCTCTTTGGATTGTTCATACCGCAGGGTGGGATCTATATTATACATCTCTTTCAGAACAGTACCCATCTTTTCCTCGTCACTGGAATTCTTTGCCCTGATCGCCATGCGGAAATTGGGGTTGGGAAACACAATGGGTTCGGCCCTGACTCCCTGGTTCTTCTGCGAAGTCAGGGTGTGGTTTGTTTTGGTATCTTTCAGCTTGATGGTAGCTGCAATGTCGCCAGGCATTACCTTTTCCAGCTTCTGGCGGTTCTTGCCTGCAACGGCATACAACTGAGACAGTCTTTCTTTGGTTTCTGTATGACTGTTAATGAGGTCGACCGATTCAGCAATGGTGCCTTCATACACCCGGAAGAAAGACATTTCACCAAGATGCGGTTCCACAGATGTCTTAAACACGAGTGCAACCACATCCTTGCCCGGATCCATGGAAAAAGCATTGCCTTCGGTATCCTTTTCAGGTTCTACTTCGTTGGGAGAAGGCAGGTTGGCTGTCACAAACTCCAGGAAACGGCCTGCGCCCTGGTTGTGTTTGGCAGAACCGCACATAATCGGATACATGGTCCGTGTGGCAATCCCCTGGTTGATCCCTTTGGCCAGCTCTTCCTCTGTGAGGGTTCCGTTCTCAAAGAAAACCTCCATAAGCGCCTCATCACTTTCGGCAGCAGCTTCAATAATAGCGTTCCGATATTCTTCGGCCCTGTCTGCCTCGGCATCCGGGATATCCAGCTCTTCAGGTTTTCCCCCATCGGCCGGAAATTTATACATTTTCATCTTCAGTACATCAACCACGCTGTCAAAACCCTGCCCGGGATTTACGGGATACTGGGCTATCAGTGCCTTGTCGCCAAACTGTGTTTTGACCTGACGAACCGCTTCGTCAAAATTGGCTTTTTCATGCTCCACCTGATTGATCATAAATACGGCGGGCTTTTGAAGACGGCTGACCTGACGCCAGGTAATTTCGGTCCCGACCTCAACCCCGTTTTGCGCATTGATCACCATTACGGCTGTATCCGATACTTTCAGGGCAGCCACTACCTCCCCGATGAAATCATCAAAACCAGGGGCATCGATAATATTGACTTTATAACCATTGTGTTCGGCGTACATCACTGTGGAGTAAACCGAAGCCTGCCTTTCGAGCTCAATTTCACGGTAGTCGGAAACGGCATTTTTGTCATCCACAGATCCTCTCCGGTTAATTACACCGCCTTCAAACAGCATGGCTTCTGCCAGGGTGGTTTTCCCTGCCTTGGCTCCACCCACCAGGGCAATATTTTTTAGTTCATTGGTCTGATATACTTTCATAGCGACATCACAAGGTTTTAACGTGTATAATTCTGTTTTGATTAAGCATATAGTAATTCTGGCGGCTTCTCCCGATACCGGTTGTTTTTGGGCCGGCAAACAGGCCTGAAAAATAGCCACCTGAAAAAAAGTGGCTAAAGTTAACAAAAAAACCAAACACCCGGTAAAAAGAAAAAATGGACGGAATAATTATTCCACGGTAACACTCTTGGCAAGATTCCGGGGCTGATCCACATTGCATCCGCGCAAAACAGCAATATGATATGACAATAGCTGTAACGGGATGGTCGCCACCAGCGGAACCAGTGCTTCATCCGTTTCAGGTATTTCTATCACGTGATCGGCCATCCCCTTCACTGTCTGATCCCCTTCTGTCACAATGGCAATGATCACTCCCTTACGTGCCTTTACCTCCTGGATGTTGCTCACCACTTTATCATAACTGCCTTTTTTAGTGGCAATAACCACCACAGGCATCTCTTCATCAATGAGGGCAATCGGGCCGTGTTTCATTTCGGCTGCCGGATATCCCTCTGCATGTATGTATGAGATCTCTTTCAGCTTCAAGGCGCCCTCGAGGGCCACCGGGAAGTTGTAACCCCTTCCGAGGTAAAGGAAGTTCCTGGCATGCTGAAATATTCCTGAAAGTGCCAGGATTTCATCGTTGACCTTGAGTGCCTGTTCTACTTTAGCAGGGATGGCATCTACCTCATGAATCAACTGATAAAACCTTGATCTGGAAATGGTTCCCTTCTTTTCCGCAACAGAAAGCGCCATCAGTGTCAGAATGGTTACCTGGGCTGTAAAAGCCTTGGTCGAGGCCACGCCTATTTCAGGGCCGGCATGCGTGTAGGAACCCGCGTGAGTTGCCCGTGCAATGGAAGACCCCACCACGTTGCAAATTCCAATGATTGTAGCCCCTTTCGCCCGTGCCAGTTCCACAGCCGCCAAAGTGTCCGCTGTTTCTCCCGACTGGCTGATGGCAATGACCACATCCCCTTCATTGATCACCGGGTTACGATACCTGAATTCGGAGGCATACTCGACTTCAACGGGAATACGGGCCAGGTCCTCAAACAGGTACTCGCCGACCAGCCCGGCGTGCCAGGAAGTGCCGCATGCGACAATAATAATTCGTTTGGCATTGATGATCTTCTGCTCATAGTCAATGATGCCGCCGAGTGAAATAATCCCTTTGGCTGCATTCAGGCGCCCGCGCATACTGTCTTTGATACTCCTGGGCTGTTCATTGATCTCCTTAAGCATGAAATGTGGATAGCCGCTCTTCTCGATGGATGAAAGCTGCATCTCCAGGTGATAGATATAGGGGGTCTTTTCCTGGTTCTTGATGGTTTTAACACGTAATTTTCCCTTACGGGGAACCACGGCCATTTCTTCATCATCAAGGTACACCACGTTTTTCGTATACTCAATAATGGGAGTGGGATCGGATGCAATGAAAAATTCACCTTCACCGACCCCGATGACCAACGGACTTCCCTTTTTTGCAGCGATCAGCTGGTCGGGGCATTCCTCTGAGATGACCACGATGGCGTAAGCTCCCACAACCTGGTTCAACGCCAGCCTGACCGCTTCTTCCAGGTCTGTATGCTCATTCTGCTGAATATCTTCAATCAGATGGACCAGCACCTCGGTATCGGTGTCGCTGCTGAAAGAATAGCCACGATTCATGAGCTCCGCTTTCAGTGATGAATAATTCTCAATGATACCGTTATGGATAATGGCCAGTTTTCCGGAAGGGCTGTAATGCGGATGGGCATTCACCTGGTTGGGTTCCCCGTGGGTGGCCCACCGGGTATGTGCAATGCCTGAAGTTCCGGAAGCGTCCTGACCATTGACCAGACTGGCAAGGTCATCTACTTTACCATGGGTTTTGTATAACTTAAGCCCTCCGTCGTGCAGGGCAACTCCCGCACTGTCGTAGCCGCGGTATTCAAGCCTGTATAAGCCTTTTATCAATATTGGATATGCATCTCTGGGACCGATGTAACCAACAATACCGCACATAAATCAGCTATTTAATTAAATATCGTATAATATATTACCAGACGCATCGGATTCTCCTCTCTGCCAGGCCCGCGCAAAACAACACGTGTTGCTCTTTCTGATACCCCGGCAGAAACAACCGTCAGTCCTTCGTTTTCAAATCTTCCGTCCATTAAATCCTGTACGTACTGTGAAATATTGAATCTATACTCCATTTTCTCCTTGTCCAGATTGCCCCCAAAATAAGAACTTCCCACATGATAGTCGCTCAGGAAGCCCAGATCGCCGTCCTCCCTGAAGCGCAGAAGCAACAGATTATCGGTCTCGTACAAATCGTCTGTGGCAAAACCTTCCTGCACAGGCACCACCAATTCCGCTTTATTAATTACCACTCCCTGAAGTTCCGTCAGGTCATCCAGGTAGGGAATATACACATTGGCCCTGGAAACCCCCAATGATTGCACAAAAAGAAGGCTGTCGCCCTGCGCAAAGTCTTCATGCTCTACCTGGGCCCTCAATGACTCATTGGCCCCCTCAAAGCCAAAGTGATCCACTTTTGTGGCCCTTTTGGCAAACTCATTGATCGGAAACTGCGTCATCTGCTGCAGGGTATCATCGTCATTGTGATAGTAAAGCTGGATGGAGGTCATCGGGGCAAGCATATCAATGGCGTACAATGCCCCAAGGTCTTCTGCATCATCATCAATGGTGATATATAACCCCTTGAACGCATCCAGAAAGTTGGGGACATTATCAAAAGCCTCTGTGTCGTTGGCATCAATCAGCTTTTGCCCGTAGGCATCAGACAAGGGTATGCGGATATGCGGAGGCCGAAGAATGGTATCCACCATTACACTGTCGGTGGGTGCCGGACGCAGCCGGAAACCATCCGGATCCCTGGTAATCGGATCGGCATAGTGAGGGATCTCAAGATTGGAGAAAAGGGTATCCCGTGCCGGGAAATTCTCACTTAACTCATACACCCGGAGCTGGTGGAATACTTCCACATTGCCGTAATACTCACCGGTGTAGTTAAGCACGATATGAACGGAGTCAAGCTGTGGATTTTCGCCCAGCGACAGGTTATTAAAGGGCAAACGGGTTTCTGTGTAAATTCCGGCCCTGGTCGTACCAAATTCAGGATCATTCAGAACCCCCAGTATATTGCGGCCAGTCATGTTGGTCGCGACACTGTCATCCCTGGCTGTAACTGCCTGGATGGTGAGGGTATCAGTGGTATTCATTTCCACGGGAGACTCGATCAACTCCAGGCCGATCTGATCCGACTCTTCACAGGCGTACGCCAGCAACACGAACACGGATAGCAGACCGATCCTTTTCAACAGACTGTAAAAAACCCCGTAAAAACGGGGGTTGGTGATTGTTTTCAAGACTCAAAATTTTAGGTGAACAAATTGGGAACCATTGCAGGTAACCAGAACGCAAAGGTAAAAAATTTATTATTGCTGCAATACTGATTCCGCTACCAGCACCTCATCGTAAAACGCATTATAGGCATCGATGTAGCTGTCCCTGTCATGGTAGGTCAGGAAGGGTTTTCCGCTTTCGCGGACATATTTTTCCACCTCAGGATCGATCTCCTCGTCACCAAAGATCACCCCATCTGAATAATCGATGGCCACTTTGCTGATATTTTCAAAGCTCGGATCCGCATATTTCTTCAGCACCTCATTGTTTACCCCTTTGGTTTTCATTTTCACAGGCATATCAGCACTGAGTTTTCCGGGGAAACCATCATTGTAAACTGAATAAATAACCTTGGTGTCAGAGAACATGGGATTGTCTTTCAATACCTCTTTCAGATAAAAAGGCATCAAACTGGTAAACCAACCGTTACAGTGAACCACGTCAGGTTTCCAGCCCAGCTTCTTCACGGTCTCAACCACCCCGCGGGTAAAGAAAATAGCACGTTCATCGTTGTCTTCAAAATACTCATCACTTTTATTGGTCAGCATAAATTTACGCTGGAAGAAATCTTCATTGTCAATAAAATAGATCTGCATCCGTGCTGACTGGATAGAAGCCACTTTGATAATCAGCGGGTGGTCGGTATTGTTGATAACCAGATTCATACCTGAGAGCCGAATCACCTCGTGCAGCTGATTACGGCGCTCATTAATACATCCGTAACGCGGCATGAAGGTTCTTATCTCTTTCTTTCTTTCCTGAATCCCTTGTGGCAGGTAGCGGCCGACATGGCCCATATGGGACTCTTTCAGGTAGGGGGTAATTTCCTGCTGAACGAAGAGAACTTTGGGTTTTTCCATAAATGAATGAACTTATAAAGTATCCGTTAGAAATATTACACAAAATTACACTTTTTTTTGCTATTTTTCAAATAATACTTATAGCTTTGCGGATTTGTTTTTTAGCCAAATTTGCTGGTTTTAATGGCTTATCTACCTGATAAACAGCGATATAAATAGCTCGCGATGGTCATTTTCAATAAAATCAACCCCGTCAGTGAATGGGTCGCCAATCAAAAAAAGGAGGGCAAATCAATCGGTTTCGTGCCGACAATGGGCGCACTCCACCAGGGCCATCTTGCCCTGGTTGAACAGGCCGGCAGGGAGAACGACCTGGTGGTATGCAGCATTTTTGTCAATCCCATTCAATTCAACAATAAAGAGGATCTGAAAAAATACCCCAGGACCATTGAAAGCGACCTGCAAAAACTTGACGGTGCGGGGTGTGACGTCGTCTTCAATCCTGGTACTGAAGAAATGTATCCTGCGGGACATCAATCCAAAACTTATGATTTTGGCCGGCTCGATAAAGTGATGGAAGGCCGTTTCCGCCCGGGTCATTTCAATGGGGTCGCCACCGTGGTCAAAAAATTATTCGACATCGTGCAGCCACACCGGGCCTATTTCGGCCAAAAGGATTTCCAGCAACTTCAGATTGTCAGGTCGTTGGTAAGAAAAGAGAAGCTTGACATACAGGTCATCGGCTGTCCTACGATCAGGGAAGCCGGCGGACTGGCTCTCAGCAGCAGGAACACCAGGCTTACGGAGTCCCAGCGCCGGGAAGCCTCCCGGATTTATCAGGCACTGGAGAAAGCCCGTGAAATGTATCCGGAATTCCCGGTTGACCAGATCAAACAACAAATCATTGAGGTGATCGATGCTTCCACTGAGCTGGAACTGGAGTATGCAGAGATCGTGCACCCCGACACCCTGCTCCCGGTAACCCGGGCCGGCCGGAATACATCGGCCGTTGCCTGTGTGGCAGCCCATGCCGGCAAGGTCAGGCTGATTGACAATATGTATTTAAATTCGTAATTTTGTACACGAAGCAACAACATTGCTGATACCGTTGCATAAAACCCGCATCATGCTCATAGAAGTATTAAAGGCAAAAATTCACAGGGCGGTGGTTACCGAAGCTGACCTGAATTACATCGGTAGCATTACCATTGACGAAGACCTGATGGATGCGGTTGGTATCCTGGATAATGAGAAAGTCCAGGTGGTCAACATCAATAACGGCGAACGCCTGGAAACCTACGTCATTAAGGGAGAAAGGGGCAGCGGCGAAATCTGCATGAACGGCCCTGCAGCCAGAAAGGTCCAGCCCGGTGACATCATTATCATCATTGCCTATGCCTGGATGAACCAGGAAGAAGCCGCAGAGCACATCCCCAGCATCATCTTTCCGGACGAACACAACAAAATATAATCCTCAGTTTGAAATCCAGGCTCAGAAGATACGCCAAAGTTCTGCTCTTTCTTTTCATCGGATTGCTGATCCTCTGGCTTATTACACGAGGCCAGGACGTGGAGCAAATCAGGGAAGAGTTCCGGCAGGCCAATTACGGATGGATCCTGCTGGCCATGGGTTGCGCACTAATGAGCCATTTTATACGGGCAGTCCGCTGGAACATGCTGATCCGCGCACTGGGATATAAAACCAATCCCTTTCAGACTTTTTTCGCTGTGATGACAGGCTACCTGGCCAACCTGGCCCTGCCACGCATGGGAGAGATTACCCGTTGCGTCACCCTGAACAAAGCCACCAAAACCCCTTTTAATGTACTGGCCGGTACAGTGGTGGCAGAGCGTGTGTTTGATTTTTTCACTCTGTGCGCCATCGTTTTCATCACCATTGCCACCCAGTTCGGGTTTCTGAGAAGTTTTCTGGACAGGATTTTCTGGTCGCCGCTTATTAGGATAAGTGCAGAACACTGGCTGCAAGCTGCAGTTATGGCAGCGGGGTTCATTTTATTGGTACTCGGGGCCATCCTGTTCATCCGCCGCAAATTCTCAGATCCCATTGAAGGTGGATTCTTTTACAAACTCAAACGGCAGCTCAGGGGATTTGGCAACGGGATCAAAACCATCATGACGGTAAAGGGAAAAGGGTGGTTCCTGTTGTACACTTTACTGATCTGGGGGTTGTATTACATGACTGTCTACCTCTGCTTTTTTGCCATTCAGGCCACCTCTCATCTCACACCGGTTGCAGGGCTTACACTTCTGGCGGTCGGCAGCCTCGGCATTCTGGCGCCCGTACCCGGGGGCATCGGCACCTACCACTTCCTTACCATCCTGACCCTGACCGAGCTCTACGGAATCCAGTCTGAACCGGCAACTTCTTACGCTTATATCACCCACGCCACCCAGATCGTGGTGAATATTCTCGCAGGCAGTGTTGCATGGATTATATTGTCGATCCGGGAAAAACAACAAGCAGCCCCTTTACAATTCAAGCAATATGAAGCATAGCAAGCACCACCACATCGGGACAAAGATCTTTCGTCCGGACAACCACCGGCAACTACAGCAAAAACTCCATTACTGGCGGTTCACGGGGAACCGGATTGTGTTTACCAATGGCTGCTTTGACATACTGCACGCCGGACACACAGACTACCTGGCCCGGGCTGCAGACCTTGGAAACGTGCTGATTGCGGGACTCAATACGGATTCGTCAGTGCACCGTATCAAAGGGGCCAACAGGCCGGTCAACCCGGAAGAAGCCCGGGCAAAAATGCTGGCCTCATTGTCGTTTGTGGATGCGGTGGTACTTTTTGATGAAAACACCCCGGAGAACCTGATCCGCCTGGTAAATCCCGACATCCTTGTAAAAGGGGACGATTATAAAAACCGGGAGATTGCCGGGGCTGACTTCATCCGCAGCCAGAAAGGCAAAGTAGTTACGCTCCCCCTCCTGGAAGGATTTTCCACCACATCCATCATCAAAAAAATACAACAGCTCCAATAAGTCACTGACTGATCACGTTTTAAGAAAAAATAACGTTTTACCAGGTCTTTTATCACTATTTTCGCAGGAATTGGTTTAATTCTTGTGTCTCATCATTCTGACCCAATAAAGATCAACCACATTACCATGAACGACAAACGCAAAGCCCGCATAACGGCGAGTGTATATATGCCTGTCATCCTGGCTCTGGTACTTGCCCTGGGATTTTTTCTTGGTTTGAACCTTCGTCAGCCCGAGAGTAGTCCTTCCGAGGGGCGTTTTTTCTCCATCGGCTCTGAACGGTATAATAAAATCAATGATATCCTGAATTACATCAATGATGCTCACGTAGACAGCATTTCCAGGACAGAACTTGAAGATGAGACCATTAAAAGCATCATGAAGAGCCTGGACCCCCATTCAGCCTACATTTCGGAATCCGACTTCCAGCGCATGAACGACCCATTGATGGGGAACTACGAAGGGATTGGCATTGAATTCAATATGATCAAAGATACCGTAGTGGTCATTCACCCCATACCCGGAGGACCCAGTGAGCAGGCGGGCATCATGCCCGGTGATCGCATTGTGATGGTCGGAGATACGGTAATTGCCGGCGTGGAAAAGGCAACCAACGATATTGTTTCCATGCTGATGGGTGAAAAAGGAACCAGTGTGGATATCTCTGTATACCGGCCCGGGGCCCCTGAACTGATCGGATTCTCACTGACCAGGGATGAAATCCCCTCCTACAGCCTGGATATTGCTTACATGGTGGATGAAACTACAGGATTTATCCGCCTGAATAAATTTTCCGCAACCACCTATCGTGAATTCGACCAGGCATTGTCAGGGCTGAAAGAAGAAGGAATGGAAAGAATGATCCTTGACCTGCGGGGCAACGGGGGAGGATTCATGGAGGCAGCCATACAGATTGCCGATGAACTGCTTGAGCCGCAACAACTGATTGTATATACCGAGGGAAGGAAAAGGCCCCGCGCCACGGCAAGGGCGCGTCGCGACGGAAAATTTGAGACCCAGCCCCTGGTGGTTCTGATCGATGAATGGTCGGCCTCGGCCAGTGAAATTATTGCCGGGGCAGTACAGGACAATGATCGCGGCCTGGTGATCGGAAGACGTTCATTTGGCAAGGGGTTGGTGCAGGAACAGGTGCAGCTTCGCGACGGCTCTGCCCTCCGTTTAACAGTGGCACATTATTATACGCCCACCGGACGGAGCATCCAGAAACCCTATGACGAAGGGGAAGAGGCCTATTACAGCGAATTTTTTGAACGCTTTAACAGCGGCGAACTTCTCAGCCCCGACAGCATACAATTCGATGAATCACTCCGGTTTGAGACTCCGGCAGGAAGGGTTGTTTACGGGGGGGGAGGCATCATGCCGGATATTTTCGTACCCATAGACGGGGGCAATGACCGGTCGTTCTACAACCGAATTGCGAACCTGGGATACATTTACCTTTTTGCCTTCGACTATGCCGACCGAAACAGGGAAAGCCTGGGGGATTACGGGGACGCTGAAACCTTTGTGGACCGTTTCAGTGTTTCAACCCGCATCTACAATGAATTCATGGGCTTCCTGCAGGAACAGGGCATGGATATTCCCGGGCAGGTAAGCAGGAGCAACCAGGAACTTATCAGAACCAACCTGAAAGCATATATTGGCAGGAATATGTTCGGAGCAGAAGCCTTTTACCCGGTTTTGCATACCGTCGACCAGGCCTTTGAAAAAGCCATGGAGGCACTCCGCGACGAAGAAATCATGGCACAACTCAAGGCACCCGCTGCCGAAGATTAAGAGCCACATCCCGTGAGAACCAACAACCAACAACCTCCCAACCTCGTCCTGCGGTCACCGGCTACCCCCACCATCCATAGCCCATGAGAACCAACAACCAGAGGGGGCGCAGCCCCGAACAAACCAACAACCTCCCAGCCTCGTCCTGCGGTCACGGGCTACCCCCACCATCCATAGCCCATGAGAACCAACAACCGGAGGCGCGAAGCGCCGACCAACCATTACAACCCAATCTCAGGCCCCACTTTTTTCATGGCATTCAGCGAGATCTCCACAAACTCCTGTAAACTTATCCCCAGTTTCTCACACTCCCTGATGGTATCTCTGTTCACAGATGCAGCAAACGCCTTTTCCTTCATCCGTTTGGTGATCGATTTGGGTTTCACGCTGGCCACCTTCTTGTCAGGATATACCAGGGCCGTGGCGGTGATCAGACCGGTAATGGTCTCCCCGGCAGCCAGTGCGTAATGCAGTGGCTTATGCCTTTCCTGCCCGTGCGCCGCCTCTTCGTTATGTAGCTTAACAGCCTCAACAATATCGGGAGCAATTCCCTTCTGCTCCAGCATTTTCGCACCCTCCAGGGCATGTACTTCGGGATCTGCACCGGTAATTTCCACATCCACATCATGCAGCAAGCCCGCAAGCCCCCAGTGATCAGGGTCTTCTCCCAGGCGCTCTGCCAGCGCCCTGAGCACAGCTTCCGATGCCAGGCAGTGGGCGATCATTTTTTCATTTTTTACATGGGTTTTCAGTAATTCTAAAGCTTCTTCTCTCTTCATGGGAGTTGTTTTAAATCAATATGGGATTTGTTTTAATCAATTCAACCGTTAATCAACCAGATACACATATGTGCCCGTGGTATCAGCATCCTGCAAATATAGGGCAAAGCACCCGATTCATCCAAATCTGTGCCGGATCATCCGCCATCATAGGTTTTGCGGAGACAAATAAAATATATTGTCATGTTTTGTAAATTGCAATAATTAAATGTGTACCTTTGCAGCGATAATTGCAAGAGTTGGGTTTTTACTTGCCCGTTTTCAGAACAAGCGTTACACGCTCCGCAGTCTAATCTCTCCACCTCACCATTTCCTTTTATCATAAATAATTCGCCGTGCACAAGCACAGGCAATCACTATTATACATTATACAAATGACAACTTTTCAGAATCTGAATTTATCAGCGCCCCTTTTGCAGGCGTTAAAAGGCAAAGGTTACAAAACACCCACACCCGTTCAGGAAAAAGCCATTCCGGTTATTCTTCAGGGCCGGGACATTTTCGGAAGTGCACGCACAGGCACCGGTAAAACCGCTGCCTTTGGCCTTCCCCTGCTGGACCTGCTGGAAAACAAACAGAAAGCAGGCCGCCATCCAAGGGCGCTTATTCTTGCCCCCACACGGGAGCTTGCCGAGCAGATCAGCGAGAGCATCAGGACTTACGGGAAACATACCCGCATCAGCCACACCGTGATCTACGGCGGTGTATCTCAAAAAGAACAAGTAGCTGCATTACGCAAAGGGAAAGATATTATCGTGGCCACGCCCGGCCGCCTGCTCGATTTAATACAGCAGAAATACCTCAGCCTTCATGCCGTGGAACATTTCATCCTGGATGAAGCAGACAGAATGCTGGACATGGGATTCATCAACGACATCAAAAAAATCAGTGCCATGCTGCCGGACAACAGGCAGTCCATGATGTTTTCGGCAACCCTGTTGCCGGCTGTAAAAAAGCTGGCCGCCACCATGCTCAGGAATCCTGTCAGTGTGGACATTGAGCCGGACACCACCCTGGACAGCTTCACCAAAGAACAAGTATACCACATTGGCCGTGCCTCCAAGGCAGCGCTGCTGCAGCACCTGGTAAGGGAAGAAGGCATCGACCGCACCCTGGTTTTCACCCGGACCCGCAGGGGTGCAGACAAGCTGGTGAAATCACTGGCCCGGGAGGGGATCATGGCACAGGCCATCCATGGCGACAAATCGCAAAACCAGCGCCAGCGGGCGTTGAACCAGTTCAAAAGCCACAAACTGAGCATGCTGGTTGCCACCGATGTGGCCTCAAGAGGCATTGACGTCAGCGACCTTTCCCATGTGATCAATTATGACATGCCCGAACAGGAAGAAACCTATACCCATCGCATCGGACGCACAGGCCGGGCAGGAAAAGACGGCATAGCCTATTCATTCTGCAGCCCGGAAGAAAAACTGCTGCTTAAGGGCATCCAGCGATTTACGGGTAAAAATATTCCCGTGGGCAAAATCCCCGCCGAGTTACCTGTAGCCGAAGCAACTCCCATGCAGCATTTCTCATCCAGACCATCGGGATCGAAACAAAGCAAAGGAAGTAACGGGAACAAACAGAACTTCAAGCGTAAGAACAAACATTCACGCCGCGAAGTCGGAGCAAGGATGGCCTGAACCGGCCCGGATTGATCATGCCCCGGCGAAATCCAGCGGCAGGATCTCCGGCCCCTTCTAACCATCATACGACGGATAATCCACAAAGCCTTTGGGACCTCCATGGTAAAATGTATCCTTATCAGGTTCCGCCAGGGGAAGTTCTTCCTTTAACCGGCGGACCAGGTCAGGATTGGATATATAAGGTTTGCCGAAAGCAATCAGATCGGCATGGCCCTGATCCAGCATCTGCCGTGCACTTTCCCCGCTGTGCCCTCCGCAGGAAACAAGGGTGCCGTTATAGCTATTTCTGTAATAAGGCACAATGGATTTTTTCTGACCGGAAAGCCGTTCTTCAGGGGTCATCATTTCACTCAGGTGGAGGTAAGCCAGGTCGTACTGGTTGAGCCTGTCGATGATATACCCATAGGTCTGCTCCGGTTGGCTGTCTGCCATTCCCGGTTTAACCGAACGTGGCGACAGGCGCAAACCCGTTCTTGAAGCAGGTGCATATTTCAGTACCTCGTCGATCACTTCAAACAGGAAACGGGCCCGGTTTTCAACCGTGCCGCCATATTCATCCGTCCGTTGATTGGTCCCATCCATAATGAACTGATCAATCAGGTAGGCGTGTGCCCCGTGGATCTCCACCCCGTCAAAACCAGCCGTCATGGCGTTTTTTGCAGCCATTCCAAAATCCCGGATGGTGGCCCTGATCTCTGCGGCCGAAATTGGACGGGAGGACTCGTAGGGCAAGCGCCCTTCGGGTGTAAACACCTCCCCCTGCGGACAAACGGAGGAAGCCGCCACCGGTGCTTGCTGATCCGGCTGCAATAAAGGATGCGAATACGGCCCCACGTGCCATAGCTGCAGGAATATTTTACCCCCTGCTTCATGAACTTTTTCCGTGACCAAACGCCATCCCTCAATCTGTTCAGCAGTATAGCAACCCGGCGTACCGGTGTATCCGAATGCCTGCTGAGATATCTGGCTGCCCTCTGCAATGATCAATCCGGCGGAAGCCCGCTGCACATAATATTTCGCAATGAGGTCATTTGCCCTGAGTGAGGGTTCCGTGGCGCGGCGTCTTGTCATGGGTGCCATCACTACCCTGTTCGCCAGCATCAATTCGCCTGATTTAAATGGCTCAAAAAGTCTGTGCATCATTAATTCAGATTAATATTCACAACATCCGTTGTCTTTTCGGAAAATTTGTACATTTGATCTGTTGCAATAAATAAACAACCGATCATGGCCCGGTTTTTCCTCAACAATAATAACAATAACTGTCCACCTTAACAACAGGCGGTTGCTTTGTTATGCCCGATATTTTACAGCCCGCCTTTTGGCGGGCTTTTTTTTTGCACACCCCGCAAATCCGATTCACCATGGCAAAAGCCAAAAATATCCTGGAAACAGAAAAAGCAATAGAAGCGGTCAAACAAACATTTGAGCAGCAACTATCAAAAAACCTGAACCTGAATAAAGTTTCTGCCCCGATCGCGGTGCTGGAACACACCGGCTTAAATGACGAATTGAACGGAGTGGAAAGGCCGGTTTCTTTCAGGATCAAGGCGTTGCAAAACCAGCGGGCTGTGATCGTTCACTCACTAGCCAAATGGAAGAGACTGAGGCTGAAAGAACTCGAGATAAACCGCGGCCAGGGCATCCTGACCGACATGAAGGCTTTACGGCCTGATGAAGACCTCTCTTCCATTCACTCAATATTTGTGGATCAATGGGACTGGGAAAAAACCATCTCCCCCGCAGACCGTAACCTGACATACCTGAAAGCCACCGTAGTTCAGATCTACGAAGCCATCAAGACAACTGAAGACAGTATATGCCTGTCAGAACCGGACATCAGGCCATTGTTGCCCGATCAGATCACCTTTATTCACGCGGAAGAATTGTTACAGCGGGATCCCCTGTTGACTCCGAAAGATAGAGAAAAAAGGATCTGTAAGGAATATGGCGCTGTTTTCATTATTGGTATCGGAGCCCCCTTGTCAAACGGTAAACCCCACGACGGACGGGCCCCGGATTATGACGACTGGAGTTCAGAAAATGAAGAAGGCTTCACGGGACTCAACGGAGACATATTGTGCTGGCATCCCCTGCTGAAGAATGCATTTGAACTGTCATCCATGGGCATAAGGGTAGACCCGGGTGCATTAGACAGGCAGCTGGAATTACGGGCCTGCCAGGAAAAGGCCGCTTACCCCTTTCACCAGATGCTGCTCCGGGGAGCGCTTCCGGAAAGCATTGGTGGTGGCATTGGCCAGTCCAGAATGTGCATGCAGCTATTACAAAAGGCCCATATTGGCGAGGTTCAATCCGGCATCTGGCCGGAAAACGAAAGAGAACGACTCTGCAAACAGGGAATCTGTATTTTATAAAAAAAGCCGTATATTTACTAATACCAAATACAAATACGGCAAGATGAAGATAACTGGCCCTGTTATACTGCTGTCATTGCTTTTTCTTCTGGCTTGCGACAGCGAAATAGAAACCATCCGGGTTGAACGGAACAGTTCACTCATTTTCAGCGTGGAGGGATATGAAGAGCCCTGGAAAAGCAGTAACGCAACGCTGCTAAAAGGCAGGTCGGTTGTGCAACATATCCCGGGCGATCCCCCGGTCAGTGTATTCTTAACCAGACATTTCCTGGTATTTGAAGGCCGCACACCCGGCAACAAGCCCTTCGAAATAATCATTACCCTGGATCTGGCTGACACGGATGATCTCCGGCACACTTACACGGCCGCATACCGCAAAGACAAAGGGGGGCTTTACCAGATTTCATTGATTATCACCGAAAGCACAAGTCCGTTTGAGTACACAACAGCAGAACTGTGCGGGGAAACATTGGAGGATGCATTTTTCCGGATCGATCGTCATCATGAGGAGGAGAGCCTCATTGCAGGAAGCATGGAAGCAATCTTATGCAAAGAAAATGACCCTGAACAAAAGTTTATCTTATATGATGCGACTTTCAAAGACATTCGGTTAGAAACCAATTAACAGATATATGGCAAGAATTTACAAATGGTTGGTCTTCGCGGCATTTCTTATCCTTGTCGCAGTCCGGGCAAGCGGAGCCACCCCGGGAGAAAACCCGGTAAACTCCTTTGATGTGATCATTCTCAATAACGGAGAGATCATTCACGGAAAAGTTGTGGAGGTTGGGATCGAACGGATCCGCTACCAGCGCACCGATATTCCGGATGGCCCTGTTTATGAGATTTTCCGAAGTGAAGTGTTCGCCATTAGCTATCGCAACCAGATAAAAGAATATTTCTCCCCGCATGATGAGGGAGTATTTCATCCGGATGCGGGCAAGCCCGGGGAGTTGACACAGACCCCTGAGCACATCCCTGAAGAGGAGAAAGTCTGGTATGCCGGCATACAGGATGGTGAGCTTCGTATCGGGCTTGGAGCGATCCGGAACCATTCCAGGATACAGGAGGTGGAAGACTACAGGAGCGAAGCGAGCTTTCCGGGATTCTATGCCACCTACGTATTCCCTGCCCTCATTAATGGTCTTGATGTGGGCGTTTCAGCGGGGGTCGCAAGCTTCAACTATTCCGACAGCAGGGTCAGCGAATATGACCGGTTGATTACAGACAGGGAGATCAGGGAATCACTCTTTTCCATTGCGGCAGTCGGGAAATACAGCATAGGCATGGATTTCCTTTCTCCCTACGTACTGGGAGGACTTGGCTATACCAATTCAAATGTACGCTCTGACGGCTCAGTTACCTTCACCGATACCGACCGTTCGGTAACAGTACAGGGAGGAGCCCGCAGCGGGAGCCCGATCATGCTGATACGCGCCGGCACAGACATCCGGATAACAAACGAAATATCCGGATATGTGGATATTGGCACAGGCTTTGCGCTCATTCAGCTGGGCGGTGTCTTTAAAATCGGTAACCAATGAAAACAATAAGGATTACAATCATTGTGCTATTGCTCCTCACCCCAATGGCCAAGCTCTCCGGACAAACAGCGGATGAACACGCCAGGCCAACGGGCATCACGATTTCTCTGGGTCCTTCGGCCAATTATTTCCATGGTCTTTATGAAGACGGGATTGAAAAATGGGATTCCGGACGACTGAACTTCCAGCTGAACGGCTTTATCGGATACACATCTGCACACAGCAGGGGTAGAAATATTGTGGGCGTATTCGGAACCGGTGGCTACACCAACGAAGAAACATTTCAAGAGATGCTGGCGGTACAGGAGATCTCCACGGATGAATTAAAGATCAATAAGTATTTTACTTTTTACCAGGCTGAAGCGGGGATGATACTTGGAAACATCCTGAGGCTCAGCACCGGATTCGGCAGACAGGATTTTGAGACCGTCAATGGCAGCGATAAACTGTACTATTTTTCTTCAACTGCCGGGCTGCTGATCGGCCTGGGTTCTTTTTCATGGAATATTGATGCCAACCTCCAGTACGGGCGAGACTTTTCAAACACTTCAATGCGCTTTTCCACGGGGCTGATGGTCAGGTTCTGAACCGGTGATTGCCGTCAACACTCCGGATTCAGGGGATAAAGAAGGGGGAGACACACGCTGTGTGCATCCCCCCTCTTCATAATCACAAATAAGGGATAAATCAGTTGCCTGTATAAGGGATCCCCTCTTTGATCCATTCGGGAGCTTCCATCCCTTTCAGGTAGTGGTCAAAGTATTCACGCATCCTGATGGTATAATCAAGCTTATTGGGATATTTCTGCGGATGGTGGGGCTCATCGTGGTAATGGAGGAAAATAACGTCTTTACCGGCCCGGCGCATGGCCAGGTACATTTCAATGGACTGCTCCCATGGAACGGCCTCATCCACGTCGCCATGCATGATCATCATGGGGGTATTGATTTCATGGGCGTAAAATACCGGTGAATTCTCGATGTAAAGGTACCGGCGATCAAACAGTGAGGAACCAATACGGCTCTGACCCGTTTCATACTGGAACTGGCGTGCCAGACCACTACCCCATCGGATACCGCTGTAAGCACTTGTCATATTGGAAACCGGTGCACCGGCGACGGCTGCGGCAAAAAGATCCGTCTGGGTAACCACATATGCAGTCTGATAACCACTCCAGGAGTGTCCGTGCAGTCCTATTGCATCCGGGTCAGCAATACCCATATCAATGATCTTCTGGGTAGCCGGAACAAGTGATTTTACCGCCGACATCCCGGGCCTTCCTTCAATAAAATGGATGTCAGGGAGCAACATCACATACTCGTTACTCGCATAATAACCAAAACCGGGCCGGTGATTGATCACTGTTTCATTAAAATCATGCAGTCGCTGCGAATATTTCGCATAATAATAGATAAAGACCGGATATTTTCTGGAAGGGTCATAATTGCCGGGCTTGATCACAATGCCCTGAAGCGGCACCCCGTCAGCAGACTGGTATTCGATCAGCTCGGCCCTGCCCCAGTTAAACTGTTCCACCTGCTGCTGAAGATCAGACACTTTTGTGGTATTGCGGAAACGGGTATCGGTAACCCAAAGATCCGGGAACAGATCCTGGGATTCCCGGGTAAACAAAATGGTGTTTTCATCTCCTGAAAGTTCACGCAAACGAAGGTTTTGTGCCACATCCATCAGCAAGCGCACCTCATTGCCTTCTACAGTATAAATGGCGCGCACTTTCGTGTTATCATTGAAGCCTTCAAGCAAGAGATCATCGGTCCGGCTAAAAAGAGGATCATCGTCCAGCTTCCTGATGCGCAGGGAGATCTGGTTGTCACGACCAAAGCCGCCGGTCACATTTCTTGCTTCCCCGGTGGCCACATTGAATAACCAGATGTCATAGCGGTCATAAAGCAACACCGACACACCATCTTCCATCCAGCCCGTCATCCTGTAACTCGGGACTTCAGAAGGACGGTCATGGGTTTCATTGTAGAAAGGCACATCAATGCCTTCAGTAAGATTGATATGCTCACCAGTCTGCGTATTGAATGAGTGCCAGTGTTTGTCCTCAAAATAAAGGAGGTAACTGCCATCGGGCGACAGCGAAGTGACATCCTCAGAAGCCTCCACCACCAGCTGCTTTTCAGCGGTATTTACATTCATCACATACACATCACGGAAAGTTCCCTTCCATGTTCTTAGCTTTGTATAAGGCTGCACTGTTCTTGCGATCACATAATCACCCGCAGTTGCCGGCCTCACATCCTCCAGGTCTTCATCCGCCAGCTGAACCACCCGCTGATCCTGCATGTGAAACACAGAGATCAGGTTCTGCCGCCTTACCTGGTTCCACATCTGTCTTTCATGGGTTTTAATGTACGGATCCTCGCCATGCCAGATATCAATTTCAGCCTGTGCCTGAATGGAGTCCAGTTCAGACACATAGGCGGGCTCCTCTTCGGCCACCGCGGCAAAACGATCAGGGCGGAACCCGAAAAACAAACGCTCCCCGTCATTGGTCCAGCTCAGCTGATTATCGAAAGGCAGAAAATACCCCTCTGGGGCATCTTCCTGTGAAAGTAATTGCTCAGGGCTTTCATCGCCTGGCCGCCATGTAAACAATGCAGCGGTTTCTTCGGTTTTCTCATCCGTATCCTCTTCGCGGGTATAAGCCAGGCGAGGTTCCTGGTTAAACCAGGTAAAACGATTGAATTTCATCTGGTCGCCGGCGTCTATTTCCCGGATATCACCGGCAAGGTCGTCCAGCGAAAGGGCATACAAGCCGTTGTTGGCCTCAAGGGTGTCTTTTTTTGTAAACACCAGGGTGGTGGCCATACTGTCGACTGTCCATGAATCTACAAAATACAGCGTGGTTGCGGTATTTCGCTGCAGGTCTTCCACATACAAAGGCGCACCGGCATCTTGCAGCTTTTCATTTTCTTCATCGGAAAGTTCTTCGTTTTCAACTACCTGATGGTGGACAAACAAAAAATCCTGGCGTTCACTGAAACGGGCCTGACGGACATCTTCAAACAGTGTTTCCTGGCGGTCACTGGTACGGATCAGCACCGCATCGTTGTTGGGCCTGTCAGCAGCACGCACTCCTTCCGTTTCGGCAAAAGGAGGAATCTGTGTAAACAACACCCATCCACCGCCATCGGAAAACCGGGGGCTCACTCCGCGGGGAACTTCATGCTCCCTCCTGCCATCGGCAGAAACCAGCACGCCATAACCGTCGCCACGATCAGGCGAAGCGGCATAGGCTACCCAGCTGCCGTCATGATTAATGGTTCGTGAGTCAATGTGATGAAAGCCCATCACATCTTCCAGAGTCATGGCTCGCCGCTCCTGTGCAAAAGAGGCAACAGCTGCCATCAACAAAATAACAACCGGCAAAAGTTTTTGGGTCATTGATCGGGAAAAAAGCATTTTTTGTTGTGTTTTGATTAGTATATTGATGATTTTAAAAGCCCTGTAAAGGTTTCAAAATTAATGTTTTTTGTGAATTCTTGACTGCAATGACAGGAATTCATGACTGTATTGATCCAAAAAGGGAGGTCAATCCTGGTTTTTTTAATAAACTGTTGTTTATATCAGAAAAAGTACTTACCATTGCAAATCAATACGGAAACAATGGCACTTCATACCTGCACATATTATATCAGCTATTATTACTTTTTTGTCAAACACAAAAGGGGCTGATACGACTATGTGCTGAAAAAATAATATATAATTTCAACCTGAGCCCCGCCAATAGCGGGGCTTTTTTTTTATCATGCAACAAACAATTGCCATACAGGGATGCAGGGGCTCTTTTCACGAAGAAGCAGCCATCAGATATTTCGGAAAAGATTTTAAACCGGAAGAGTGCACTGACTTTGATCATCTGATTAAAACGATGGAGTCGAAGAACGCAGATTACGGGATAATGGCCATCGAAAACTCCCTGGTGGGAAGTATTTTGAGAAATCTTTCCATGCTTCGCGATTCATCTCTGCAGATTACCGGTGAGGTCTATATGCAAATCAGCCAGAACCTCATGGCATTACCCGGACAACACATAGGAGACCTGGAGGAAGTACAGTCACATCCGATGGCCCTGCTCCAGACAGAAGTTTTTTTTAAAAAACATCCGGCCATCCGCCTGATGGAATCACATGATACTGCCGGGAGTGCAAGATTTATCGCCCGCAATCAATTAAAAAGAACAGGGGCCATCGGAAGTGCTGCGGCGGCCAGAATGTATGGATTGTCCATCCTTGCCAGTGACATAGAAACTGAAAAAGAAAACTTCACCCGTTTTTTGGTGGTGGCCCCCCACCCCGAAACACCTGAACCCCGGCAAAAAGTGAAAGCCAGCGTGGCCTTTACCGCACTTCACCGACCCGGAGCTTTGTCAGAAATTCTGCAGCCCCTTTCAGAGGAAGGAGTCAACCTCACCATGCTGCAGTCTTTGCCCCTTCCGGGGAAAACCTGGGAATATATCTTCCACATGGATATGATTTTTGACAATCCGGAAAGAGCAAGAAAAACCATAGGAGTATTCGGAAGTAAGTTAAACAATGTATGGGTCATGGGGGTATACCCGTTAGCAGAAACAAGATAAACGCCATGAATCAATCAAAAACCACATGCATCATCGGACTGGGGCTGATCGGCGGATCAATGGCCATCGACCTGAAAAAGAGGGGGTTCTCGGATCACGTGATCGGAACAGACACCAATCCTGCCCACCTGGAAGCAGCCCTCAGGCAGGGGATCATCGATGAGGCCCTGCCTCTGGAGGAAGCGACATTTAAGGCAGATATCACCTTGTTATGTACACCGGCAGGCGCCATCATGCAGTTACTGCCGAAACTGCTGACGCTGACGGAGGGAACCGGCAAGGTGATCACCGATACGGGTTCAACCAAAGCAGCGATCGCATCATGCGTAAACAATCATCCCAACCGAAAAGCTTATGTGGCGGCACACCCCATGGCCGGCACCGAAAAATCAGGCCCGGGAGCTGCTTTCAGCGGGTTATTTGACCATCAATGTGTGATCATTTGCGGAAAAGAGAAAAGTGATACTGCCGCCCTGGATGCCACCGAAAAATTATTCCGCACATTAAAAATGCACATAACCTATATGGATGAAGACTCCCATGATGTGAGCGCAGCCTATGTGTCCCACATATCCCACCTTGCCTCTTTTGCCCTTTCGCTATGTGTACAGGAAAAAGAAAAAGACCAAAGAAACATTTTGCGGCTTGCAGGTGGTGGATTTTCCTCCGCAGTCCGGCTGGCAAAAAGTTCTGGTGAGATGTGGGCACCCATTTTTGAGCAAAACAATCAGCACATTATTGCGGTGCTGCAATCATACATTGACAAACTGGAGATCTTTAAGCACCATCTTACGGATATGAACAACCATGAAGTGCTCAAACTGATCAGGGAAGCGAACAAAATAGAGACAATTATCAAATAAAAACCACACAATGGAACCACAAGTAGAGCGCAAAAAATCCCGGAGACGGACCGCTGCCAGGCCACAACCGATGATAATCGCCGGACCCTGCAGTGCTGAATCCGAAGACCAGGTTTTGCGGACAGCAAGAAAGCTGGCCGCGGGTGAACGAACGGATTTTTTCAGGGCGGGTATCTGGAAACCGCGGACACGCCCTGGAAATTTTGAAGGGGTGGGCAATGTCGGGCTCCGCTGGCTGCAGCGCGTAAAGGAGGAAACGGGGATGAAAACAGCCACAGAAGTTGCCACCACCACGCACGTTTATGAAGCACTGAAGTATGGAATTGACTGCCTGTGGATCGGAGCCAGAACAACGGCCAACCCATTTGCCACCCAGGAAATCGCCAATGCGCTCCGTGGGGCTGAGGTCATGGTCTGCGTCAAAAATCCGGTTAACCCGGATCCCGCCCTGTGGCTGGGAGCCATTGAGCGGATAAGCGATGCGGGGATCAGGGACATCATGGCCATTCACAGAGGTTTTTCAAGTTATGGGAAAACACGATACAGGAATATGCCTCAGTGGGCAATCCCGCTCTGGTTAAAAAAGCAAATTCCCGGGTTACCCATCATTTGTGACCCAAGTCATATTGCCGGAAATCGTGAACTCCTCCAGCACATCGCCCGCCGTTCAGTGCTTTTGGGTTTTGACGGGCTGATGATTGAAGTGCACAATGACCCGTCGAAAGCCTTGAGTGACGCAGGTCAGCAACTGACTCCCGAAGCTTTTGAAGTGCTTATGGCGGGAAAATTCAGAAATTCGTCCTATCTTTGAGATAAAACACCTTCATATGGAAACTTTATTTGTTAAAGGAATTCACAGAAACAGCCGCATTCTGGTGGGTGAACCACTGAATTTATTAAGGGAGCATATACCCGGCCAGAACGTTTTCATCATCACCGATAAAAATCTGCATCGCTTGTACTGCAGGTATATCCCAAGCTATCCTGTTTATGTGATGGAGCCCGGGGAGGGCAGCAAAACGATCAATAACGCCGCAAAGATCTGCAAATGGCTTATGGACAAAGGGGCCGGGCGTGACGCCTTTATTCTTGGCGTAGGTGGAGGCGTCGTCTGCGACATGACAGGTTTTGTGGGGTCAATATTTTTGCGGGGGGTGGAGTTCGGTTTTGTCGCCACTTCGCTGATGGCCCAGATAGATGCCGCTATCGGTGGGAAAAACGGGGTAAACCTGAACGGATACAAAAATATCATGGGCACGATCAGGCAGCCGGCTTTTGTCATGTGCGACACCAAAATGCTCAACAGCCTCCCGGAAGAGGAACTCAAACACGGGCTGGCTGAAGCGGTCAAACACAGCCTGATCTCTGACCGTCAAATGTTTGAAATCCTGAAGGATCAGGGAGAATCATTGCTGAAACTGGATGAAGAGCTGGTATACAAACTGGTGAACCGTTCTGTCAAAGCCAAGATTGAGGTTGTCAACAGGGATGAAGTGGAGCTGGGAGAACGAAGAAAACTGAACCTGGGGCATACCTGGGGGCATGCCGTGGAAAAAACAGACCGTATTCCCCATGGCCAGGCAATAAGCATCGGACTTGCATTCGCGGCAAAACTTTCTGAGCACAGGGGGAAATTAAGCACGGCAGAACGCGCAGAGATTGTCAGCCTGCTGATGAAGCTCGGGTTGCCCGTAAAGTCCGAGACCAACCCGAAAACCATATTTAAGGCGTTACTGAAGGACAAGAAAAAGGAGACCGACCACATCCATTTTGTATTAATGGACGGGATCGGAGATGTGGTGGTGGAGCCCATCCCCATCCAGGAGTTAAAAGCCTTTGTCAAGTTGCTTTAGAGAAAAATAATGACAAATACAGTCTACGCTGTTTTCGGCAGCCCCGTATTGCACAGCAAAAGCCCGCAACTGTTCAGCCCGCTGCTGGAGAAGCAACCAAATACCTGTTATACAAGGATCCGGCCGCAAACAGCGGCAGACCTGGCAGACATTGTCCGGGATCTCGACATAAAGGGTGCAAGCATCACCTCCCCCTTCAAGGAAGATGTACTCTCCCTGATCGACAAAGTACATCCTGCAGCCATGGAAATTGGTGCAGTCAACTGCATCCGGCAACAAAACGGATATATTGAAGGAGACAACACAGACCATGTAGGCGTAACCGGTGCCCTTCGTGAAGCGGGGGCCTCCCTGAACGGACTGAAGGTACTGGTACTCGGAGCCGGAGGTGCGGCAAAGGCAGCCATTTATGGCCTGGCACATGCCGGGGCAAAAGTTACAATCAGCAACCGTACATTTGCAAAAGCCGAAAAGCTGGCCGCCGCATTTGACTGTGAAACAATTCCGTGGGAAGGACCCGGGAAATCCCGCTATTTCGACGCCGTGGTGTCTGCGCTTCTTCCGGAAGCAATCCCCCCGTTTATGGACTCCCTCAGGTACGAAATATTGCTGGATGCAATTTACAAGCCATCGGCAGTAACCGCTTTCACCAAAAACAAAGGCATTCCCGTGATCAGGGGAGAGAAATGGCTGATCCATCAGGGTGTGGAAGCAGCCGCATTTTATATCGGGGAGCGACCCCCCCCTGCACTCCTGGCAAAAATGCTGGCCAAAAAACCCGACCGGGACAAGCTGCAGGTTTTTGTACTGAACCGGTCAAGCCTCAAACACTTCCATCAAAGCGCCCACGAGCTGGTCATTTCCGGATTCGGCCTGGACGAAACAACCATAAACCGACTGATCGATGAAGAAAAAGAGCTTGCCTTCGGCGGTTGACGGACACATTCAGGCTCCCCCTTCCAAAAGTGCTGCACAACGGGCCATTGCCATTGCCACGCTGGCAAAAGGCACCTCGGTAATTATCAGGCCCGGAGACTCCGATGATGTAATGGCGGCCACGGATGTTTCCCGCACACTGGGGGCATCTGTTGAGCAATGGGGTCGAAATCTGCACATTGCAGGTGGAATCCACCCTCCGGAAGCCCCGCTGCATTGCCGGGAATCAGGGTTGAGCATCCGGATGTTTGCGGGGATTGCCTCTATCTTTTCTGAAGAATTGCAGATGACCGGGCAGGGGAGCCTGTTAAAGCGTCCTATGGAAGTAGTGGCAACATCATTACAGGCATTGGGCGTTCACTGCAAAACCACTGCAGGAAAACTTCCGATTTATATCTGCGGGCCCATTAAAGGCGGGGATGTAAGCATCGACGGATCCCTTAGCTCCCAGGTTCTCACCGGCATTCTCATTGCCGCCCCCTTTGCAGAAAAAGAACTCACCCTCCATGTCAGCCAGCTGAAAAGCAAGCCCTATATCGACCTCACCATGGATGTGATGAGAGCCTTCGGGGTTGAAGCAATCAACGATAATTACGAACACTTCACCATCCCTTCCGGCCAACATTACAGTGCCTGCCGGTATACCGTGGAAGGTGACTGGAGCGGGGCAGCTTTCCTGCTGGTTGCCGGGGCCATTGCCGGAAAAGTTGTTGTAGACAACTTAAACCCCCGTTCTTCACAGGGCGATAAGGGAATCCTGGAGGCGTTAAAAGCTTCGGGCGCCTCAGTCAATGTGGCGGGCGAAGTGATCCGCGTAGAAAAACACAAACTGAACGCTTTTTCTTTTGACGCCACTGACTGCCCGGATCTTTTCCCGCCCCTTGCAGCATTGGCCGCACATTGCCATGGGACAAGCAGAATCCGGGGAGTCAGCCGGCTGCGGGCAAAGGAAAGCGACCGGGCCGCCACACTGATGGATATTTTCTCCAAAACGGGCATCGCCATCCGCCTTGAAAAGGACACCATGCTGGTGGAAGGCGGGAAACCACAAGCAGCCACCGTGGAGTCACACGGCGATCACCGCATCGCCATGGCCGCCGCGGTAACCGCCTTGAACGGCACAGGACCGGTACACATTGAAGGGGCAGAAGCAGTAAATAAGTCTTACCCCGGGTTTTTCAAAGACCTTGCGAACATTACATAGAGCCCAAAACCAGGGCGACTGGCGATCGTCCACATAGCAATGAACAAGCCAGGAGGCAGGGCACCGGCGATCGTCCAAATAGCAATGAACAAGCCAGGAGGCAGGGCACCGGCGATCATACACCCCGGGGGTTTTTAATAACTTTGCAAAAATTATCCTCTTATGAACAGCTTTGGCCGCCTATTCAGGACACATCTGTTTGGAGAATCTCACGGATCCTCCATTGGCATAACAATTGACGGGTGCCCGCCGGGTATTGCCCTGTCGGAAGATGACTTCGGGGAAGACCTTGGTCGCCGCAAACCCGTTGCCAAAGGCACCACTCCGCGAAAAGAAGAAGACAAGCCTGAAATTTTATCCGGAATTTTTAACGGATATACCACGGGTGCTCCGCTGACCATCGTTTTTGCCAACAAAAATGTGCGTTCGGCCGACTACAGCCACCTGACCGACAAGCCCCGGCCGGGGCACGCAGACCTTGTTGCAAATAAACGTTTTCTCGGATTCAATGATCCCCGGGGCGGCGGGCATTTTTCAGGAAGACTTACCCTGGCACTGGTGGCAGCCGGCGTGGTGGCAAAAAAATTACTGACCGGGATTACACTGTCTGCAAAACTCATTGAAGCAGGCGGAAGACCGGATATTGAACCGGCGGTCAATGAAGCACTTGAAGAAGGAGACAGCATTGGCGGTTTGATCGAGTGCCGTGCACAACATATTCCCCTGGGTTGGGGCGAGCCGTTTTTCGATTCGGTGGAATCGGTCATCAGCCACCTGGCCTTCGCCGTGCCGGCGGTCAAAGGGATTGAGTTCGGTTCTGGATTTGCCGCGGCGGCCATGAAGGGCAGCACGCACAATGACCCCATCACCAGCAAATCCGGCAAAACAGCAACCAATAATGCAGGAGGGATCACCGGCGGGCTGACCAACGGCAATGAACTGGTTTTCCGTATTGCCATCAAACCCGCCTCAAGCATCGGGAAGCCCCAAAAGACACTGAACCTGAAAACCAACAAGGAGGATATTCTGGAGGTCAAAGGTCGTCATGATGCCTGTATCGCCCTGCGGGCGCCTGTAGTCATTGAAGCCATCACAGCCTTGGCCCTGGCGGATTTCAGCCTGATGACAAAAGCCGTATGCATTTAGTTGCCGGCCCTGAAGTCAGGCCGCAGCCCCCCATATGGCTATGCACGCCAATATAGTTATGCACGAGGGTGTCCCACCCGCTAACCCGGCCCCGTAATTAGCCTGCCTGATGAACAATGCATAAAAATTTTTGTTTTGTTTAAAATACCATTACATTTGCCAACGCTAAAAGATAAACAATGATTTATTCAATCCACCATATGCACCATCATACAACCCCCCGCAAAGGGTGTTGAACGGTGCTGTCGTGGATTTTTCATAATTCCAATTAGCAGAAAGCCCCGGGAAACACCCGGGGCTTTCTGCTTTTACGCCCTTATGAAAAACCACATGAACCAATAAGCCCCGAAAAAAGATTCTTCAAAAAACCAAACAGCACAGACAAAATAATCACAGCAAAATGATCCTGACCCATCAAACCCATCATATACATCATCTGCGCCAGAGGCGGCGGACCGGGTCGGGTATGATAAGTAGTTAACCATCGAATCAATAAAGACCAGCAAAGGGACCCGCCGCTTCAGGCAGGTCCCTTTTTTTATTTCACCCACAAAAAACACAAATGAAAAACGACAAATTGACAATGGCCATTCAAAAAAGTGGCCGCCTGAGTGAAGATTCAGTCAAACTGCTAAAACAATGCGGCATCCGCATCCAGAACGGGAACAACAACCTGAAGGCCATAGCCAGCGGATTTCCCATGGAACTGATATTTCTCCGTGATGACGACATCCCTCAATATGTGGAAGACGGTGTAGCCGATGCGGGAATCCTCGGGCTCAACGAAGTGCTCGAAAAAAACAAAGACGTAGAGGTCATTCAGCCTCTGGGCTTTTCACGCTGCCGTCTTTCAGTGGCCATTCCCCGGGCCATGGACTACCCCGGGAAGGAATTCCTGAACGGGAAGCGGATCGCCACCTCCTATCCGATTTTACTGGAAAAATTCCTGAAAGAAAACAAGCTAAACGCTGAGATACACCCCATCAGCGGATCGGTGGAGGTCACCCCGGGCCTGGGCCTGGCCGATGCCATTTTTGAGATCGTCAGCTCCGGAGGCACCCTGTTGAGCAACGGGCTGAAAGAAACAGAAACGGTACTGGAGAGTGAAGCAGTGCTGATCGCCGGGAAGAACCTTTCTGAACCGGTAAACAAACTGTTGCAACAACTGCTGTTCCGGATCCGGTCGGTACAAAAAGCCGCAAACAACAAGTATATTCTGCTGAATGCCCCGGAACAGCAGCTCGACAACATCATCTCCCTGATACCCGGCATGAAGAGCCCCACCATCATGCCGCTGGCCGAAAAAGGCTGGTATTCATTGCACTCAGTCATCAGTGAGGATGATTTCTGGGGAGTCATCGACAACCTGAAAGAAGCCGGAGCCGAGGGAATACTGGTGGTTCCCATCGAAAAAATGGTCACGTAAGTAACATTCGACCCACCCGACCCCGTCGGGGTCGGAGTAATATGTGACCCCGTCGGGGTCAGAAAAGCAAACGTCCAGTACAAATAGCCACGAACATGAGGCCACTTGGGGGTCGGAAAAACAAACAACCAACAACCGCTTCGCCCGTTTATCAAGCTATTGGCAGCTTTCCTGACCATGGCCAATGAGAACCAACAACTGTCGGCGCTGCGCGCCGACCAACCCATAAAACCACATAACAATGAGCCAACGATCCAAAAACCGTCCGACCCCGAAGGGGTCACCCGTCACTAACCCCGGCCAACGATCACAGAGCCCTAAGAACCCGAAGGGGTCACCCGTCACTAACCCCGGCCAACAGCCTGATGACCCTCAGACCCCGAAGGGGTCAAACATCACTTACCCTCCGACCCCACCGGGGTCGCACATCACCATCCTCCCCAACATCACCCGCAAGGACTATGAAAAATTACTCAGCCGTCCTTCCACGGATGCTGCCGGCCGCGAGGAAAAGGTCAGCCAGATCATCCGGAAGGTAGAAGAAGGCGGAGACAAGGCCCTGCGCAAAATATGCCTGGAAATTGACGGGCATGCGCCACCGGAATTTGAGATCCCCCCCCGGGAGCTGATACAGGCCGGGAGGGATGTGGACGAGCACCTGAAAACCGCTGTAAGGCAGGCCATGACGAACATCCGGAGCTTCCATGAGGCTCAGCTGCCAAAGCCGGTAACAATGGAAACCATGCCTGGTGTTAAATGCAGCATCCGCTACACACCTATAGAAAAGGTAGGTCTCTACATTCCCGGGGGAACAGCCCCCCTGCTTTCCACTGTACTGATGACTGTCATACCGGCCACCATAGCCGGATGCAGTGAAATCATCGCCTGTACTCCTCCCGGGGCCTCACCGGAACTGCTCTTTACTTTAAGCCTTTTTAATATTCGCGTTTTCACTGTGGGCGGAGCCCAGGCCATTGCCGCCATGGCTTGCGGTACAGAAAGCATCCCAAAAGTGGACAAAATATTTGGTCCGGGTAATGCCTGGGTCACCAGCGCCAAGATGCAGCTGGCCGGTCGCGGGCTGGCCATTGACATGCCCGCCGGCCCGTCGGAGGTTCTGGTGATCGCCGACAGCACGGCCAACCCGGCATATATAGCTGCCGACCTGCTGTCACAGGCCGAACATGGTGCCGACAGCCAGGTGATTTTGCTGGCCGATAGCATGGACCTGATCCGCAAAACCATCACAGAAATAGACATCCAGTTAACAAGCCTTTCGCGCAGGGAAACCGCCAGCCAGGCATTGAAGTATGCCCTGGCCATCTGTGTGACAGATATCATCCAGGCCCTGGATATCAGCAACTATTACGGACCTGAACACCTCATCCTTTCCGTAAAGGATGCCCGTTCCGTAGCAGAACAGGTTACCAATGCCGGTTCTGTTTTTTTAGGCAATTTCAGCCCTGAATCCGCCGGTGATTACGCCAGCGGCACCAACCACACTCTTCCCACCGGGGGAGCCACCAGGGCATGGAGCGGCATCACTACGGCGGCATTCATGAAAAGCATTACCACCCAAGAGATCAGCAGGGACGGATTAATGGGCCTGGCACCCACTGTGCTGCAGCTGGCCCGGGCTGAACAGCTGGACGCCCACGCCAACGCTGTTCTTCAGCGAATACAAACAGAAAAATGATCATTAAAAACCCATTACCATGCGCTTTGACCTGCAATCATTGATCCCGGAACATATCGCGGAACTGACCCCGTATTCCTCAGCCAGAAATGAATTTGAAGGCAGCGGCTCCGTCTTTCTGGATGCCAATGAATTACCGGATGCTTTTCCCGGAATGCCTCCCGGCGTGAACCGCTACCCGGGCAAGGAACCACGGGAACTCAGAGAAAAACTCTCAGCGGTTAAAGGAGTGAATCAGGACAGTATTCTGCTGGGAAACGGCAGTGACGAGGTCATTGATATGATCATGCGTTGTTTCTGCCGGCCCGGTGAAGACCAGATCATGGTCTTTCCTCCTACCTTTGGCATGTATGTGGTCCGGGCAAAGGTGAACAACCTGGGGGTGATACCCGTAAACCTTGATGAAAACTTCCGGATCAACCCGGAGAAGGCACTGGAAAACGCCACTCCTGCCACCAGGCTGATGTTTGTCTGTCATCCCAATAACCCGACCGGGAATGCGCAGACCAAAGAAACAATCATCCGCTTGCTTGAAAACTTCAGTGGCATCGTGGTGGCTGATGAAGCCTACATCGACTTCTGCCCCGAAAAAAGCGTGCTTCCCATGATCAAAGATTACCCGAACCTGGTGGTACTGCAAACCTTCTCCAAAGCATTTGGACTTGCCGGAGCCCGTATCGGGGTGGCTTATGCATCACGGGAAATCATCGGGGTGATGCAGAAAGTAAGCTTTCCTTACAACCTGGGGACCACTGCCATCCGGCTGGCTGAAGAAGCGCTCAACAGTTATGCCGTTCACAAAATGAACGTCAGACGGATCACGACCTCCCGCGATGAGCTGGCCGGCGTCTTCAGGGAGTTGCCGCTGACTGAAATGGTATACCCCTCGGACGCAAATTTTCTGTTGGTCAAAACAAGTAATGCCGACGAGATTTACAAACACCTGGCGCGGAACGGGATTATTGTCCGCAACCGAAGCAGGGAACCAGGATGCAGCGGTTGCCTGCGCATCACAGTCGGAACGGCTGAAGAAAACCGGCAACTGGTGGAGACCTGGGCTGCTTATGACCCGCAAATTTTGGAGAAAGAAGATCCAGATGCCTTTGCAACCGCAGGACCAACAAAGAATGCCGGACAAATTAAACGGAGTGATGCAGGCAGTCAGACAAAAGTCCGTCAGGCCACCGTACGGCGGCAAACTTCTGAGACCGATATCACGCTCAGGATCAATCTGGAAGGAAGCGCTTACGCCAACATTCAAACAGGGATCCCGTTTTTTGATCACATGCTGGAACAAATTGCCCGGCACGGCATGATGGACCTGGAGTTGGATGCCAGCGGAGACCTGGAAGTAGACCCCCATCACACCATTGAAGACACGGCCATTTCGCTGGGCAGGGCGCTCCGGGAGGCCCTGGGTGATAAAAAAGGGATTGAGCGTTATGGGTTTGAGTTGCCCATGGATGAAAGCCGGGCCAGGGTGCTGGCAGATCTCGGCGGGCGCAGTTACCTGAAGTGGGATGTCCCACTTTCAGGAAGTCAGATCGGAACGGTACCTACGACCCTTTTTAAACATTTTTTCAGGTCATTTTCCGAAGCCGCTGCCTGCAACCTGCACATTGAAGCCTCCGGAGAAGACGACCACCACATGATTGAAGCCGTATTCAAAGCTTTTGCCAGGGCCCTGAAGATGGCAATTGCCGGAAACAATACAGATGCTATGCCCTCCACCAAGGGGATGCTGTAAAACTCAAAGGATGCTCTAAAGCTCAAATATGGCCGGCCGGTGATCTGTGCGAGACTGCCGGGAAAGTAAAATCACAAAAATACAGCGCCATCGAACCCCCGGCTGGGACACACCGGATCGCTGACAAACACACGTAATTAATCTGTAATGAAACAGAAAATCAAGATCGTACACTACAAAGCCGGCAACATTGCCTCGGTACAAAATGCCCTGAACCGGCTCGGAACAGAGGCCGGTCTGGCTGCTTCCCCGAAGGAACTGGAAGATGCAGACAAACTGATCTTTCCGGGCGTGGGACATGCCAGGCCCGCCATGGAGGTACTCAACCAGCAGGGCATGGACCAGGCCATCAGGGACTTCAGCGGACCGGTACTCGGTATTTGCCTGGGCATGCAGCTGATGGCAGCCTCTTCCGAGGAGGGAAACATGAAAGGGCTGGGGATATTCCCGGAGCAGATCAAACGGTTTACGGGTGATCTCAAGATCCCTCACATGGGGTGGAACAGTTTGTACGCATTAAAGGGGCCATTATTTAAAGGGGTAGCGGAAAACAGTCATGTGTATTTTGTACACAGCTACTACATGCCACAATGCGACCGGGCCATTGCCCTGTGTCGTTATAATCAACCGTTTACGGCAGCCATCAGTCACAATCAATTTTTCGGCCTGCAGTTTCACCCGGAAAAAAGCGGGAAACCAGGTATGCAAATCCTTCAAAACTTTATTGACCTATGATCGCCATCCCAGCCATTGACATTATGGACGCTTCCTGCGTCCGCCTGGTTAAAGGACGTTTTGACCAGCAAATGACCTACGACAAAAGCCCCCTCGATACCGCCCGCACCATTGAAGCGGCAGGGATCACCCATTTGCACCTGGTCGATCTGGACGGGGCCCGGCAGGGCCAACCAGTCAACTTGCAGGTGCTTGAGGCCCTGTCGAAGGAAACATCCCTGCGGATAGACTACGGCGGGGGTATCCGGAATATGGAATCGATCTCTAAAATCCTGGAGGCCGGGGCGGAGAAAGTGAACCTGGGAACCTTCCTGTTTTCTGACCCCGACATCCCGAAACGATGCATTGACAGCTTTGGGCCCGATAAACTGATCGCCGCTGTAGACATCGATAAGGGCCGGGTGGCGGTGAAAGGCTGGCAGCAATCGACCGAAACAGATATTCACACAGCCATCGAAGCTTTGCTGAAAGCAGGCTGGCGCTACCTGTCGGTGACCGATATCAGCCGCGACGGCACCATGCAGGGCCCGGATCCCGGCTTTTACAGCCCCCTGGTAAAAATGTGGCCGGCAGCCAGGATCATCGGCGGGGGCGGGGTCGCCTCCATGAAAGACCTTGAACTGCTGAAATCCTGCGGACTCTATGCAGCCGTAACCGGCAAAGCCGTCTTTGAAGGAAAAATATCCCTCGAAGACCTCAGCCAATTTAACGATCCACCCTGACCCCGAACAACTAACAACCAGCCAGGGCCGTTTACCGAACCATTGGCAGCTTTCCCGATCCATGACCCATGAGAACCAATAACTAACTAACCTTTTTGCCCATGCTTACCAAACGAATCATCCCCTGCCTCGACATTAAAGAAGGACGCACCGTAAAAGGCGTCAGCTTCGGAAACCTCCGTGATGCCGGTGACCCGGTGGAACTGGCTGCCAGGTACTCCGACGAGGGGGCCGATGAACTGACCCTGCTCGACATAACCGCCACACTGGAAGGACGCACCACCTTCCTGCGCGTGGTAGAGGAGGTGGCCGCAGCCACTTCCATCCCTTTCACCGTCGGAGGAGGCATCGGCAGCGAAGCGGAGGTCGAAAAACTACTCTCAAAAGGGGCCGACAAAGTGTCGGTCAACACGGCGGCCCTCCGCGACCCGGCGCTCATCACCCGGCTCTCGGATGCCTTTGGGAACCAGTGCGTGGTGGTGGCCATTGATGCGAAACTCATTAATGGCCGCTGGCAGGTGGTCAGTCATGCGGGTACAAGGTTAACGGACATCGATGCCACAAAATGGGCAACAGAAGTCTGTGATCGAGGAGCCGGGGAGATTCTGCTCACTTCCTTTACGGCCGACGGCAGCCGCAAAGGCTTTTCCCTGGATATTACCAGTGCTGTGGCAACAGCCGTTCCCGTGCCGGTAATTGCCTCCGGCGGGGCCGGTATTCCAGCACATTTCCTGGATGTATTCACGCAGGGCCGGGCCGACGCCGCCCTGGCCGCAGGCATCTTCCATTACGGCGTCATCGGCATCCCCGAAGTAAAAACATTTCTGAAAAACCAAAACATCCCAGTCAGACTATGAAATTCCAAACCTTTAACACACCCAACACCCGGGAGTTCAAAACAAGAATAGCACCCCCCAAATACCCAGTCTGCATTTTCGAACCTTCGAACTCCCTTCCAGCTTCCACCTTCTACCTTCGAGCTTCCACCTTCTCCCTTCGAGCTTCCAGCTTCCACCTTCCAGCTTCCACCTTCGAGCTTCCACCTTCGAGCTTCCACCTTCCCCCTTCTACCTTCTACCCTCTACCCTCTACCTTCTACCCTCTACCCTCTACCCTCTACCTTCAACCCTCTAACCTCCAAACTCTAACCTTATGAACCTCAACAATCTCAATTTCGAAAAAACCGGCGGCCTCATCCCCGTCATCGTACAGGACGCCTCTACCAACATCGTCCTGATGCAAGCCTGGATGAATAAAGAAGCCCTTACGCAAACCCTTGACAGCGGCAAACTCACCTTTTTCAGCAGAAGCAAAAACCGGCTCTGGACAAAAGGCGAAAGTTCGGGCAATTTTCTATACCTGAAAGATCTGCTGGCCGACTGCGACAACGACTGCATCCTGGCGAAAGCCGAGCCTGCCGGTCCGGTCTGCCATACAGGGAAAGACACCTGCTTCGGAGAAAACAACCTGCCAGCAAAATATCAACAGACAGTTGCAACAGGCGAAACCGGCAACCCTGCTTTCCTTGAAGAGCTGGAGCAGTTGCTGAAAAGCCGGCAAGCCGCAGACCCTTCGAAAAGTTATACGGCCAGGCTGTTTGAAGCAGGGCCAAAGCGCATTGCCAAAAAACTGGGCGAGGAAGCTGTGGAGCTGGCTCTTGAAGCGGAAAGCGGAGATCCGCAACGCTTCATTGAAGAGGCCGCCGACCTGATCTATCACCTGAACGTGTTACTGATTGCCCGGGATACGGGCTGGGAAGCGGTGATCGGAGAATTACAGGACAGATATCATCCGGGCCGGTAATGCCCGGCTTGCCGGTGTTCCCGAAACCCGTCCGCTACGCCTTCATCTGTTTGAAAGCGGCCTTTACATCCTCCACCGGGGCTTTGCAATAACCCATCCCGCAAATATAGATCATGGTTTTGCCGGGCACAAATCGCTCAGCAAAAACCGGTGGCAATCCAGGCCCGTCAGACTTTCGGGCAGCAAGCAACGCATCCGGCAAAAAACGCTGCAGGAATTTCTCCGATTTTTCCGTGGCTTGCTCCCCGGTGATCACAATGGTATGGAAAGGAGCGGTGTGATGCAGCAATAAAACACCCCAGTTGGTCATGCTGTGACCATGGCTGCGCAGCAGGTCCATCATATCTTGCAGCATCCGTGAACTTCGCTGCCCCCATTCCGGTTTCTCATAATAATTGGCCAGGTAAAACAACACCCTGCCCATCACACTATTGGAAGCAGGCATCACATTATCAAAAAACTCATAAAACGGAGAGGCCAGCTGTTCAGATTTTTTCGATGAAAATGCCAGCAGATGGGTACCTTCGGCGGCAAAGTGTTCCAGGGCATGTTCTGTCAGCATACGCGCCGTCTCCAGGTAAGGCAGGTGCATGCTCACCTCATAAAGACGCAGCAAGGCTTTCGACAAAAGGGCATAATCTTCCAGGAATCCGTCGATGGAAGCTTCACTTCCCCGCAGGGAACGGTAAAGCCGGCCATCTTCCTGCAGAGCATGATTCAGGATAAAATCCGCTGCCCGCCGGGCCTGTTGCAAAAAACGCTCCTCTCCAAACGCAGCGGATGCATCGGCCAACCCCTCAATCATCAAGGCATTCCATGCCACCAAAACCTTGTCATCCAACCCGGGCCTGACCCTGTGGCTTCGTACCTCCAGCAACTTCTTCCTGCTGCGTGCCACCAGTTTCCGTAAAGCCTTCACATCCATCTCTTTTTCCCGGGCGAAAGCTTCATCATCCGGAACCCTCAGCAGGATATTTTTATCCCCTTCCCAAAGGCCTTTCCCACCCACCTGGAAATACTCCCTGATCAAGGGGGCATCCTCACCGAGTGCCTCATCAATTTCCGGCTCCGTCCATACATAAAACTTCCCCTCTTCTCCCTCACTGTCGGCATCCAGGGCTGAATAAAAAGTCCCTTCCGGGGATGTCAGTTCCCGCTCCGTAAAAGCAGCGGTATCATACACCACTTCCCGGAACAACGGGTCAGGATCTGTTTTCCAGGCAGCTGCATACAACGACATCAGCTGCCCGTTATCGTATAGCATTTTTTCAAAATGGGGGATCTTCCATGCCCCATCGGTAGCATATCGGGCAAACCCGCCGCCCACCTGGTCATATATGCCGCCCAGCGCCATTTTGCGCAACCCCAGCTGCACCTGTTTCAGGGCTTTTTCCTCCCCGGTTTGTTGATAATAATGCAATAAAAATAGTTGATTTACGGGCAGGGGAAATTTCGGTGCCCCTTTTGTTCCGCCTTCTGCGGCATCCATTATTCCGATCACATCCCGGTAAATCTTTGCGGCATCCTCCCTGTCAAACACAGCCTTCTGTTCTTTCACCGGCACAAAAGCAGAATCTGCGAGCCCTTTGGTGATGTTTTCAGCCTGTTGTTCCACATCCCCGTATTGGTCATGAAAGAGTTCAGCCACACGGCCCAGGATCTCCAGCCACTGTTCCCGGGGGAAATAGGTGCCGCCCCAGAACGGCCGGCCGTCAGGCAGGACAAAACAATTCAGCGGCCATCCGCCCCTGCCGGAAACCAGCTGCACTGCATTCATATATAAATGATCAATGTCAGGTCGCTCCTCCCTGTCCACCTTCACGCAAACAAAAAAGCGGTTCATCAGCTGAGCCACTTCTTCATCCTCAAAACTTTCCTTTTCCATCACATGACACCAGTGACAGGCCGAGTATCCGATACTGACCAGCAAAGGCTTCTGCTCCTTCCGGGCTTTGGTCAGGGCTTCTTCACCCCATGGATACCAGTTTACCGGGTTCCCGGCATGCTGCAACAAGTAAGGACTGGTCTGATCCTGTAAATGATTTTTGGAGGCCATCTGATTTTATTTTTAATTAACCAACAAGTTTTGTTTACATCAGGTTTTGTTTACACGGTTAACGGAACGAGTGCATGGCCACCCTCCGAACCCCGAAATCCTTTATTTGCCTATTGCTTCCTGGCCGACGGACTCCAATCTGTAATCTTCTGCAGGCTTATCCTTTAGTCCGACATACTCCCGGCTGATTTCCCAGAGTTTTTCGGCCACTTCCATATCCCTGGCGTGGCCTGTGGTTTTGGCGATTTTCTTTTTGGCAAAATATTCTCCGGTTACATCTTCTACCTCCGGTGAGGTGGCCAGGTAAATACTCGTCTGCGCACCCTTTTCCGGCGAGATCATAAATAAACCGAACAACCACCGGAATAACCGGGGCATTTTGTCAAACAACCTGGTTTCCACAACTCCCGGGTGAAGACAATTGACGGTCACCCCCTTATCCTCCAGGTCCCGGGCCAACTTTCTGGTAAAGAAAATATTGGCCAGCTTGCCCTGGGCATAGGAGCGCATACTCGACCAGCGCTTTTCGCCCTCCAGGTCATTGAAGTTTACAGCAGCCTGCTTGTGCGCTGTGCTTGACACGTTCACAATCCGGGCAGGCGCACTGGCAACGATGGTATCCAGAAGCAAATTGGTCAGCAGAAAAGGAGCCAGGTGATTCACGGCGAAGTTCATTTCGATACCGTTTTCCGACAGCTTCCGTTTGGTTTCCCAGGTACCGGCGTTATTCACCAACAAGTGCAGCCGGTCATATTTTTTACTGAACGAGGCAGCAAATTGCCGGATGGAATCAAAAGAAGCCAGGTTGCAGTGCATCACTTCCACTTCTTTGTTGCCGGTCAGTTCCGCCAACTCTTCTTTGAAGGCTTTTCCTTTGTCCATGTTCCGAACCGGAAGTACCAGACGCATTCCCTTTTGGGCAAGCGCAATGGTCGTTACCCGGCCAATGCCCGAAGTAGCACCCGTCACAACAGCCGTTTTTCCATTTAAATCCATAGATATGATATTTGGTTAAGTTAATTTTCTCCTACCAAAGAAAACATTTATTTTCATCCATTGTTTACTTTAATACCCATTAACCCATCAGGCACAAAGCGCCGACAAACCATAAAACCCATGCAACCTCCCGCAAACAACAACCACCGACCAGCAGCCCCGAACTACCCCCTTCTACCTTCGAGCTTCGAGCTTCTCCCTTCGAGCTTCCAGAAAAACCAACCAACAACTGCATTGGCCATTACCAGACCATAGACAGCTTTCCCATTCTCCGGCCCATGAATGAGAACCAACAACCATTTAACCAACAACTGCATGGGCCGTTTACCAGTCCGTTGGTTTTCCCCCTCACTCATCCCATGAGAACCAACAACCAACTAACAACCTCCAAAAAATGTCCCGCACCATGGCCTTCCTTCTGTTTTTCGGCATCGTACTCACCATCTACTTCCTGGGTAACTACTATGTATTTATACGCGGAATGCAGGCATTGCCCGAAGGCAGCTCAATAAAAACACCCTTTATATGGATTTTCTGGATTCTTGCCGCCACCTACGTAACCGGACGCATCCTGGAAAACATATACCTGAGTTACCTGAGCGATGTCCTTGTATGGACCGGATCATTCTGGCTGGCAGCATTGCTCTACCTTTTTCTGGCCGTACTCTTTTTTGACCTGCTCAGGCTCATCCATCACTTTTTGCCGTTTTTCCCGGCTTTCGTCACCGCCAACATGGACAAGACACGTTACTTTTTGTTTACCGGAACTATCATCGCAGTGGTAGTCCTGATCACCGGGGGTTTTATCAATGCCCGCAACCCGGCCGTCAGAAACCTGGACATTCAGATTGATAGCAAAAAAACCGGAGAAAGGGACCAAATACGGGCCGTTCTGCTGTCTGACATTCACCTGGGGACCATTATCGGAAACGGGCACTTCAGCCGTATCGTCGAACAGGTCAACAGTCTCAGTCCGGACATCATCCTGCTTGCCGGCGACATTCTGGATGAAGATCTGGCACCCCTCATCCGTCAAAACACAGGAGAAACATTGAAACAACTGAAGGCACCGCTGGGAGTATACGGCATCATGGGGAACCATGAACACATCGGCGGGGCAGCCGCAGCGCAAAAATACCTGGAAGATCATGGAATTCAGATGATACGCGACACCGTCCTGGAGATCGAAGACAGTTTCTACCTGGCCGGACGGGATGACCGCGACAAAGTACGTTTCGGTGGCAGGGAGCGCCTTCCCCTTGAAAAGCTATTGGAAAATACCGATATGGATTATCCGGTCATACTGATGGATCATCAGCCACTGGATCTGGAAAAAGCGGCAAGTTTGGGGGTCAGTATGCAGTTGTCCGGACACACCCACAACGGGCAGTTATGGCCCTTGCGTTATATTACACAGTCAATGTACCAAATCAGTTATGGATACAGGAATATCAACGGGATGCATGCCTATGTAACCACCGGCACAGGCACGTGGGGGCCCCCGGTGCGGATTGGGAATCGACCGGAAATCGTGCAATTAAACATAAAATTCAATGAGAAATAACGGACGGCAGCTTTTCAGCCAGGGTTATCAATAAGCACCATGGCATCAGTAAGACACCACTTCAGGTTCCGTTTCCTTCCCTGCCTTCTCTTTTTTTGATTTTTTCCCAAAAAGACCACTGAAAAAACCTGACAGGCGGGAAACAACTCCGTATGCGTAACGCGCACCACCGGCGGCACGGCGAAACAAGGTGAAAAAAGTAACCACCTTGCCGACGGCCCGAAGACTGTCTGACAGATCTTTTTCCGCCATCAGTGCCTCATAACGCAGACGGGCCTTTTCTACCCTAAGATCCTGCATCGTCCTGACATCTTTCAATCGCTCAAATGGAATCATGCTTTGCTTTTGTCTTTTGGGTCTGTGGAATCATCCCGGAGGAATAAATTCAGCAAAATACGGATGGCCGCCCTTCCGAAAATACTTTTCCGCCGGGCAAAAAACACCAATGCCAGCAACAGGTAAAAGCCACCGACAATGAGCATCCCATAGCCATATGAATCAAGCAGGCCACCCAGAAACCAGGCAGCCGCACCCGATATGAACAACAGTGCGAGCAGCAAAATTGCCGCCACCACCAGATTGGCTATCAGGAGGCTCAATGCCTTCGCAGCCTTCTCGAACGCCAGAATCCCATAGTATGAAATCCTGGTCTCAATGTACTTTTGGATATTGTCTTTCAGTGAAACAATATGTGCCAGCAACTCCTTACCTTCCATGAAAGAGATTTAGGGTTCTTATTTGTCCGCTTCGGCAACTGATTTCTTCACCTTTGCCCTGGCGTCATCGGCTAAATCACCCACATAATTCTTCAATTCATCAAATTTGGTGTTGACCTGTTTGGTGAGTTCATCCGTATACTCCTTGCTCTTTTCCGTCACTTTTTTCCTGGTCTCATCACCTGAACCGGGAGCAAAAAGAAGACCGGCCGCCACACCTACTGCGGCTCCAAAAATAAAACCAAACAACACTTTTCCGCCTGAATTACTCATAATATGCAAATTTTAAGTTAAACAATCATTTTAAAAAAATCTACAACCAATTTTTGGCTGTAGTCTACAGGTACATAACAAATATAGTCAAAATTTGATCAAATGCCAACGTTTTGAGCTAATTTCCGTCAAATGTAAACATTTTGACATCGTTTACGTATATTGTACGAGGGTTACGTACAGGCCATTGTGCTACTATTGATTACTTTTACATATTATAACCCGGCCTGGCTCTCATCCGATGTATACAAGACCCCGGCAACAATTGTTGTGATCGTTTATGATGAAAAAACAGGAAATCAGCCTACGATACCATGAAGTGGAAAACATCCGGGATTTACCGGATGATGAACAAGAGCTGGTAAAGGCAGCCAGGGAAATGACGAAGAAGGCCTATGCCCCGTATTCTTCTTTCCATGTAGGTGCTGCCATCTTGCTTCAGAATGGTGAGATTGTACGGGGATCCAACCAGGAAAACGGGGCATACCCCAGTGGGTTATGTGCCGAAAGGGTGGCGGCTTTTGCTGCATCATCCATGTTTCCCCGGATTGCCATGAAAAAGATTGCGGTCAGTGCAAGCTCTCCGGAGTTCCCGCTTGAAGGACCCGTTTCTCCATGCGGAGCCTGCCGGCAGGTGCTGCTTGAATATGAAGCATCCCAGCAAGTTCCGATGAAAATACTCCTTTCCAAAGAAGACGGTAAGATCATCATTATAGATAAAATCAGTGATATGCTCCCCTTTTCATTCATTGGCAGCGAATTAAAAAAATGATTCAGATGAAAAAAGCCTTTTTGTTACTGGTCTTGAGTTTGATACTGGGGCCATTCAGGGTTCCGGCACAGGAAAAACCTGCTTACCGGATTTATACATCCGACGGGGAACCGGCCACTTATGGGGAAATGCTCACCAAATCCGGTCAGTCGGAAGTAATTTTGTTCGGTGAGTTGCACAACAACCCCATTGCACACTGGTTACAATTTGAGCTGGGGATGGATCTTTTCACAGAAAAAGACAGCCTGCTGACCATAGGGGCTGAAATGTTTGAGGCGGATGATCAGCTATTGCTGGACGAATATTTTGGCGGGGTCATCCAGGAACGACACTTCACATCAGAAGCCAAAGTGTGGAACAATTACCAGACAGATTACCGGCCACTGCTAGAATTTGCCAGGGAAAACGGACTGGAGTATGTTGCCACCAATATCCCCAGGCGCTACGCCGCCCTTGTGAACCGCGAAGGATTTGAAGCCCTGGACACATTAAGTCAGCAGGCAAAGCAATACATCGCTCCTCTGCCAATTCCTTATGACCCGGATCTTCCCGGTTATAAGGCAATGCTGGAGATGGGCGATATGCCGGCCCATGTGAGCGAAAACCTTCCGAAGGCGCAAGCCATCAAGGACGCCACCATGGCCCACTTCATTCTTGAAAACCTGAAAGAAGGAGGCACATTCCTGCACCTGAACGGCGCATACCACTCCAACAACAACGAAGGGATCAACTGGTATCTCCGGTATTATACGGAGTTTCCAGTGGAGATCATGACCATCAGCACGGTGGAGCAGGAGCGTACAGAAGAACTCCTGGAGGAAAATTCCGGCCTGGCTGATTTTATTATCGTGGTTCCCTCAACCATGACAAAAACCTACTGAGCTGCTGGCCGGCCACAGTCAGCCCACACGCCGCCAGCCTGATTCCGGGCCTTGGCAAGCGGCTTACGCCTTAATTCGTCACTCCGGCATAATCATTGTCCGGGTATTCTGATTTTGCCTTCCGGCTGAAAAAAACAACCGCAAACCGCATCGAGCCCTGAACTGCAAGGCCATTAATTCCTTTTGGCATATTTTTACCAATATTTACATGCCATGGAAGAAGAATTGCTTTACCAGATTGCCCTTACGCGTATTCCGGGGATAGGAGGTGTAACCGCTAAAAAACTGATCCGTTATTGCGGAGGCGTCAGGGAAATATTCCGGGAGAAACAAAATGCACTGAAAAAAATCCCCGGAGTCGGCGACAGCATTGCCGGTAAAATCGGGCATCACCATGATTTCAGGCAGGCGGAACGGGAAATACACTTTATCCGCAAACATCACATCCGCCCCCTGTTTTACCAGGACGAAGAATACCCTTACCGGTTAAAACAGTGCGAAGACGGTCCCCTGCTGTTGTTCGTCAAAGGAAAAGCTAACCTGAATCACCCCCGCATACTGGCGGTGATCGGCACCAGAAGCATGACCCCTTACGGAAAAGAGATGTGTGAACAGCTCATTGCCGGGCTGGCACCATACAACCCCATGATCATCAGCGGGCTGGCCTACGGGGTGGACGCCTGTGCACATAAGTCGGCGCTTAACAACGGTTTACCGACCGCTGCTGCCCTTGGTCACGGCCTTGATCGCATTTACCCTCCCCTGCATGCATCCCTGGGAAGGAAAATCACCGAAGACGGCGCATTGCTGACAGACTTCCTGTCCGGGAGCAAACCCGAGCGGGAAAACTTTCCAAAGAGAAACCGCATCATTGCCGGATTGTGTGATGCCGTCATTGTGATCGAAGCGGCAGTAACCGGAGGCGCCCTGATCACGGCCAACATTGCCAATACCTACAACCGGGATGTGTTTGCCATCCCCGGGCGGATTACCGATCCCTACAGCCGGGGATGTAACAAGCTGATCCGAATAAACAAGGCCCACCTGCTGGAGAGTGCAGCCGACATCCAATACATCATGAACTGGGAGCCGCGTAACACCGAAAAGCCGGCAACCCCCCCGGGCCTGTTCGTGGTCCTCACGAAGGAAGAGAAAACCATGACCGGGTTTCTGAAAAACAACCCGGATGCGGGGATTGATCAGATTGTTTCAGGAACAGGATTCAACCTGAGCAAGGCATCTTCGATCTTGCTCAGCCTGGAATTTAAAGGGGTGGTAAAGTCTTTGCCAGGCAAAGTTTTCGCCCTCAAATGCGCAACAGAACTGCCGGGGCAATAAATCCGGAGGCATACCCGGGGGAGACATCAAAAAATTTGTACTTTTATTTGCTCCCCCGAAATAAATAATGACCATGCGCATCAGAAAATCTTTCTTAATCAAACCAGCAGCGCTGCTGTTACCAATTGTGCTCATACTGCTTTCCTGCCACGCCCGGGGCCAGGATTACCGGATGAGTGCACTGAGTCTGGAGCTGCGGCTGAATGAGGACGGCTCCATGCAGGTGCGGGAAGACCGTGAATTTATCTTTGACGGAGAATTTTCCTTTGTTTACCGGGCCTTTCCTCTGGATGGACAAGCCAGTTTCAGTGATTTCAGGGTATTCGAAGGAGATAACGAATATGTGGAAAGTGATTCTGAAGCTCCCGGAACCATGCGGATAACTGAAAACGGAAACCATAAAGAGCTGCGCCTGTTTTTTGAAGCCCGGGATACCACACGCACATTCACATTCCGCTTCACGGCTGAAGGAGCCACGGAAAGATACCAGGATAATGCCCTTTTTTACTACCAGCTAATTTCGGATGAATGGGACCAGCCCCTGCATAACATCCGTGCACATATTTACCCGCCGGAGCCCCTGCCTGAAGGGGAGCCTGCACACTGGGTGCATGGCTCCCTGGATGCCGTTTCGCAGATACTTGATGAGGGTGCCGTTCAGGTAAGCCTGGATCGCCTGCCGGCCAACAGCTACCTGGAGTTAAGGGCCCTGTACCCGGCGGAGGCTTTCCCGGATCTGCCCGTCATAGAACAAGAGATCCGAGAGGAGGTGATGGCAGAAGCCGCTGCGCTTACCGAAGAGGCCAACCGCCTCCGGCGTGAAGCCATGGAACAAAAGGCCGGGGAGGAAGCCCGTCATCAAAGGGGCAAACAACTGGTACTTCCGGTCTCGCTGCTATACATCCTGATCTGGGTCACCCTCTTCAGAAAGTACAGCAAAAAGCCCACCCTTCCCGAGCAACCCGGCGCCTTTACCCGGCTGCCGGCCAAAGACAAACCCGCCCTTGTCAATTACTTAATGAACCAAACTGAGGTGAACGGCAACGCTTTGGTTTCCACACTTTTTCACCTCGCCTACAAGGACTTTGTCCGGGTCGAAAGCACAGAAGAGCGCAAAAAGGGATTTTTGGGGACCCGTAAGATCACCGATACATCTTTTATTCTGAACCGGGCATACTGGGAGTCCAACAAGGAAAGTCTGTTGCCATTTGAAAATGAACTGCTGCAATTTCTGTTTGACGAATTGGCGGAAAAAGAAGATCAGTTATCGCTGAAACGGATGAAAAAGAAGAGATCAGGGATGCAGAAATTTTTCGCTAAATGGAAGAAGAATGTAAAACAGGAAGGCAAAAATAAAAACTGGTTTGATCACCAAAGCAAAAAAGGACAGCAAACCGGATTTATAATCAGCATTGTCGCCATGCTCGGGTTTCTGGGACTCACCATATATTACGGGCCCTGGATGCTCATCCTCACAGGACTTGCATTCCTCTCGCTCATTGCCGCCATCCTGATGCTGCAACGCACCACAGAGGGCGAAAAAGCATACCGACAGTGGAAGTCTTTGCACCGGCACCTGAAAAGATTTAATTTTCAATCAGAAATGGAACAGCTGGATGAAGAGGCGATCAACGAATACCTGATCTACGGACTGGCACTCGGCCTGGGACCAAAATACTTCAAGAAACTGACCGGGGGGTTGGAAACTTCCGGTAACACTGCCTATATTGCCTGGATCGTATTGCACAATGCCAACCTGCAATCAATCGGAGATACCGTTCACACTGTAATTACGACTACCAGCACCACCATGAGCTCTGCCAGCGGTGCCGGAGGAGGCGGAACCGCGGGAGGCGGAGGAGGAGCGTCATCCGGCGGAGGGGGAGCGGGTTAAACCTCTGACAGCAGGTTGTCCAGATTTTCGAATTTCATCTGATAATCTACAACCGAACGTCGGATCACCTCTTTGGCATCTTTGGCATCGTAAGTGTGTGTGATCTCAATATCAAGTTGTGTATTGGGAAGGTCTTTATAGGTAAGAAAATAGTGCTTCAACCTTTCCAGCACTGCCGGCGGGCAATCTGCAATGTCGCGGATGTCTCCGTAAACGGCATCATCTTTCAGCACGGCGATGATCTTGTCATCGGCCTGGCCACGATCAATCAATCGAAACCCACCGATTGGATGAGCATCCACCAGGATATTCCCGTGAGAAATGGATTTCTCAGTCAGCACCACAATATCCAGCGGGTCATAATCCCCCACAATGTCCTCACGCCCACACTTTTCAATGGCAAAAGCTGCCACTTCAGCATCACACAAAGTCTGCGGAATGAACCCATACAGGGCTGGCAAAACGTTTGAATACTTCTGTGGCCGATCAATTTTCAGGTACCCGCTGATCTTGTCCACTTCGTATTTGACCGTATCGGTCATCACCATTTCAATAAAACAGGTGATCTCATCCGGGGCTTTGTCACCAATTTCCACACCGTGCCAGGGATGTGATTTATAACGCAACCCCATCAGCCGGCCAATGGGATCCATAATTCTGTTTGCCATAATATCACTGTTTTTCGCAAAATTACAGATAAATTCTCTTTCAACAATTTTTATTAATTTCGCTCGCAGGATAAATTGCTGTTATGGCCAGGCAAGAAGAAAAAATCATTGGCAGGCGCTTAAAGTCTTCCTATATTTCCACCGTAGTGAGCATTACCCTGGTACTGTTTGTACTGGGGCTGCTCGGCCTTATCATCCTTCAGGCACAAAAGCTGTCCGACCACATGCGTGAAAGCATCGCCGTTTCCCTCTTTATTGAGGAAGATACAGCGGAAGAGCCCATCAGGCAGCTGCAGCGAAGGCTGGATGATATGCCGGCGGTAAGCCAGACCCGGTTTATTTCCCGCGAGGAAGCGGCGGAAGACCTGATGGAGGAATTAGGAGAAGATTTCGTGGAATTTCTGGGTTACAACCCGCTGACTGCTTCCATTGTAGTCAACCTTACCGCCAGTTATGCCAACCCTGACAGTTTGCAGGTATTCGAGGAAAGGCTTTCGGCAGAACCCATCGTCAGCGACATCGATTATCAGCGATCGCTGATACATCTTGTCAATCAGAATGTTAAGCGTATCGGGGCGGGATTGCTTGTATTCAGCATTCTCCTATTGATGATTGCCTTTGCATTGATCAACAACACCATACGTCTGAGCGTTTTTTCCAGGCGTTTCCTGATAAAAAGCATGCAACTGGTGGGCGCCACCCAGGCCTTCATACGGAGGCCATTCATCATTCGCGGTGTATTACAGGGCGTTATAGGGGCAGGCATCACCATCCTGCTGTTGATCGCCACCCTGTACACAGCCCAGCGGCAAATACCTGAAATGACAGCTTTTTATGACACACGTATGCTGCTCACACTATTTGCCGTGGTATTGTTACTCGGGATTGTCATCAGCTGGGTTTCCACCTATTTTGCCGTCAGAAAATACCTGAAAATAAAAACCGACTTTTTATATTTATACTGATGCACAAAAAACAACAAGGCGACGCCCTACTATTTGACAGGCACAAATACACCTGGCTCATCATCGGTCTTGTGGTAACAGCCTTAGGATTTCTGCTGATGATAGGTGGAGGAAGCGAAGACCCTTCAGCGTTCAGCGATGCCATTTTCAATTTCAGAAGGCTGACCCTGGCCCCCCTGCTGGTTCTGGCAGGTTACGGGATCCAGATCTATGCCATTATGAAGAAAACCACCAACCTGTCGGAAAAAGAAAAGCAGGAAAAGCCCGCCAGGTCAACCCCTTCTAAAAAGAAATAACAGATGAGCTGGTTTGAAGCACTGGTACTGGGCCTTCTTCAAGGCCTTACTGAGTTTTTGCCCGTCAGCAGCAGCGGGCACCTGGAACTGGGCGGCGCATTATTCGGACTGGAAGACCCCCATGATTTCTTCACCTTCAACATCATTGTGCACGGAGCCACCTTTTTAAGCGTGGTAGTGGTTTTCTGGCGCGACATTGTCCACCTTGTGGTGAATTTTTTTCGTTTCCGGTGGAACCCCGAAATGAAATTTACCCTCCTGCTGCTGGCCTCAGCCATCCCCACAGCCATCGTCGGTTTGCTGTTTGAAGAACAGATTGAACATATTTTTGAAGGGAGGGTGGCTTTTGTCGGGGTCATGCTGCTCATCACCGCCACCTTGCTGGCTCTTACCCGGTTTGCCCCAAAAAACAAGAAAAATGTCACCCTGAAGAGTGCCCTGGTGATCGGTCTGGCACAAACCTTAGCCATATTGCCGGGAATCAGCCGCAGCGGAGCAACCATAAGCACTGCGCTTTATTTTGGCATAGAAAGGGGCCAGGCCGTCCGTTTCTCCTTTTTAATGGTCCTGATCCCGATCTTCGGGGCAAACTTCCTGAAACTACTTCGCATTTCTGAAGAAGCAGGTGCCGGAGCCATGGATGCCACGCCAATGGTCATCGGAGCCATCACAGCATTTATCGCCGGTGTAATTGCCTGTCGGTGGATGCTCTCCATTGTCCGCCGCGGCAAAATTGAATATTTCGCCATTTACTGTCTGATTGTCGGCCTCGCCGCAATTATTACAGGCAGCATATAAATCCAATGACTACGACGGAATCTTTACGCGAACAATTTTTGAGCGGGCATGTGATGCTCGTCGACAAGCCTTTTAAGTGGACCTCCTTTGACGCAGTAAACAAAATCAAGTCAATGCTGCGTTACCGGCTCGGACTTAAAAAAATCAAGATCGGGCATGCGGGCACACTGGACCCGCTGGCCACCGGCCTGCTGATTATATGCACCGGGAAAGCAACCAAACAAATTGAACAGTATCAGGGCCTGGATAAAATTTATACCGGAACCTTCATACTGGGTCAGGTTACCCCCTCTTTCGACCTGGAAACCCTCCCCGAAAAGAACTTGCCATTCCTCCACCTCACCCCTGAAATGATTGACGAGGCCATGCAACAGCTGAGCGGAGAACAAAAACAGCTGCCCCCCATCTATTCGGCTAAAAAGATCAAAGGGGAACGGGCCTACCATTACGCAAGGCAGGGGCGGGAAACCGAACTGAAGACCAACGACATCCGGATCAGAAGCTTTGAAGCCACCAGGGTAGCCCTTCCCGAAGTCGACTTCACGGTTACCTGCAGTAAAGGGACTTATATCCGATCCCTGGCCAGAGATCTCGGTGACATCCTCGGCTGCGGAGCCTACTTAAGTGCCCTGAGACGCACACACATCGGCAGTTATTCCGTTGATGATGCCATGGGTATGGAATCGATCATCCGGGAATTTGACCAATTCCGGTGAATAAACCCCTTTTTACCCGAAAAGGTGATTTAAGTGTAAAAAACTGTTGACAAGGGCGTTGTAATTTATTACCTTTGCACTCCTCGTGAGCGATCCATATACATTTACTGAATTTTTCCAACATCTTATCCATGAAGCTATCTCACTTTAAATTTAACCTTCCGGCTGAGTTAATTGCTGAGAAGCCGGTTCCGAACCGTGACGAAGCGCGGTTGATGGTTCTCCATAAAAGGTCAGGGAATATTGAGCACAAGTATTTCAAAGATATTCTTGGCTATTTCGACGACGGAGATATCATGGTGGTGAACAATACCAAGGTATTTCCCGCCCGCCTCTACGGAACCAAGGAAAAAACCGGGGCACAGATAGAAGTATTCCTGCTCAGGGAGCTCAATCGGGAAGCCAGGCTTTGGGATGTCCTGGTTGACCCGGCCCGCAAGATCCGTATCGGCAACAAACTTTACTTCGGTGAAGATGACAACCTGGTGGCCGAAGTAATTGATAATACCACTTCCAGGGGACGTACACTGCGTTTTTTGTTTGACGGCACCTACGATGAATTCAAGACAACCATTGAATCTCTCGGAGAAACCCCACTGCCCAAGCAGATCAAACGGCCGGTAGACAAGGACGACAAGGAACGCTATCAGACGGTGTTTGCCAAACGTGAGGGTGCCGTTGCCGCACCCACTGCCGGGATGCATTTCAGCCGTGAACTGGTAAAACGCCTGGAGCTGAAAGGCGTAGAGTTCGCGGAAATTACCCTGCATGCCGGGTTGGGCAACTTCAGAAATGTGGACGTGGAGGACCTGAGCAAACACAAAATGGACAGCGAAGAGATTCTCATTGAAGAGAAAACCGCCAGTACCGTCAACAAAGCCAAAGACAAAGAACAGAGGATTTGTGCCATAGGAACCACCACCATGCGCGCCATTGAAACTTCGGTATCCATCAGCGGACACCTGAAGCCATACGAGGGATGGACCAATAAATTTATTTATCCCCCCTACGAATTCAGTGTGGCCAATGCCATGGTGTCCAATTTTCACCTTCCGCAATCTACCCTTATGATGATGGTAGCTGCATTTGCGGGATTTGACCAGCTTATGAATGCGTACAAAGTAGCCATCAAAGAGAAGTACAGGTTTTTTACCTATGGTGATGCCATGCTGATCCTGGATGATTAGTGCCGTGTCAATGCTACTGTGGCTGGCACGACACTAAGTTAAGACGCCCATGGAAAAATACGTATTGATTACAGCCGGGGGCAAAGGGGAGCGAATGCATTCATCTGTTCCCAAACAGTTGATGAATATTGCAGGAAAGCCCATGTTGCTCCATGTGTTCGAACGCTTTCTGGCCTATTCTGCCAATCTGAAGTTCGTCCTGGTTTTACCTGAAGCACACCACAGTGAATGGGAAAGTATCTGTCACCGGTACCACCTCACCACCCCACACACTGTGACCGGGAACGGCCCGACCCGCTTTCATTCAGTAAAAAACGGACTGAAACAAGTCCCCCACAATGTGCTTGTGGCCATCCATGACGGGGCTCGCCCCCTTGTATCGGTGGAAACCATATCCACTGCTTTCTATTTTGCTGAAAAGATGGGCAATGCCGTGCCCGTAACCGGCATCACTGAATCAGTAAGGATCAAAGACAATGCCCTGAGCACCCCCCTGCCCCGCGATCGGGTCAAAGTGGTTCAGACCCCGCAGTGCTTCCGATCCACACAAATCAAAAAAGCCTACGATGTCAGTTACCGGGAATCATTTACGGATGATGCCACCGTGCTTGAAGCATCGGGAGAACGTGCATATCTTACCGAAGGGAATGCAGAGAACATCAAAATCACTTCACCTTCCGATCTGTTGATCGCCGAAGCACTGTTATCAGGAAACACCCGGGGTTAGCCCGTAACCGGCTCACCTTGCCGATACCGCCTCAATGTAATTTAACCGCCTCCCCTTTCAATGTGGCAGCACTGCAACCGGTGATCTTAACCTGCACATAATCCCCGGGGTTAAATCCCTGATCGGGAAACACCACCACTTTATTGTGTGACGTGCGCCCCATCATCATTTGGTCGGAGCGTTTGGACGGCCCTTCAGTCAGCACTTCCATGGTTTTCCCGACGTCCCTCCGGTTACTCTCAAGCGACAATGCCTGCTGTTTGTCAATGATGGATGTGAGTCGTTGGGTTTTTACAGCCTCAGGCACATCATCCGCATATTTTTTTGCCGCCAGGGTACCTGGGCGCTCAGAATATTTAAACATGAAGGCAAAATCAAATCCTGCCTGATCCATCACTTCCAGGGTTTCATTGAACTCCTCCTCTGTTTCCCCGCAAAACCCCGCAATAATGTCTGTGGAAAGACCACATCCGGGCAAAATACGCTTAATGGCCGCAATTCTCTCCAGATAGTCCTCACGGGTATATTTCCTGTTCATCCTTTTAAGCACCGCAGAGCTGCCGGATTGCAGGGGCAGGTGGATGGCGTTGCAGATATTCGGGTGGCGTGCCATCTGATGAAGCAACTCATCCGACATATCCTTGGGATGGGAGGTGGCAAACCGGATGCGCAAACGGGGATCTGCAGCAGCGACCTCTCCAAGTAATTCACTAAAGCCGGTGATTTTCCCGGACTCGCCGTCCGTCCAGCGATAAGAGTTCACATTCTGCCCGAGCAGGGTCACTTCACGGAACCCGTCAGCCAACAGCCGGCGGGCTTCAGCCAAAATCGACCGGGGGTCACGGCTGCGCTCCTTACCCCTGGTGAAAGGGACCACACAATAGGCACAAAAATTCTCGCATCCGCGCATGATGGAAATGAATGCCGATACCCCACCCGGTGTGTACCGGACCGGGCTGATATCCGCATAGGTCTCATCCGCGGAAAGCATTACGTTGATGGCTTTTTGTCCGGTTTCCGCATCCGCCATCAGTTCGGGCAGTTGACGGTATGCATCCGGCCCGGCCACTAAATCAACACGCAACCCCAGTGTCTTTTCCTCCAGCAGGTCTTCTTTCAGCCGCTCAGCCATGCACCCCAGGACCCCTATCAGCAGGCCGGGCCGTCGCTTTCGCAAATGCTGCAGTGCACGAAGCCGGTTGACCACACGCTGCTCTGCGTTGTCGCGTATGGAGCAGGTATTCAGCAGGATCACATCGGCATTTTCCGGCGCATCGGTTACTTTTGCATCGTGAGAGGTCATTACTGAAGCCACGATCTCACTGTCAGAAAAATTCATCTGACATCCATATGTCTCGATATATATCTTTTTGCTCACGAGCTGTATTTCAATGAATAAGAATAGGAAGCAGAAATTTATTTTTGCAAAATTAATCAAAAATAAGGGCATTGTTGTTAAAATAAGTACCGGGGAATTCCGCGCTCAACAATCCGCCCCGGTGAGGCATTAATTATAATTTGATTACTTTTGGCCCCCAAAACAGCACATATGACAAAGAACCTCGTAATCGTTGAGTCCCCCGCCAAAGCCAAAACCATTGAAGGATTCCTGGGAAAAGACTACACTGTCAAGTCAAGTTTCGGCCATGTCCGCGACCTTCCCAAAAGCAAGCTGGGCGTTGAGATCGACAAGGATTTTTCCCCGGTTTACGAAATTCCAAAGGACAAAAAAACAGTTGTCACCGACCTGAAGAAGCTGGCCAAAGAGGCTGAGACCGTCTGGCTGGCAACGGATGAAGACAGGGAGGGGGAAGCCATTTCCTGGCACCTGGCAGAAAGTTTGAAACTCAAGGAAACAGATTATAAACGCATTGTATTTCATGAAATCACCAAGGGGGCAATCACCAATGCCATCCAGAATCCGCGCACCATTGACCACAACCTGGTCAGCGCACAGCAGGCCCGTCGTATACTCGACAGGCTGGTGGGATTCGAATTGTCGCCCCTGCTGTGGAAAAAAGTCAAACCCGCCCTGTCTGCCGGCCGTGTTCAGTCGGTGGCCGTCAGGCTGATCGTTGAAAGGGAGCGGGAGATTCAGCAGTTTGAGTCTAAGGGGAGTTACCGTATAACAGCTGTTTTCAGTGCAGAACACAAAGACCAGATGGTGCCCGTCCGTGCCGAACTCCCCCATCGTTTCAAAACAAAAGATGAAGCCCTTGCTTTCCTCGAAAAATGCAAAGGCAGCACTTTTTCCATTGAAGGTGTTGATACCAGGCCCGCCAAAAAATCTCCGGCACCGCCTTTTACCACTTCTACCCTTCAGCAGGAAGCAAGCAGAAAACTGGGATTCTCGGTTGCACGGACCATGACGGTGGCCCAAAAGCTTTACGAATCAGGTAAGATCACCTATATGCGTACCGACTCGGTAAACCTCTCCGGAACAGCCATGGCCATGGCCCGTGAAGAGATTGAAAAAGCATGGGGTGAAGACTATGTAAAACTCCGGAAATATTCATCCAAAAGCAAGGGCGCACAGGAAGCGCACGAAGCCATCCGACCCACCTATATAAATGCACACAGGGCAGGCAATGACGCCTCCGAACAGAAGCTGTACGAGCTGATCTGGAAACGGACTGTTGCATCCCAGATGAGTGACGCCAGGCTGGAAAAAACAACCATCACCATCGCCCCCTCAAAAACACAGGAGAAATTCAGTACCACCGGCGAGGTGATCAAGTTTGACGGTTTTCTCAAGGTCTACCTGGAGTCGACTGATGATGAAGAAGAGGAAGCCGCTGCGGGATTACTGCCACCTGTAAAAGAGGGGCAGCAACTCCCGCTTGAGGAAATGACAGCCATGGAGCGTTTTACAAAACATCCGCCCCGCTACACCGAGGCCAGCCTCGTAAAAAAACTGGAAGAGCTGGGAATCGGACGGCCCTCCACCTATGCCCCAACCATCAGCACAGTCCAGAAAAGAGCCTACGTGGTAAAAGAAAGCCGGGAAGGAGCCAAACGGGCCTACGAGGTCATCACACTGAAAGAAAACTCCATCACTGACCAAAAGAAACAGGAAATCACCGGGGCCGAAAAAAACAAGTTGTTTCCCACAGATATCGGCATTGTGGTGAATAACTTCCTGATGGAGTATTTTACAGACATTTTGGACTACCATTTCACCGCACGGGTGGAAAGAGAGTTTGACGAAGTGGCTGCCGGACAAAAAGAGTGGAACAGCGTGATCAATGAATTTTACTGGCCTTTCCACAAGCAGGTGGAAAACACCCTGGAAAAGTCGGAAAAACACAGCGGGCAGCGCCTCCTGGGCAAGGATCCCAAAAGCGGCCGCAACATATATGCACGGATCGGGCGTTTCGGGTCCATGGTACAGATCGGAGATGCCGAAGAGGAGGAAAAACCCCGTTTTGCCAGCCTGCAAAACGATCAGACCCTGGAAACCATCACCCTGGAAGAGGCCCTGGAGTTGTTCAAACTGCCACGCACGGCGGGGGAATACGAAGGGAAAGAGATGGTGGCAGCTGTCGGCCGGTTCGGGCCATATATCAGACATGACGGCAAATTTTACTCCATCCCGAAAGAAGAAGACCCCCTGACCATCTCAGCTGAAAAAGCCATTGAGGTCATCGAAGAAAAGCGGGAGAGTGACCGGAAAAAGATCATTAAAGAATTTGATGAAGAACCTGAAATCCGCATACTGAGAGGACGCTGGGGACCTTATATCTCTTTCAACAAGAAAAATTTCAAAATCCCCAAAGACAAGGATCCGGAAAAAATCAGCCTGGAGGAGGCAAGAAAAATCATAGATAGCGGAACCTCTGACAAAAAACCACGTAAAACCAAAAAAACAACCCCTAAGAAAACCCAAAAGGGGAAATAACTTTTTTGGAATTACATGGAAATTGCTGATTTTTTTGAACCTGTAAGCAAGAGCGAACTGCTGAAAGACAGCCCGCCACACCCCCTGCTTCTGGGTCGTTCCATCATGACCAACGACGCCCAAACAGGATTTCCTGACCTGGAACGCGCAGACATTGCCATTATCGGGGTCAGGGAAGACCGTCATGCCACCGGAAATGAGGGGTGCTCACTTGCCCCCGATTACGTCAGGAAGCATTTATATCGTTTATTCAGAGGGGGAGGCGATCAGAGAATTGCGGACCTCGGAAACATCAATGCCGGTGACCAGGTCAGTGACACCTATTTCGCCGTGAGGTCAGCGGTGGCGGAACTCCTTAAAAAAAACATCACACCGGTGATCATCGGAGGAGGTCAGGATATTACCTATGCCAATTACCAGGCCTATGAATCACTCGGGCAGATCATCAACATAGCAGCGGTTGACTCCCGTTTCGACATTGGCCTGCATAAAGACGAACCACTGAGCAACACGAACTTCCTCAGCACCATTCTGACCCATAAGCCCAATTACCTGTTTAATTTCACCAACCTGGGCTATCAGACGTATTTTGTTGACCAGGACGCCATTGAACTGATGGAGCGGCTCTTTTTTGATGTGTACCGGCTGGGCGTGGTTAAAAACAACATGGAAGATACGGAGCCGATCGTCCGCAATGCAGATATGTTTAGTTTTGACATATCAAGTATCCGGCAATCCGATGCCCCGGCCAATGCCAATGCTTCCCCCAACGGGTTTTACGGAGAAGAGGCCTGCCAGATCGTCCGCTATGCCGGATTAAGTGATAAGCTCAGCTCCATTGGCTTTTATGAGATCAACCCGGCATACGATCACGGGGAGCAAACCACCCACCTGGTGGCCCAGATGATCTGGTATTTTATCGACGGATACTACAACCGGAAAAAGGACTTTCCGGATAAGCACATCAAAGACTCGGCAGATTTTATCAAGTACGTGGTATCCATAAAGGAATTCCAGAATAAGATCAACTTTTACAAAAGCAAGAAAAGTGACCGGTGGTGGATGGAAGTTCCCTGTCCGCCCAAGCTGCAAAGCAAATATGACAGACAGTTTCTGGTTCCGTGTTCATACAGAGACTACCAGGAAGCCTGCCAGAATGAAATTCCTGAAAAATGGTGGCAGGTTTACCAGAAATTCGTATAAGCCATTGAACCAATGTACGAAGCGGTGCGAAAACATAGACCGGTTAAAAATATTTGTTGTATTTTTGTCTGTTTTTTATAAAGAATCAATAACCGGACGATTTTTTCGTTCACACAATAACCGATCGCGTAAAGGCAGCATTGATGATTAAAAAAGGCCTCATTGTATTCTTACTTTCTTTCATGCTTTGCGGAATGGCTTTTTCGCAGCAGGAGGCCCAGTTCAGCCATAATATGTTCAACAACATGGGGATCAATCCCGGAGTGGCCGGATTGCGACAGGCCATATGCGCCACAGCCATCGCCCGTCAACAGTGGGTGGGATTCCGGGATGCGGAAGGAAACCGGCTGAATCCGGAAACCTACAGCCTGAACGTGGATGCTCCCGTTCCTTTTTTACGTGGCGGGGTTGGTCTGGGCTTCATGCAGGATCAGTTGGGGCCGGAGACCAACGTGGGCGTGAAAATAGCTTACGCCTATCATCTCCGTCTTGGGATGGGACGCCTGGGTCTGGGCGCCCAGATCGGGTTCCAGGATAAAAGCATGGATTTTTCATCACTCAATCCCATTGATCCGGGCGATCCGGTACTGATCGGGAATGAAGAAAGCCATATTTTTACTGATTTTGCCATCGGCGGATTTTATATGCTGGATAATGAAGCCTGGGCAGGTCTCTCCTTTTCACAGCTCAGGCAGGCTAGGGGGGGGCTGGCAGAAAGTGATTATTCACTGTGGCGCCACGCATATGCAACCGCGGGTTACAACGTGACCTGGCCCGGGAATCCGGATTACGTAATCAGCCCTTCGGTATTGGCAAAAACAGACCTGTCTTCCTTCCAATATGACCTGAATACAATGGTTACATACAATAACCGCTTTTGGGGCGGCGTTAGTTATAGACCTCAGGATGCTGTGGTATTCATGCTGGGAGTGAATTTTGAACAGATCAGCATCGGCTATTCGTACGATGTGACCACCTCTCCCATGGGCAGGATGGGGCGAAGCTACGGAAGTCATGAAATTATGCTCCAGTATTGTTTTGACCTGGGGCTGGAAAGAATTGAAGAAATACAGCGAAATATCAGATTTTTGTAATTTTGCCGTTCAAGTCGATAGGATACACAATGTTATTGGCAAAAAATAAGAAAAAGAGAAATAGGAAATGGCCATTATAACCTGAAGCCACCATGAAAAGAATACTGACTGTTACATTAGCTGCGATTTTATTTACCGGTTGCGGCTGGATCGGAAGAGGCGACCGGGGGCACCTTGTGGGTGTACAGAACAGACCCGATGCCTTTTATGCAGATCCGCCCGGCATGGTATACATTCCGATGGGAAGTTTTACCATGGGTCCGTCTGACCAGGACATTGCCTACTCCCAGAATACCGGTTCAAGGACTGTTTCCCTGCCGGCGTTTTACATGGACGAAACAGAGATCACCAACAACCAGTACCGTCAGTTTGTTCACTGGGTAAGGGACTCTTTGGCACGGAGCCTGTTGGCTGATTTCAATGAAGACTTTGCCTTTTATGAGGATGAGTATGGGATGCCCCTGGATCCTCCAATGCTGAACTGGGACGAACGGATCCGCTGGGACGGTGAAGAAGAGCGCGACATCCTTTCCGAGCTTTACCTGCCGGAACAGGAGCGGTTTTTCCGCCGGCGTGAAATTGATACCAGGCGCCTGATATACCGCTACTATACCGTTGATCTGCAAAGGGCTGCCAGAGACCGGGAGGGTGATATTCCCCGCGGTGAACTGGTAATGGAACATGAAACCCACATATACCCGGATACCCTGGCCTGGATCAGGGACTTTTCTTACTCCTACAACGAGCCGATGACCAAGCAATACTTCTGGCACCCCACTTATGACCATTATCCTGTAGTGGGGATAAACTGGGTGCAGGCCCGTGCATTCAATGTGTGGCGCACCCAATACCTGAACAGCTATCTCGCCGGAAGAAGTCAGCCATTCGCCATGGATTTCGAGCTTCCTTCTGAGGCACAGTGGGAATTTGCCGCGCGCGGAGGACTGGAACACAGCCCATATCCATGGGGCGGCCCTTACATGAGGAACTCAGAAGGCTGCTTCCTTGCCAATTTCAAGCCGCTCAGGGGTAATTACACCGACGACGGCGGATTGTATACGGTCATCGCCGGGTATTATCCTCCCAACGACTACGGACTGTACGATATGGCAGGCAACGTGTCAGAATGGACGCGCAATGCCTATGATGAATCGTTCTACAACTTTGCACATGACCTGAGCCCTGATTATCAGTATGAGGCCGCAGAGGATGATCCCCCCTCACTGAAAAGAAAAGTTGTCCGGGGTGGTTCCTGGAAAGATATCGGGTACTTCCTGCAGGTAAGCACCAGGGCATACGAATACCAGGATACGGCAAAATCCTATATCGGATTCCGCAGTGTACAGACCTATCCGGGACGCGACAGGGATGATGGTCGCGGTGCCTCCAATGTATATTAATTAAGCAAATAAGTGAAAAATCAAAATCAATAACAGATGAAATTCGCAAGAACAAAATTATGGAAAACCTTCATGTCCAGGCTCTATGGATGGGGGGCCTCACTGGTAATTCTCGGGGCACTTTTTAAGATCATGCACTGGCCCTTTGCCGACTATGCACTGGTTATCGGGATGGGCGTGGAGGCCGTGGTATTTTTCTTCTCCGCTTTTGAGCATGTTCATGAAGAACCGGACTGGAGCCTTGTATACCCGGAACTTGCAGGCATTGAATCTGACGTTTCTCCGGAAGCCAGGAGCCTGAGAGCAGGAACTCCGGCAACCCAGCAGAATATCACCCTTTCTTCCAACCTTGACAAACTTATGGAAGAAGCTGACATCGGGCCGGAACTGATCAATAACCTGGGTAAAGGGCTGCGTAACCTTAGCGACAATGCAGCCAGGCTGGCAGACCTTTCCAGTGCAACGGTTGCCACCAACAAGTATATCCAGAACATGGAAAATGCTTCCCAGTCAGTACTTGAGCTCAGTCAATCCTACAAAAACAAGTCGGAATACCTCAAGCACGACCTGAGCCTGGCTGAAGAGTACAATAATAACCTGAAGCAGGCTGTGGATTCAATGGGTGATATGAGCAGTGCCTACAAGCAAACAGCGGCCAATGCCAGGGAAAACCTGCATGCCACTGAAGGCCTGACAAAGAGCCTTTCAGCGCTGAACACCGCCTACGAACTGCAAATGCAGGCGACATCCAGTCAGTCGGAGGCATCCAAAAAATATCATGATACCATGAATACGGTGGTGGACAACATCAGCGCATCTGCGGAAAGTTCAAAAGAGTACAAAGAAGAGATGGAAAAACTCACCGCGAACATCAAGTCACTCAACAGCGTTTACGGAAACATGCTTTCCGCAATGAATTTCAATGTAAACAGATAATTAGAATTTTGTTTCTCTGAAGCAAAATTTCCAGATATAAAATAGTATTATGGCAGGTGGAAAACAAACCCCCAGGCAGAAACTGATCGGCTTGATGTATCTGATCTTCCTGGCCCTTATGGCACTGAACGTGTCGGTGGAGGTACTGGACTCCTTCCCCTTGATCAACAGGGGAATTGAGGAGACCAACAGGAATTTCGAGATGAAAGTGGATATGGTGTACGACGATTTCCAGGAGCAACAACTCCTCTTCTCGGAACAGCATGTACAACCATATTATGGCGAAGCGCAGTACCTCAGAGAGCAGGCAGACTCCCTGGTCAGTTATATTTTAACGAACCGTACCCAAATGCTGGCCGAGGTCAACGGCATCTCATTTGAAGAAGCAGATACCCTGGACCTGATCGACTCGCGCAGAAAAGACAACTACAGTATATCTTCGCGATACTGGCTGGTAGAAAACAGCATCGATCCCGGTGCCCGCGACGGCGGACCCGGCACACGTGCATATATTCTCAGAGAAAAAATCAGCAGCTTTACCAATTCCATTGACAGCATCCTGGACCAGCATGGGCAGTCCATCCAACTCGGACTGGATGTGGAAGGGCCTTTTTACGTTCAGGACCGCAGGGTCAACTGGCAACAATTGAACTTTGACCGTGTCATTTCGGTGGCCGTTGCCACCAACCTCCAGCGACTGGTCACAGAAGTGCGCAACGCCCAGTTTGATGCAGTAAACATGCTGTATGACCTGATCCATGCCGGTGATTTCCGTTTTGATGAGATCGCGGCACGGGTTGTACCCCGCAGCCAGATCGTGATGGAAGGCGATTTTTACGAAGCTGACGTATTCGTAGCGGCTTATGATACCCGCCAGGATCCGGAAGTGGTCGTGGACGGCATCGGATCAGTGCCCGTGTCGGACGGGGTCGGCAGGTTGCGTGTCCCCGCCAGAAGCCCGGGCACACACCGTCACAGTGGTGTTATACGGATGACTTCCCCGGCAGGCGTGGTGGAAGAGCACCGTTTCGAGACCGAATACACCGTGGAGCGACCCACCGCAACGGTATCGGCAGACAGGATGAACGTATTTTATATCGGGCTTGACAACCCGGTTTCCATTTCTGTGCCGGGCGTCCCCACCGAAAATATACGCCCCAGTGTTTCGGCAGGAGCCGAGCTGGTGCGCCTGAACGACGGAAGTCACGTTGTACGCGTGGAGCCCGGGACCACAGAGGTAACCGTTTCCGTGAACGCCCTCGTGGGCGGTGAAACAAGGACCATGGGTGTGAGCGAATTCCGGGCCCGTACCGTACCCGACCCTGTGGCCTATATTGCAGGAAGGCGGGAGGGCCGGATTGACCGCCAGTTGCTGACGGCAGCCGGAAGGATCACCGCGGCCATGGACCGCTTTGAGTTCGACATGAGTTTTGACGTGGGGAGTTTTGAGATGACCACAGTGGTCGGCGGAGAATTCCGCAGGTATCGCCAGGAAAACGGGGCTACGCTGACCGATGAAATGATCCGTGTGGTCAACAATGCCCGCAGCGGGCAGGAAGTCACTTTCCGGGGTATTACGACGAGACCCGGCCCCGATGGCACCACCAGAAACCTGGGAGCCATTGCATTTACAATCAATTAAAGACAACAAATTATCGGAGGCATACCAATGGCAAAATATTTAGTGATCTTAGCTGCAATAGGTCTTCTGTTCTCCCTGCCCGGTAACGCGCAGGAGGCGGAGCGTGAAAGACCGATGGACGGTGTTTTTGAACGTCGCGCCGTGGAAGAACGCAAGCCGGTTGACCTTCCTTACGTACGGGAAGCGGATGTGCTTTGGTCCAAAAGGATATGGCAGAACATCGACGTCCGTCAAACGATGAATCAACCAATGTATTTTCCGGAAGATCCTTCCGGCGGGTTCAGAAGCCTGATGCAACTTCTGCAGGATTCCATCATGTCGGGTGCCATCAGGGCCTATGCAGTGGATGACGAAAGTTTTGAAGGCGACCCGCTTGACCCGGAAGAATTATTCAGGGGCCTGGGCCGCACAGAAACCTTTATTCCCGAAGGAGAAACCAGGCCACAAACGGTGGTCATTGACTTTAACCCCAGCGAAGTGTTCATTTTCCGTATCAAAGAAGAATGGTTCGTGGATTCCCGCCGGGGCGTCATGGATGTGCGCATCATCGGGCTGGCTCCTGCCAGGCTGGTAAGAGACGAGGATACCGGTGAATTTCTGGACGTGTTTGAAACCCTGTTCTGGATACCCTTCTCCGACGCACGCGAGTCGCTTGCCAATGCCCCTGTATACAACAGGCGCAATGACGGTCAGCAAATCTCCTATGATGATTTCTTTATCCGCAGGTTCTTCAATTCGACCGTTTACCGTGAACAAAGGCCTGACGGACGGGTAATCAGTGAATATTTTGAGGACCGCCTTGACCAGCTTCTGGAAGCAGACCGGATCAGGGAAGAGATCAGAAACTTTGAAATGGACCTGTGGCATTATTAAAAAGGTAAACATCGCCTTTCAGGCATTCCAACATAAAAAAAGGGACCCGGTACAGGTCCCTTTTTTTATGTTATGCCAGACCGGACTATATCATCGTTCCCGGGTCAACCCAACGATCAAAATCCTCTTCAGAAACAAGCTTCATCTTCACCGCAGCTTCCTTCAGGGTAGTTCCTTCTTCGTGGGCCTTTTTGGCAATGGCGGCGGCTTTGTCGTACCCGATATGGGGACTCAGTGAAGTCACCAGCATGAGGGAGTTACGCAGATGGTCCCCGATCCTTTCGTAATTCGGTGTGATGCCCTTGACACACTTATCAGCAAACCCAACCGTGGCATCCGCCATCAAACGGGCCGACTGGAGAAGGTTATAGATCATTACAGGTTTGAAGACATTCAACTGAAAATGCCCGTTCATCCCCCCGACCGTAATGGTCGTATCATTGCCCATCACCTGGGCGGCAACCATTGTCAGGGCCTCTGCCTGGGTGGGGTTCACCTTCCCGGGCATAATTGAACTGCCCGGTTCATTGGCGGGCAGAATAATCTCTCCGATTCCGCATCGCGGCCCCGACGCCAGCATCCGAATATCATTGCCAATTTTCATCAGACTAACCGCCAGGGACTTCAATGCACCGCTTGCTTTAACCACCCCGTCGTGGGCAGCCAATGCCTCAAATTTATTGGGAGCGGTAACAAAGGGCTTCCCGGTGATTTCGGCAATTCTTGCGGCCACAGCCCGGTCAAAACCTTCAGGGGCATTCAGCCCGGTGCCGACAGCCGTTCCTCCGAGGGCAAGCTCTCTGAGATGTTCCAGGGATTGCTCAAGAGCCACCATTCCGTGCTCAAGTTGAGCAGAAAATCCTGAAAATTCCTGTCCAAGGGTCAGCGGGGTAGCATCCATCAGGTGGGTACGCCCGATCTTGACCACATCTTTAAAACGGGTGGTTTTTTCCTCCAGAGACCGGTGCAGCTGCCTTATACCCGGCAATGTCCTTTCCGCGATCATGGTATAGGCCGCCATATGCATGGCCGTGGGAAATGTATCATTGGATGACTGTGACTTATTCACATGGTCGTTGGGATGAACCATCTTTTGCTCGTCATCAAGTTGTCCGCCGAGTATCTCATGTGCCCTGTTGGCAATTACCTCATTGAAGTTCATATTTGTTTGTGTGCCGCTGCCTGTCTGCCATACCACCAGCGGGAAATGATCATCAAGCTGCCCTGCCCTTATCTCGTCACAGGCCTGTACAATCGCCTGCATTAGTTCCAGCTGCAGCACACCCATGTCATGGTTGATCATGGCAGCCGCCTTTTTCAAAACGGCAAAGGCATCAATGATCTCACGGGGCATCTTCTCATCCCCGATCCGGAAATTCTCAATCGCTCTCTGTGTTTGCGGCCCCCAGTATTTGTCGGCGGGAACCTCTACCGGTCCCAAAGTGTCATAGGCAGTTCTGAACATACAATTGGATTTGGTAAACAATAAGAACTCTTTTTTTCTGTAATGTTCAACATGAAAGCCGGGGCACATGTTCACTTAAGTCGAAGCACATGTCCACTGGCGCCGGGGCACATGTTCACTTATACGGGGCAACATGTTCACCTGCGCAGGGGCAGCCTGTTCATTTACAGGGAACTATAAAAATCATTCCCCTTGTCATCCACCAGGATGAAGGCCGGAAAGTTTTCCACCCGGATGCAGTAAATGGCTTCCATCCCCAGTTCAGGATATTCCAGCAGCTCCACTTCCTTAATATTCTCCTGAGCCAGGACAGCCGCCGGCCCCCCGATGCTTCCAAGGTAAAAACCCCCGTGCTTTTTGCAGGCATCGGTCACCACCTGGCTGCGGTTGCCTTTGGCGATCATTACCATGCTTCCCCCGTGTTGCTGGAACAAATCCACGTATGAATCCATCCGGCCGGCAGTGGTGGGGCCAAAAGAACCCGAGGGCATCCCCTCAGGTGTCTTGGCCGGGCCGGCATAATAAATGGGATGGTCCTTAATATACCCGGGCAGGTCCTCCCCTGCATCCAGACGCTCTTTGAGTTTGGCATGGGCGATATCACGGCCCACAATAATGGTTCCCCTGAGTGAGAGCCGTGTCCCCACCGGGTGGGCAGACAAGGTTTTCAGGATGTTTTCCATGGGCTGATCCAGCTCCACGCTTACAGCTCCCGCTTCATCATCCGTTTCACGATACTGCTCAGGGATGAAACGACCGGGGTTGTCTTCCAGTTTTTCAATCCATAATCCCCCCTTATTGATTTTGGCCTTGATATTTCTGTCGGCGGCACAGGAAACACCCATCCCGACCGGGCAGGAAGCGCCGTGCCTTGGCAAACGGATAATCCGCACATCCAGGGCAAAATATTTCCCGCCGAACTGGGCGCCGATGCCAAGTCTAAAAGCTTCTTCCAGCACCTGCTGCTCCAGCTTCCTGTCCCTGAAAGCCTGTCCTCCTTCGTTGCCTTCATCCGGGAGCCCGTCCAGCTCTTTGGCCGTGGCCAGTTTTACGGTTTTCAGGGTCATCTCAGCAGACGTCCCCCCGATCACGAAAGCCACATGATAGGGCGGGCATGCAGCTGTGCCGAGCGACTTGAGTTTATCCACCAAAAAAGCAAGCAGCCGTTCAGGATTCAGCAGTGCCTTGGTCTGTTGGTACAAGGCGGTCTTATTGGCCGACCCCCCTCCTTTGGCCATAAACAGAAAGCGGTACTCATCCCCGTCTGTTGCAGCAATATCGATCTGGGCAGGCAGGTTGGTCCCTGAATTCTTTTCCCTGTACATATCAAGCGGAATGGTCTGGGAGTAGCGCAGGTTTTCCTCAGTATAAACCTGGTAAACGCCTTTAGACAGAGCTCCGGCATCTCCCCCCCCGGTCCATACCTGTTGCCCCTTCTTGCCGATGATGGTTGCCGTTCCCGTATCCTGGCAGAAAGGCAACGCCCCCCTGGCCGAGATCTCAGCATTCCGCAGCATGGTCAGCGCCACATATTTGTCGTTCTCACTGGCATCCGGGTCATCAAGAATGGCAGCCATTTGTTTGACATGCGGGGTCCGAAGCATAAAAGCCGTATCCCGGAATGCAGCCTGTGCAAGCCTGGTCAGCCCTTCCGGTTCGATCTTTAATACCTGCATTCCCTCAAATTGGGATACAGACACGTGATCCGGGGTCAGTAAATAGTATTCGGTATTGTCCGCTTTAAGCGGGAAAGGATTTTGGTAGTGAAAGCTGGGTGTTGACATGGCTGGATGGATTGGTGTGACAAATCATGTTGACATCCATAAATTTACAATATTTCGACAAACATCCAAAACAAACCGCCCTGAACTTATACGGGCCGGCCGCAGGCACCACTGCAATCCCCCCCATTTATCCGATTTATCGTATCTTTGCACATTATGGAAACAAACCGACAACACCGAATCTCCCGCCTGATCCAGAAAGACATTGGCGAAATTTTGCAGCAGGGCGAACAGGAATGGTTCCCGGGTGCCATGATCACGGTAACCAAAGTATATATCACCAGCGACCTGTCTCTCTCCAAAATTTATCTCAGCATTTTCGGGAAAGATGCGGATAAGGTGCTGCAACAGGTGAAGGCAAGGAATAAAGAAATTCGCAAGCATCTTGGGATGCGGGTCAGGAACCAGCTCAGGAAGGTCCCGGAGTTGCGCTTTTTCATTGACGACAGCCTTGATTATATCGAGAACATTGAGAAGTTGCTGAAAGAATAGCCACATGCAGTACGAACCTGTCAAACAGACCCTGGGCAAACTGTTCAGCCGCAAACCCTGGACACGCAAGCTTTTTTACCGCCTTCTTGACATCCTGCTGCTGCGCACCTGGCATATTCACAGAAGCCTGAAAGCCTTCGCCCGGTCAGGGAAGGGAGGCAAGTCGCTGCAAGTACTGGATGCAGGCAGCGGGTTCGGACAGTATAGTTACTATATGGCCAGGAAATTCCCGAACTGGCAAATCACGGGGATTGACATCAAACAGGAAGAAACGGCGGCCTGCACCCGGTTTTTCCGGCAGACAAACATGACCAATGCCCGGTTTCAGCAACAAGACCTGACAGCTTATGAGAAGCCCGATACTTATGACCTGATCTTGTCGGTGGATGTCATGGAACATATTGAGGACGACAACAAGGTTTTTGCCAATTTTTACCGTTCCCTCAGGCCGGGGGGGATGTTATTGATCAGCACCCCGTCAGATCAGGGGGGAAGTGATGTACACCACCATGACGACACCTCTTTCATTGAAGAGCATGTGCGCGACGGCTATGCTGCAGCGGAAATTAAAGAGAAGCTGACCCGCGCCGGTTTCCGGCCGGTGGAAACAGCCTACACATATGGCAGGCCCGGAAGCATTTCCTGGCGAATGTCCATGAAATATCCCATCCTGATGCTGGGAAGATCAAAGGCATTTCTGTTAATCCTGCCTTTTTACTACCTGCTTACCATGCCCTTTATCCTTGCACTGAACATGGCTGATGTACGACAGAAACACCGGTCAGGAACAGGGTTGCAGGTAAAAGCCCGGAAACCAACAAATCCATCATAATTTTGCGATTTCCTCTATACATAGCGTGGCGATACCTGTTTGCCAAAAAAACCCACAATGCCATCAATATCATTACGATGGTCTCCGTGGTGGGGGTAGCTGTCGGGACGATGGCCCTTGTGGTGGTATTGTCTGTATTCAACGGATTTGAAAAGCTCATCATGTCACTCTACAATGCCTTTCATGCCGACATGGAAATAACCCTGGCAGAAGGAAAGACTTTTCGCCTGGAAGAGCTTCCCCTGGAGGAACTGAAAAACATTGAAGGAGTGGCGAGCTACAGTGAGGTGCTGGAAGAATCGGGCATGCTTTCCTATCGTGACAAACAACACCTGGTTACCCTGCGCGGTGTGGATGACACCTACCGGGAACTCACAGGCCTGGATACCCTTGTGGTAAGAGGAGAATACCTGCTCCGCGAAGGAGACCAGGATCATATCCTGCTCGGCCAGGGAGTGTATTACATCCTCGATGTGAACATCAGGGACTTCAGACACCCGCTTAATATTTACATCCCCCGCAGGGGAAGGACCACAGGCATGCTGCCTGCACAGGCCTTCAGGTCCTCTTCCAATTTTGCCTCGGGGGTATTTGCTGTACAGGCAGAATTTGACATGGAGTATGTGGTGGTACCACTCCGCCTGATGCGTCGTTTGCTTGATTACGACAACCAGGAGGTAAGTTCACTGTTGGCAGGCCTGGAACCCGGCGCCAATCACAGAAGGGTTGAGCAGGAAATGCAGGAACTGGCCGGGCCCGATTTTGTTGTAAGAGACAGGCTTCAGCAGCAGGATTTTCTGCATAAGATCATGCGCTCAGAAAAATGGGCCATTTTCTTCATCCTGACCTTTATCCTCATCATTGCGGCTTTCAATATCGTCGGGTCCCTCACCATGCTTGTCATTGAAAAACGCCGTGACATTTCCGTGCTTCGAAGCATGGGCGCTTCCAAAAAGCTGATTCACCGAATTTTCCTGACGGAAGGAATACTGATCAGTTTGGGAGGTGCCCTGGGCGGGATTTTGCTGGGCGGTCTGATATCGTGGCTGCAAATGCGCTTTGGCCTGGTTTCGTTGCAGGGAGAAGGGGTGTTCATTGTTGATGCCTACCCGGTAGCCGTACAGTGGACCGACCTGCTGATGGTCGCTGTGACCGTTTTCTGCATTGGGCTGCTGGCTTCACTGATCCCCGTGAGGAATATGTGGAAATCCACAGAAAAAGCCCCTTCGTAAAGGGAAGCCTTAACGGATTGAAGCCCCGAGCTTTTGCTCGAACGCCTTCGTCAGTTTGTTCATCACTTTGTCCACATCCTTGTCGCGCAGGGTTCTTTCCTTATCCAGCAAGGAGAAACTGACAGCATAAGACTTTTTGTTCCTGCCCAGTTTTTCATCCTGGTATACATCAAACAGGTTCACATCACGAAGCAGTTTTTTCCCGGTATCGAAGGCAATGGTTTCAATCTCTGCGAAGCTTACCTCACGGTCGATCAACAGCGCCAGGTCACGGCGTACCTCAGGATAGCGGGGCACTTCCTCATAGAGCAGTTTTTGTGCTGCAAACCGCGGAAGTAAGGTCTCCCACTCAATCACCCCGTAAAACACCTCATCTTTCAGGTCAAATGCCTGCACGGTCTTTTTGTCAAGCATTCCAAGGGTGACAATCCGGTCATTCCCTGCAAACACATCCATGGAATAGGCAAAAGGGGCCGGGCCTTCCTGTTGCTTTACCTGCAGGCCATCTTTGTTCACTCCCAATCTTTGCAATACGGCATAAATCGCATTCTTCAGGTCAAAAAAGTCTGCAGCCGGGAAAGGCTCATGCCAGTTTTCCGGCTGACGCCGGCCGCTCATGAAGAGTCCGAGCACCAACCGCTCACTGTAGGAATCAAGGGGCTTGACCGGATTGCCACCGGCGTCCCTGGAATAAACATTACCGAATTCATAGAGTTTCAAATCCTCCACCCTGCGGTTCTGATTGTAGCGGATCACCTCCAGGCCGCCAAAAAGCAACGATTGCCGCATCACATTCAGATCCTGGCTGAGCGGGTTAACGAGTGAAACAGATTGTCCGGCCTCGAAGCCATCGTGCTCATAATAGGCCGCACGTGTCAGGGAGTTGTTCATGATCTCATTGAACCCCCTGGACGAAAGCAGGTCGGCCACCACATTCTGCAACTGCTCATTATCCGGTTTGGGTGATATCACAATGGAGGAGCGCATTTTCGACGGTACTTCCACGTTGTTGTACCCGTAAATGCGCAACACTTCCTCGATCACATCAGCCGGACGTGTCACATCCACCCTGTATAAGGGCACAGACAAGTGAAAGCCAGCGTTGCCTTCAGAAATGATCTCAAAATCCAGGTCTTCAAGAATCCCCCTGACCTCTTCCGGTGTAAGCGTTTTCCCGATCAGGGTGCTCAGGTGATGAAAATTCAGTTCGACCTGCGGCCGCTCCGGCTTGCCCGGAAACACATCGTTCACCGGAGAACTGATTGTTCCTCCGGCTACTTCACGGATCAGCAGAGCTGCACGCTTCAGGGCAAAAACCGTCATTTCCGGATCCGACCCCCGCTCAAAGCGGAAAGAAGCCTCCGTTTTCAGCCCATGATGCCTGGATGACTTACGGATGGTAACAGGGTTAAAACAGGCACTTTCAAGGAACACATCGGTGGTTGTTTCGGTGACCCCTGAATTTACTCCGCCAAGTATTCCCCCCATGCACATGGGATCCTTTTCATTGCAGATCATCAGGTCGTCGCCGGTCAACTCCAGCTTCTCCCCGTCCAGGGTTTCAAAAGCCGTCCCTTTGGAAGGTTTTCTGACAATCACTTTTTTCCCGGGGATGGTTGCCATGTCAAAGGCATGCAGGGGCTGCCCCACCTCGTGCAACACAAAGTTGGTCACATCCACCACGTTGTTTACCGGCTTCAGGCCGATGGACAACAGTCTTTGTTTGAGCCAGTCAGGTGAATCCTGTACCTGCACTCCTGATAAAGTCAGACTGCTGTAGCGCGGACAGGCTTCCGGGTCTTCAATGCTGACATCAACCTGCAATTGATCATTATCAGGACTGAATCCGGACACGTCAGGCCACAACACTTTATGCGCACGGTTGCTCTGCTGATGATTCAGCACGGCCACCACATCACGGGCCACCCCGATATGGGAGGCAGCATCGATACGGTTGGGCGTCAGGCCGATCTCAAACAGCCAGTCCTCTTCCAGTGAAAAATACTCTGCCGCCGGCATCCCCACCGGGGCATCTTCCGGAAGTACCATAATCCCCTCATGGGAATCGCCCAGGCCCAGTTCATCCTCTGCACAAATCATCCCCTCTGATCGTTCTCCCCTGATTTTCGCCTTTTTTATCTCAAAAGGGCCCTTGTCAGAATAAAGGGTGGTGCCGACCGTGGCAACCAATACCTTCTGTCCTTCACGCACATTCGGAGCGCCGCAGACAATGGACAGGGGATCGTTCACACCGGCATCCACACTGGTCAGAACCAGGCGATCCGCATTGGGGTGTTGCACTGCGGAAAGCACCTTCCCGACCACGACTCCTTTCAGCCCGCCGGGAACTGCTTCCCGTTTTTCCAATCCTTCCACTTCAAGTCCGCAATCGGTCAGCAATACCGACAGTTCTTCCGGGCTTTTCCCGGTATTCACATAACTTTTCAGCCAATTGTATGAAATGTGCATCCCTAAAATGTATTTGTGCAATAAAGAAAACGGTCAAAACCCTGTTTTGACCCTTTAACAAAAAGCATGAAGAGGGAAGGGCTGCATACCCTTCCCTGGTGCCTGTATTTATCTGAGCTCCAATGCTGTTTCTCCCAGACGATGCTCGTCGGTGAACAGAGAAATGGAGTATACCCCGGGTTCAAATTCTTCCGTTCTCTCCCAGGTCATGCATGTATTCAGCTCCTGGTTCTGGTAATTTACCACTTGTGACGCCGAATACTGTAATGTATCTTCCATGTGCAGGAAGGCGTGCTCCATGGTATCACTCAGCCGCAAGATATTGCCTTCCGGATCCGCAATACGCATATACACATTCATTTCGCCTGACGGTACGATGGGGTTTTCACCGATCAGAAAACACACCCTGATCTGCTCCACCCTGCTGGCCCGGTCGGTCTCTGCCTCACGTCCGCGTCCGCGAATGCGGAAAGGGTAGGGTTCAATCTGGTAAGCCCGCAGTGCGGAAGCCATTTCCACCTGCGACTCCAGCTGCTGTTTGTCTTCTGTCAACTCGGTGGTTCTTCTGGTGACCTGTTCGATCTCATCCCGCATTTGCACGTTTTCTGCTTTCAACACCCGGTTTTCGGTATGCAGACTGTCTATTTCATGCACATAGTTCTGGGTAATTTCCCGCAAAAGATTCAGCTGACGGCGAATCCTGTAATAATCTTCCTGACGGCGGATCAGATCCTGGATCTCTTCTGCATTGGCCTGAATGACGCTGTCCTTATCTGCCAGCACACTGTCATACTCCATCTTGAAGTGGTAGTAATCCTCCAGCACAGAATCCAGTTCATGCTGCAGTCCGCGATTGAGCTCCTCAGCAATCTCCCTTTCCGTCCTGACTTCCTTTAAAGACTGACGACTGGTGACCCAAAGGATCCCAAGCAGCAGCACCAGCAACCCCAAAACAAGAATGGTGATGCGGTATATTTTCTCATTGTTTTTGTTTGCCTCCGGCTTTACATTCCCTTTTGTTTCCATAATGAATTGAGTACCTGAATTGATTGGTTATTGAATTGATTTGATTATCTGTTTTTCAGGTAAAAAAGCATCTTAACCTAAAAGAATGACCTTTTACCAATAGTGTGTGTTTTTTTATCCCGGTTTTTGTTATCTTGACATCTCCAAACATCCTCACAGTCAAAGGAGAAGACCTCCGAAATAATGCTGTGCAAATTTATACAATTTTAAGGGATTATCTCAGTAATATTTATGTTCCCCCATACTTACATAAAAAATTTTATCTCCCTGATCTACCCCGACTTATGTTGTGTCTGCAAAAAGCAACTTTTCGGGGGCGAACTGCATGTTTGCAGCCATTGCCTTGCGGCACTTCCCCGCACCGGGTTTCACAAACACCCGGAGAACCAGCTCTCTGAAATATTCCGGGGAAGGGTACGCATTGAAGGATGCACCGCCTTGTTTCATTTCCAGAAGGGAGGGATGGTGCAGCGCCTCATTCATCAGTTCAAATACCAGAATGACCTTGCCCTTGGATTCTGGCTGGGACAGAAGCTGGGCAGTGCCCTTAATCGCTCTCCCTGTTTTGCAGGCCTTGATTGCATCATTCCGGTTCCTTTGCATCCTGACAAGGAAAAGCAAAGGGGGTTCAACCAAAGCCGGGTGATCGGAAACGGGGTCGGTGAGATGCTGGGCATTCCCTGCAGGGATGATATGCTGGTACGAAAAAAGGCAACGTCCACCCAGACAAAAAAATCCAGATTCCATCGCTGGGAAAACGTATCGGCGGTGTTTGAATGCCCCGATAAACAATCCCTGGAAAACAAGAAGGTGCTGCTGATCGATGATGTAGTAACCACAGGGGCCACGCTGGAGGCTTGTGCACTGACACTCATGGAAAACAGGGGGGTCAGGGTATGGGTCGCCACTCTTGGCATAACGACCTGAGGCGGTAAATCGCATGGGTCGCCAC
>SKUN01000084.1 GCA_007129945.1 Bacteroidales bacterium
AATATGACATTCACATCGGGCAGATATTCATTGATATACTCCCCCAGTTTCAGGGAAATGGCCAGCGCTATATCCTTTTCTTTCGCCTGGCGTCCGACTGCCCCGGGTGCCCTTCCCCCGTGACCGGGGTCAATGACCACCGTCCAGTTTTTTTCCGGTTGCATGCCCGTGGCGGCAGCAGGTGTAGCGGCCAACAGGAGAAATATACCAAAAACCAGGGGAAAACGTTTCACTAAAAATATGCGAATTTTCATTAGTTTTGCCAAGCTTTACCGCTGCTTATATATGCTTTGCTGTTAGCGGGATGCAATACTACAAAAATAACATTTATCACTTTGCGTGCAAACTTCATATTCAAGTTTTTTATACTGTTGAGTGTCTTGTTTCTGCATGCAGCCGGTGTGTTTGCAATCCCCGATGATTTGCATACCGGCGGCGGGCAACAGGAAGTTGTCCCCGTGGGCCTCAATGATACAACAGCGGTGGTCAGCGATACCATCCCGTATCCTGAGAGCGAAACGATGACCGGGTCGGCGGTCATCCTGGATGCCAGGGTTGATTATTCTGCCGAGGATACCATTTTTCATGATCTTCGTAATCGTAAAGTGTATATATACGGTAATGGAGAACTGACCTATGAAAACACCCACCTGGTTGCCGATTACATCGAAATAGACTTTAATAACAATGAGCTTTACGCCACAGGCTTGCCTGATTCTTTGGGGGTAATGCAGGGGTTTCCTGTTTTTACCGAAGACATGCAGAGTTTCCAGTCAGAAGAACTTCGTTATAATTTTGAAACAAAGCGGGGCCGGACCATCGGCGTTATTACCGAGGAAGCAGAAGGTTTTGTGCATGGAGATGTGGTAAAAATTCAACCAACCCGGGAGGTTCACGTGGCTGATGGGAAATATACCACCTGCGATGACCCCGACCCCCATTTCCATATTGAGTTCCGTCGTGCAAAAATCATCCCCAATGATAAGATTGTGTCGAGCCTTGCATACCTGGTCATACAGGGCGTCCCAACCCCTTTGTTTGTGCCTTTTGGGTTCTTCCCGAATAAACGGGGCCAGGCCTCCGGTATTCTGATTCCTTCTTACGGGGAGAGCCGGGAGCGTGGCTTTTACCTGGAAAATGGCGGTTTTTACTGGGGGATTAACGATTATGTCGACCTTTCAATACGCGGAGATATCTATTCAAGGGGGAGCTGGGCTTTACGTACCGGGTCTAATTATAATGTCAGGTATCGGTACAGCGGTTCCGTAAACCTGTCGTATGCCATTAACGTGCTGGGAGAGCAGAACCTGCCCGGTTATGAACGTAGCCGGGACTTTCGTGTAACATGGAGCCACAACCAGGCCCGGGAAGCGCATCCTTCGCGGACCTTCCGTGCCAGCGTGAATGCCGGAAGCCGTCAGGCAAGCAGGTTTAATCCGGTGTCAGATCAGGATTACCTTTCCAATACGTTTTCTTCCAATATTTCTTATTCCAGGAACTGGGATGGGCGCTATAATTTTTCCGCCAACATGCGGCACAGCCAGAACACCAATACAGGCCGTGTCGACCTGAGCCTTCCGGAACTTACATTCAGTGTCAGCAGGTTCAATCCGTTTGACCGTGGAACTGGAGGACGTCAGCGCTGGTACGAAGACATTAATGTAAATTACAGTATGCGGGCCAGGAATGAGCTCAGTATTGCCGACAGTCTTTTGTTTACCAGCACGGCGCTGGAAAACTTCAGAAACGGTGTACGTCATGACATTCCTGTTTCTTTCTCCACCAGGGTGCTGAACCATTTTAACTTTAACACCAGCATTAACTACAATGAGCGTTGGTATTTCAGCACCATCAGGAAAGAGTGGGATGATGAGGCGGTACGGATAGCCGGGAATGATACCATATACGGAGATGTCAGGGAGAGAGAAGTCTCCGGTTTTGAAGCCATACGTGACTTCAGCCTGTCGGCCGGTTTGAGTACCCGGCTTTATGGGATCATGCAGTTTGACGCTGGAAGGATAGCTGCAGTACGCCATGTATTGTCACCCAACATTGGGTTTTCCCTCCGCCCTGATTTTGCCGATCCTTTCTGGGGCTACTACCGTGAATATTATGATGCGCACCGGGAAGAAAATGTGCAATATGCCATTTTTGAAGGAAGTTTGTTTGGTGGCCCCCCCCCGGGGCGTTCTGGCAATATCAGTTTTTCGCTCACCAATAACCTGGAGATGAAGTTGCGCGACAGGGATGATCCCGGCGGGGAGGAGCGCAAATTGGTGCTGATTGACAATTTTTCCATATCGGGCGGCTACGATCTGGCCAGGGATTCCCTGAATTTTTCAGACCTCCGCCTGAGTGGAAGAACCCGCTTGCTTGGAAATTTCGATATTACTTATTCCAGTTCATGGACCCCATACATGCTGGATGATGATGGCAGAAAGATCAACCGATTTCTTATCAGCGAGCAGAATAAACTGTTGCAACTCAATAACACGAGCTGGAGACTGAATCTGAACTATACATTTAGCTCTGATGCCGAACATTCTGAGGGAACCGGCAATGGCGGGATGCAAGAAAGATCGGCCCATGGCAGGAATGGTAATGGGGTGCAACCTGGAAACGGGAATGGACTCATGGAAGGTCCGGAAGATGAAATGATGGAAGTTCCCGCTGTGAATGGTGTGGACTATGCGGTGCCATGGAATGTAACCATGAGCTATTCCTTCAACTATAACTCCCGTTATATGCACGCACAGGACAGGATGGACAGGAATTATACGCAATCCCTGTCATTGCGCGGGGATGTATATCTTACGCCGAAATGGCGGATTGGTTTCCGGACTGGGTATGATTTTGAAAACCATGACCTGACCTATACTTCCATTGACGTGTACCGGGATCTCCACTGCTGGGAGATGACTTTCAACTGGATCCCGATGGGATTCCGCCAGAGTTATAATTTTACCATCCGGGTGAAGGCAAGTATGTTGCAGGATTTAAAACTTACACGCCGTACACATCATATGGACAGATCCTTCCAGTAATACCCGGTCTTAAGCATTCCCGAATTAATTATCATCCAGGGGGTATTTCACATCCAGCTCCCTGCACCATTTTTTCAGCTCGTCTTTTACTTTTTCCAGCAATGGTACTCCTTTTTTTAGGTTGACGGCCTCAGCCATCCTTTCCGGGTCTCCGGGTATCAACACTTTATCCTGCCCCCCGGCTGGCCTGGCTTTCCTGAATGTCTGTATCCAGTGATCCATATTGTTTTTGAATTCGTCTGCCGGCCTGAAGGCATCTATCCGCATGGCGCCGATGAAGTGGCCGGTGCCTCTTCCCGGAAGATTTTCTTTCACCGGCAGCCATGCAACGGACGGGGGAACAAAAGGTCCGAAATTTGCTCCGGAAAGGACAGCCGACAGGATATCCGCCACAGCTGCCATGCAATATCCTTTGTGACTGCCGAACTGCCTGGTGCTTCCAAGGGGAAGAATGGAGCCTCCCCGGGCAAGGATCGATGGATCTGTACTTACCTGACCATATTTATCCTGCACAAAACCTTTCTCAATGGGGTTCCCCTGTTTTACCAGCATATCTACCTTTCCCCTGGCAATGGCGGCGGTCGCAAAGTCAGCCACAAGCGGAGGCTCGTTGCCTGCAGGGATGGCTACCGCCAGCGGGTTGGTTCCCAGCAGCCCTTCGGCCGAGAAAGTCGGGGCGACCAACGGGTTGGCGTTGGTCATACAAATGCCGATCATGTTATGTTCAAGGGCCTGCATGGCATAAAAGCCGGCAATCCCAAAATGGTTACTATTCTCTACTGCCACCCAGCCGGTTCCTGCTTCCCCTGCTTTCTCAATGGCCAGATCCATTGCCCTGGAGGCAGCCACAGGCCCGAGGCTGTTGTCGCCGTCAAGGGTAACCGTGGAAGGACTCTGGTGAGTAATTACGGGATTTCCCGCCGGATTGATCCTGCCGGTTCGAAGCATACGGATGTAATCGGGCAGGCGCAGAAGGCCATGCGAAGGGATGTTGCGCATTTCTGCGGCAACAAGTACCCGGGCTGTTACTTTTGCGTCGGCATGGCTCACACCGCAGCGGGAAAGTAAATTTATAGCCAGCTCTGAAAGCGTATTTCTCCGGTACATAATTTTTTTCCCAAAAGTAAGAGGAATTTTAAATTTTTTTTGAATATTTGCACTTGTGTTGCGGGAAATGGTCATGGCAGTTGTTTTTGGGCGGCAAATCAATTCCCGTTAATAATCTTCTTGATTTCATTATTTATTATTTTACCTTTGCATATTCACAAAAACCACACAAGACATATTCTATGAAAACAGTTATTCAAGTTGCTTTGGCAATTGTAATTGTAGTTCTTGGTTATCTGATATACGACAGCATCATGGAGCCCGTTCGCTTCCGCCAGGAAGTACAGCAACGAGAAGGTGAGATCATTCAGCGTTTAAAAGACATTCGCGAGGTGCAGCGTGCCCACAGGTCGCGTCATCAGAGATTTACCGCTGACCTGGATTCATTGGTGGATTTTTATAAAAAGGATTCACTGACAGTGATTCGTGCCATTGGTTCAGTTCCGGATACACTGACGGAATCAGAGGCTGTCAGGATGGGCATTGTTGAGCGTGATACGATCTGGATTGCCGCGCGCGACAGTCTGCTGCGCAGGGCGCGTTATCCCATTGACTCCCTTCCGTATGTGCCCTATGGTGGTGGTGAGCGTTTCAGAATGGACGCCGGCATGATCGAACGCGGACTAACGGAGCTTCCTGTATTTGAAGCCTCGGTTGAACCCCGCATATATATGGATGACCTGGAGGACTGGCGGGTTTATTATACCCGGGAAGAGGGTCTCAGGGTCGGTTCAATGATTGAAGCCGTCCTGGACGGTAACTGGGAGTAACATCAATAGCTGTTATTTTTTATGGCTGATTCCCTGCGGAATACCCTGCGCGTCTCAGATGATGCGACATTATCCATCGCGGAAAATAAAAAATACTTATCCATCGAGCTGTTGCCCGATGGATTTGTGTTTTCAGTGATGGATGCAGACCGGTACAGATTCCTGGCGCTGGAAGATCATCGGATTGAGCAGGTTCCATGGGAAGTGGATCCGGTTTCCCACCTTGGTTATTTTCTTACAAAGAACCCCCTCGCCGGCAAGGATTATCGGAAAGTTATTATTTCCTACTATTCTCCGCAACTGATATTGGCTCCTTCGGCCACCTATAATCCTGATGAAAAAGAGGCTGTTTTTTCTTTCTGTACTCCTGTCCCCGGCAATCACTACATCTGGTCAGACAGGCTTCATGTGATGGATGGATACGGGGTATACTCTATTCCGAAAGACCTGGCCGATTTCATAGATAAAATGCTGCCGGGCTGCAGGATCAGGCATTATGGGTCGGGACTTATTGAGAACGTGCTGGCTTCCAAAAAACTGGAAAGGTGGAATGCGAAAGTTGTATTGCATATCAGGTCCTCACATTTCGAACTGCTTCTAATCCGTAACGACCAGCTTACGTATTATCACTCATTTCCTTACCAGAGATTTGATGACCTGCTTTACTATCTGTTTTATGTGCTGGAACAGCATAAGATGGATGCCGGAAAACATGATTTAATGGTGACTGGGGAGTTGGGTATGGATTCGCCGGGCTTTGAGACATTAAACGGGTTTTTCCGTGAGGTTTCATTCCCCCGGCGTAATGATATGTTTTTGTATAGTTCCGTTTTTGAGGATATCCCCCATCACTTCTATTTCAATCTGCTAAACATGAATATATGCGGATAATTGGTGGTCAACATCAAAGGCGATTAATTCATCCTCCCCCTTCTCTTCCTGTTCGCCCTACCACAGATAAGGCCAAAGAAGCTTTGTTCAATATCCTGAATAACCATTTTGACTTCGAAGATTTGCAGGTGCTGGATCTCTTTGCCGGAACCGGAAGCATCTCCTTTGAATTTGCCTCCCGTGGAGCATCCGAAGTGGTAGCAGTGGATAATGATCCGGGTTGTTATCGTTTTATCAGGCAGGTGAAAGAGCAGCTTGATCTTGACAACCTTGTGCCTGTCAGGGCAGATGCATTTCGTTACCTTTCTGCATGTAGCAGGGGGTTTGACCTTATCTTTGCCGATCCTCCTTATGAAATGGCCGAAATCACCCGGATCCCCGATGAAGTATTCAACGGGAAACTGCTTGCTGAGGGAGGGTGGTTAATTATAGAGCACGGAGCCACCACAAGTTTTGATGATCATCCTTTTTTCATCAGGAAAAAAAGATACAGCAAGGTGCATTTCAGCTTCTTTGAAACATCCGGCTAAGGCCTCCGTATTTTTTCCTATTTTTGATCATTAGATTTGTAAACCGCTTGCTATTCATCAATTATCAAGACACTGCATTTATGGAAAAAATTGCCTTGTTTCCCGGATCCTTTGACCCCATCACAAAGGGGCATGAATCTATTATTCTCCGCGCACTTTCATTATTTGATAAGGTCATCATTGCCATCGGGATCAATGAACAGAAAAAGCATTTTTTCCCGCTGGATGAGCGCAAAAAATGGATAGGAAAAGTTTTTGAGGATTATCCGCAAATTGAGGTGATTACCTATGAGGGGTTAACTGTGGATGTGTGTAAAAAAATGAGTGCCGGGTTTATCCTCAGGGGACTCAGGACTTCGGCGGATTTTGAATTTGAAAGAAGTATCGGACAAGTCAACAAGATGATGTTGCCCGGGGTGGAAACGGTTTTTCTGCTGACCACACCAGAATATACCGCATTGAATTCCAATATCGTTCGTGACATCATACGGCATGGCGGTGATGCCACCCCGTTTATCCCGGACGGCCTGGACATCTCACCTTACCTGCTTGATTAGGTCACGGACACAATCCGGACCATCTGTTCTCCGGGTTGCTCACCTGGATATCTGCCGAATTGGTTACCTGAAGATTAATGGCCCGGTTACCATGAAAAAATTTTGCCTGGTTTTATTGCTCCAATGTGTCACGGCCGCCCTTGTGGCCGGGAACCACGTGTCGATCCGCGGTTCATTTGGTGGGGCTGAGGGGGAAGAAATCCGCCTGATGCGTTATGATGACTACCTGAGTTTCCGCGAAACAGAAATCGCCTCGGCAGTCATTGATGATGACGGAAAATTTTCCTTTGCCACTCAGGTGGAGGTTGAAGAATTGTTGTTCTTTCGTTTTCAGTATACAAGGATTTTTTTTTATGTGGAGCCCGGAAAGACCTACACTGTCGAATTTTCGCCATTCTCATTTGCAGAAAAAAAGGAAGGAACGGACTATCATCCCGCACGCCTTGATCACAGCATGTCCGTGGAGGCAGAAGGCCAGGCTGAAGCCGGGTTGAATGATTTGATTAACCGGCTGGAGGAACTGGTGGAGGAATTTGTCCGGACCCGGGTTTCAGGGAATATCAGGGCCAATCATCAGGCTGCAATGCGGGATCTGAACCGGCAAGCCGATTCCCTTTTCCATGACACTGAGCACCCTTTCTTTGCTGAATATAAAACATTTTACCTGGCCCGGTTGAACAGAAGTTTAAATACCCGGGGGTTTCATTCCCTTGTGGAAGAATACTTTTCAGACCATCCGGTTTTGTATGATCAGCCTGTATATATGGATTTTTTCAGGCAGCTGTTCGGCACCTATCTTTTTGCGGGAAGCCGTGATATCCGGATCAGTAATCTGGAGACAGCCGTAAATCACCATGGAACCTATGAGGCTTTAATGGCTGCCCTGGAAAAGGACAGTCTGCTCAGGAATAAACGTTTCCGGGAACTGGTGATGCTCGAGGGCCTGAAAAAAATGCCCGATATGGAAGACTTTGAAAGGGCAGGTGTTGTACAGATATTGGAGGAGGTAGCTGTTGCGAGTAAGTTTCCGGAACACAGGCGGATGGCGGAAAACCTGCTATACCTTCACAAGAGATTCCAGCCGGGGCAACCGGCTCCTCAACTGGTTTTGAGAGATCACAATGGCGAAAAAGCCTTTCCGGAAGATTTTTACGGACGTTATGTGTATCTTTTTTTCTGGGCGGGATGGTGCAATATTTCAATGGCCGAAATGGGTCCGATGGAGGAACTGGCGGGTGAACTGGGGGAAAAGATTCACTTTGTGGGGGTGTTGACCGATAATGATCCGGCTACAGCAGCTCATTTACTGAAAAATGAAACCCTGGCGGGTTCTTATTATCATTTTGATGGTGATTACCGGATCCTTCAGCGTTATGGTTTTCGGAATGTTCCGTATTACGTCCTGATCGACCCTGAAGGAAATTTCGTGGAACATCATTTTATTTCACCATCTGAAGGGGCCGTAGACCATCTTCATAAAATAGCGGATAACTGATGGGTGCCGGTTGCATTATGCAGCTTATCAGCCTTTTTTCTGGTCCTTGTTCAACTGCTGGCAATACAGGACCAGCTCTTTGATGTTTTCATACGTATTGTCAAAGACGTCCCAAAGCTGTTCAGGGTCTTTCCAGACCAGATGGGTAATTCCCTCCTCTGTTTGGGGCCGGATTTCACCGGGAGAATGTGTCCCCATCATGAACCATTTGGTTTTTTTTAAAGCCCATTGATCGGCTGAAGCCAAAGGATAAATATGGTAGGTGGGAGGCAGGGGATGCCTGATATCCAGCTGCCTTATTCCGCATTCTTCCTTAACCTCCCGCAGGGCGGTGCTTTCCGGGTTTTCTCCCGGTTCTGCCATTCCTTTCGGAAGGTCCCACCGGCCATTGCGGAAAATAAAGAGCCAATGCCCCCCCGGATTTTCAACGATCCCGCCCGCCGCGGCCACACATTCAAAAAATGTGGAGAATAACCTGAATAGCCTGGCCGGCTCGGGGCTTTGAATCCGGAGTGTGGTTTTGTCTGAATGTAAAAAACCTGTAATCTCTTCCCATTTGAGCTGGGCGGATTGTTTCTTCAGGTCTTTTGGGTCCTCACCAAAGCTGAATATAATTTTTTGTTTCTGATGATAAACCGTGAATGTGTTATCCATAGGCTGTTGTGATTACGTATTCTCCTCCCGGAAAATTGTTAATTTTGTGCGCTGTTTTACTAAAACCCCATCCAGGCATGCAAATGACAAACAGAGGCCGGCTTGCCAGAGAAATTGCCGGGCATTTACTGCAAATTAACGCAATTAAACTGAATGCGGAAACCCCCTTTGTATGGGCTTCAGGTTTGCGTGCGCCGATTTACTGTGACAATCGCTTGAGCTTATCCTTCCCCCCGGTGCGTGATGCTATTGCGGACGCACTTACAGAGATTATACGTCATGATTTCCCTGCTGTGGAAATTGTTGCAGGCGTTGCCACAGGTGCCATTGCCCACGGGGTACTGGTTGCAGAAAGGCTGAATCTTCCTTTTGTGTATGTTCGGAGTGCCCCCAAAACCCACGGGCTTGGAAGCCAGGTGGAAGGAAAGGCTGACGCCGGGAAAAAAGTTGTGGTCATCGAAGATTTGATCTCCACGGGCAAAAGCAGCCTGGCGGCCTGCAAGGCTTTGCAGGCAGAAGGCCTTGAGATTCTGGGGATGGCTGCGATTTTCTCCTATAAACTGGAAGAAGCCGGAAAGAATCTGGAAGGTGCGGGATTCCCGGTAATCACCTTAAGTAATTATCCTACGCTTTTGGATGTGGCTGTTGAAAAGGGGTATATTCCCCACGATGGTTTGGGGATGCTGAAATCATGGAGGGAAGATCCGAAAGGCTGGTCTGAATTACACAAATAACCACCCATTGCCTAAGAATTGGAACCTAATACTAGCATATGGCCACATTTGAAAAGAATAATATACCTGTTGAAGCCGACTGCAAAAAGGTGTTTTCCTTTCTGGGGGATTTCCGGAACTTCGGAGAACTGCTTCCTGATAAGGTGAAAAACTGGAGGGCGGATGAAGATTCCTGTGCTTTCACCATTGAGGGGCTGTCAGATATGTCAATGAAGATCGACGGGAAATACCCCTGCAGAAGCATCCATGTGGTGCCGGATGGAAAAGCTCCGGTGGATTTCTCACTGGATTACTTTTTTCGGGAAAAGGGAGATCAGCGCTGCGAGGTGTCTGTTGTGTTTAAGGTGGCCCTGAATCCCTTTATGAAGACTGTGGCCTCCGGCCCCCTGCAGAAATTTGTGGACAAACTTGCCCGCAAACTCCAGGATCATTTTTTTTAGATCAGCCCTGATTTGAGAGGAAGGGTCTAATCCGCCGCTGTTTCCGGGACCCGTCGGAGCTGTCCGGCTTTCTCCGTGGTAGCCCGGTTTCTGTGTTAATCGGGTAGCATTTTTATTTCTTTCATCCCGAATAACTCTATGTCTCCGTTCTCCCGCTCAAGGATCAATTTCCCGTATTCATCCACACCGGTGATGCTGGCTTCAATGATATTTTCCCCCTTTTTGAATCGCATCCGTTTCCTGTATCCCATCAAATGACGGATGTACTCATCGTCCAGATCTGCATGATGACCTTTCACCAATCGATCATATTGCCTGCCTGTGTGTAGCAGCAAGCGGTCCAGGCATTCTCCAAGAATATATTTTTTCCCGCACAATAAAGCCAGTGAGGACGGGTTTGGCAAGTCTGCAGGGAAACTGGTCTGATTGACATTGATGCCGATTCCTACGATACTTAGTTCGTAAGCCTGGCCCATAATGCGGTTTTCGATCAGGGTGCCGGCAATTTTTTTGTTGCCGGCATAAATGTCATTGGGCCATTTAATGGTGAACATTTTATCCGGACACAATTCCGACAGGGTGTTGCGGATGCCGATAGCCATGGATTTGTTCAGGAAAAATTGACGGGCGGGAGGCAGAAATACGGGTTTCAGCAGAACAGAGACTGTAAGATTCTTGTTCGGTTCGCTGGTCCATCGGTTATTGCCCAGCCCTCTGCCTGCAGTTTGATTTCCAGCATGCAATACCAGGCCCTCTCCGGTGGTTGACCCGGCGTCAATCAATCTCCACAATGCACGGTTAGTGGAGTCTGTTTTGTCAATATAGTGAACGGAAAACCGCATTATATTTGTTTATTTGCAAAGGTAGCATATTCAGGATGGATGAGTGATGCCGGAGAAGATTCTGTTTGTCACTGATAAAATAAACCAGGGGGCAATATGTGGGTAAAATTCGTTAATTTTGCACCAAAAGTATAATGTTTGGCGAATGACAGGAAAAACTGAGAAAAAAGACATATCTGCAGTTCTCGTTGATGCAATAATTAAAGGAATACAAGAAAAAAAGGGAAAAGAGATCATTCAGCTTAATCTTGGGAAAATTCATTCTGCGGTTTGTGATTATTTCGTGATCTGTCATGGGAGCTCCGGTACTCATGCTGCAGCCATTGCCGAGTCCGTGGAAGAAGAAGTAAAAAAGTCCACCGGTTTCAATCCTGCCCGCCGGGAAGGCTTTACCAACGGAGAGTGGATCTTGCTCGATTATCTGGATGTGGTGGTTCACGTATTCCAGGAACCCATACGCCGTTATTACCAGGTGGAAGATTTATGGGCAGACGCGCCGGTGAAAAAGATTGCGGAGGAATAATCTTCGCCCGGGGCAATAATGGTTTTTAGAAGGATATAAAAAAAATGACTGAATCAAAAGATAAACAACATAGCACGGGTAAGCCCCAAGCGGGCAAGTCTCGCGGAAAGAACCCTTCCGGAAATACTTCAGGTAGTAAGGCAAACGGAAAAACCGATGGCAAAAAGCCCGGGTTTAATTTTTACTGGATTTATGCAATACTGGCGGTGGTGTTCATCGGGCTACAGTTTTTTAACTGGGGGAGCACCGCGGTGGAAATATCGCAGATGCGTTTTGAAAATGAAATGCTTACCTGGAACGAGCAGGATGGGTCCGACATCGCACAACTAAAAATCGTCAACAAAGAAGAGGTTGAGGTTTTTATCAAAGAGGAGCGCCTGGATAAAAGTAAATACGAGGATGTTGAGCCCGGCCGGACGATCGGGGAAACCACGGGGCCTCATTATGTCTTCCGGATCGCTTCAGTGGAAAATTTTGAAACAATGATCCGGGAAACCCAGCGCGAATGGCCGGTGGAAGACCGTTTTCCGGTGTATCCTGAAACCCGGAAAAGCTGGGGGACTGACATACTCAGCTGGTTGCTGCCCATCGGGTTGCTGATCGCATTCTGGATCTTTATCATCCGAAGGATGGCAGGCAGTGGCGGACCCGGGGGGCAGATGTTTAATATCGGGAAATCAAAGGCTACCCTGTTTGATAAAGATACCCATGTGAATATTGACTTCAAGGATGTGGCCGGGCTGGAAGAGGCCAAGGTAGAATTGATGGAGATCGTTGATTTTTTAAAACATCCCAAAAAATATACGGAACTGGGTGGGAAGATCCCGAAGGGTGCGTTGCTGGTCGGACCTCCCGGTACGGGAAAAACCCTTCTGGCCAAAGCGGTTGCCGGACAGGCGCAGGTGCCTTTCTTTTCCCTTAGCGGATCTGATTTTGTTGAGATGTTTGTGGGAGTTGGAGCCTCCCGGGTCAGAGACCTGTTTAAGCAGGCGAAAGAAAAGGCGCCCTGTATTGTGTTTATTGATGAAATTGATGCCATTGGTCGCGCCCGGGGAAAGAATCCGGTTACGGGTTCCAATGATGAGCGGGAGAATACCCTGAATCAGTTGCTGACTGAAATGGATGGTTTCGGGACCAATGTGGGCGTGATTATCCTTGCCGCAACCAACCGTGCCGACGTACTTGACAGGGCATTGCTCAGGGCCGGGCGTTTTGACCGGCAGATTCATGTAGAAATGCCTGATTTGACCGAGCGCAGGGCGATCTTTAAAGTCCATATGAAACCACTCAGGCTGGAGGAAAACCTGGATGGGGAATTTCTGGCAAAACAAACACCAGGTTTTTCTGGTGCCGACATTGCCAATGTCTGCAATGAGGCTGCATTGATCGCTGCCAGGCGGAACAAGAAAGTGGTTGACAAACAGGATTTTATGGATGCCATTGACCGGATTATAGGCGGACTGGAAAAGCGAAATAAAATCATTTCCCCGAAAGAAAAGAAAGTCATTGCCTACCATGAATCAGGTCATGCTGCCGTCAGCTGGCAGCTGGAGCATGCCCATCCGCTCGTAAAGGTAACCATCGTGCCGCGGGGCAAAGCGCTTGGTGCGGCCTGGTATCTGCCGGAAGAAAGGCAGATAACTACTTTCGAGCAAATGTATGATGAGCTGACAAGCACCCTGGGTGGCAGGGCGGCTGAGGATATTATTTTCGGCCAGATATCAACCGGAGCGCTTAATGATCTGGAAAAGGTGACCAAGCAGGCCTATGCCATGGTGGTTTATTTTGGCCTGAATAAAAAAATCGGTAATGTGAGCTATTACGATTCCAGCGGACAGAATGAGTACAACTTCACGAAACCATACTCCGAGAAAACGGCACAGACCATTGATGAAGAGGTAAGTGCCCTGATAGAAAAGGCTTATTCGCGTGCCAAGGATATGTTAATGACCAGGAAGGACAAACTCTCGCAGCTGGGTGATCTGTTGCTTGAAAAAGAAGTGATTTTCCGCGAAGACCTGGAAAGGATCTTTGGCAAAAGACCCTTTCCGGATTCTGAATATGCAAGGGAACAGGAATTTGGTGTAGGATCGTCCATGAGTAAAAAAGAGGACGGGAAAAAAAAGTTGAATGAGTCATAATTTTACTCAATGAAGGAGAGTACCTCCAAGGAGAAAGTTTTGAAGAAGATCCGGGATGCCCTGGTAAATGGTATGCCTGCTCCCTATGAAGGAGTGGACGGCGGGGCGGGGGTGTTCCGTAAACCGGAGGCTGATTACCGGGAGGAAGCTTTTGCTGAGGCACTCATCCGGGTGAACGGCCACTTTGTTTTTTGCAAAGATGTGGATGAACTGACCGGCGGATTGCACACCCTGTTATCACAAAAAGGGATTCAGCAGGTATTTTGCGGGGAAACTTTTCTTTTGGGTCTGCTGAAAGAGCTGAAGCTTGAAATTGCCGGAGATAAGGAGGAGTTATCAGGATGCAGGGCAGCTGTTACTGGTTGTGAGGCGCTCGTTGTGCGTCATGGATCCGTTGTTCTGAGCAGCCGCCAGACCATGAGCCGCAGGGGTTTTATCACACCTCCTGTCCACATTGTGGTTGCCACCAATAAACAGTTTGTTGATGAGCCCAAAGATGCCTTTCGTTTTCTGCAGGCCAGGTATGGTAAAGAGATTCCATCGCTGATCAGCTTTGTTACAGGGCCAAGCCGAACGGCTGATATTGAAAAAAATCTTGTTCTTGGTGCTCACGGCCCGAAAGAGTTGTATGTTTTTATGCTTGATATATCGGTGCCGGTTCAATAAATACAAGGCAGGCTTTTGCAGAAAAACCGTTAACCGGAAATTGTTGTACAAATGAAGGACAACTGGCAAAAAATTTATAGCAATACCCAGGAGCACAAAGTAGATATTGTGCAGGCCGTTTTGAAAGATTCCGGAATTAACAGTGTTATTATGAACAAAAAGGATTCTGCCTACCTTTTTGGGGAGCTGGAATTGTATGTACAGGCGGATGATGTACTGAAAGCAAAGCAAATAATCAATAAAGAGTTGTTGTGAGTAATCTGGCCCGGAGGACTATTACAGGAATTGTATTGGTGTTATTGGTGATCGCATCTGTTATCACGCATCAGTATTTGTTTTCATTACTTTTTTTGGTTTTTACAGGTGTAGGGTTATGGGAGTTTTATTCCTTGGTGGAACGGGCCGGGGTGTATCCCAATAAGGTAGCCGGAATACTTGCCGGAATAATACTTTTCGCCACCAATGCGCTCATCGCAACCGATATCCTGAACTTATTGTGGCTTTTGCTGAATTTTGTATTTATTTTCCTGATCTTTCTGTTTGAATTATACCGGAATAACCCCAATCCATTTACCAATATTGCATTCACATTTTTCGGATTGCTTTATGTAGCAGTTCCGTTTTCCCTGTTGAATTATTTTCCAAATCCGGCATTTCTGCCGGGGGTGTATCACTCAAGCCTGCTGCTGGGCTTCTTTTTTCTTGTCTGGATTAACGAAACTGCGGCCTATGTGATCGGAACAGCCATTGGCCGCCACCGCCTGTTTGAGCGGATATCTCCGAAGAAGACCTGGGAGGGAGCCATCGGAGGCGGACTGCTCGCTGTTGTAAGTGCGATACTGATTGCTTCCTATTACCAACAGGTTTCAATGATCGACTGGCTGGTGATCTCTCTGATCGTGGTGATTTTTGGCTCTTACGGTGATTTGTTTGAATCGATGTTCAAGCGCAGTATCAAAGCGAAAGACAGTGGCAGTATTTTGCCGGGGCACGGGGGCGTGCTGGATCGTTTTGACGGTGTATTTATGGCCGCTCCTTTTGTGTTTGTCTATTTGCTGATGACCTATTGACCGGAGCATACAGGGGTCGTGGGATAGTTTTTAACCGTGAATGGCGGTTATTCAAGAATTTAACAAGGGTACTTAATTGATGAAAATTCACAAGGAAGGACGTAGAATTGTTTTTATTACTGCCTTTATCTGCCTGCTGGCCGGGTTTGTGGCATATATGGCCCTGCCCGGTGGCGGCAGCTGGTTTTATGTCATTATTTTTCTTTTGCTTATTCTTTTTGGCGGGGTCGTACACTTTTTTCGCCATCCCAAACGGCTGACTCCCCATAATCCACGGTTGTTTTTAAGTCCGGCAGACGGCACTGTGGTTGTAGCAGATAAAACCCGGGAAGAGGAGTTTTTTGATAAACCGATGCAGCAGATATCGGTGTTTATGTCCCCGCTGAATGTGCATCTTAATCGTTACCCCCTGGATGCGCGCGTGATCTATAAAGCCTATCACCCCGGTAGTTTTCTGGTTGCATGGCATCCCAAATCGAGCCTTCACAATGAGCGGATGACTGTGGTATTTGAAACCCGCTCGGGACTGCAGTTCATGGTCAGACAGATTGCCGGAGTGGTGGCCCGCAGGATTGTTTGCTACAGCAAGGAAGGAGAGGAAGTAACCCAGGGCGGCGAACTCGGCTTTATTAAGTTTGGCTCGCGGGTGGATGTTTTCCTCCCGGAAGAAGCAGCAGTAAATGTGAAGCCGGGGGACAAGGTGAAAGGAGGGGTTTCTGTACTTGCAGAACTGGATCTCTCAGAGGATTGACATAAGTTCTTTCAAGGCGGTAATTCGGTAGGTAGGAGTTGCAGGACAATCTTCTTCATCTGACGATAACCATACCTGGTCTATTCCCTGCCTGCAGGCGCCTTCAATATCCGCAACCGGATCGTCCCCGATCATCAATGATTCTTCGGCTGAAGCCCCTGCGAGGTTCAGGGCATATTCGAAAATTTCCGGAGCAGGTTTCTGCACACCGGCCTTTTCAGAGGTAATGATGTGTCTGAAAAACGGCATGAGTCCGCAGCGCTCCATTTTGGGGTATTGCACCTCTTCAAAGCCGTTTGTGATAATGTGAAGGGCGTAGCTTTCCGACAGATATTTCAGGGTATCGACCGTATCGGGGAGCAGACGTTTCTGTGCAGGGCTAATGTCCAGGTAGTCTCTGGCAAAATCACCGGCAATTCCGTTGTCCAGCCCGCAAGCCTTTAAAGTTTCGGCAAACCGGCGATGATTTAGCGTTTCCTTGCTGATCTCCTTGCGCTTGTATTGCTCCCATAAAGCAAGATTGATTGGCCTGTAAGCATCCAGGAATGTGTCAAAATTGATCCTGCCTGTATCGCCAATATTGTATTTGCGAAATAGCCTGCTTAGGGTGTCCCGGTTATTGGCATCGAAGTCATACAGGGTTCGGTCGAGGTCGAAAAAAAGATGTTGGTATTGTTGCATTCCGCAAATTTAGTGATAATCAGGAATTGTGCCAATGGAGTATTCCTTCCTTGTCAGGGCTGATTGTTCCTTTATCCAGGAGATAACGGATCACGTTAATCACCTTTTTCTCTGAAAGTTGAATATCCAGCTCCTGTATCAGGGTTTCCAGACTAATTTGTTTTTCCTGGATCTGTGGTTTGATCAGGGCTAGAATTTGTTCAAATTCATAGGAAGATACCCCGGTTTTGTTTCTTTCCAGGCATACATCACATTGTCCGCACCTTAAAGCGTCTGTTTCCCCAAAATAGGCCAGCAGGTAAAGGCTGCGGCACTTGTTTTCTGACCGGGCATAGTCAAGCATCGCATTCATGCGTTTCCCGGAAAATTCTTTCCTTTCTTTGTAAACGGATTTGGAAATGGTAAGATCTGCTTCCGACATGCGTTCTTCGAGAAAGGTAATCAGGGGTTGGTCATTCTGTTTTTTATAGTGGAGAATCTGCATCTCGTGGAGTTCCGTAAGCATTTTCTGCACATTGTCTTTTGGTATCCCGGCCCTTTTGGCGATGTCAGTTTCCTGAATCCTTGTGAACTCTGAAAAAAGGCCGCTGTAGGATCGTAGAAGCAGTTTAATGAAAGAGTCGTATCCCGGGTTGGCAACATGGAAACGATAAAGTGTTTCATTATTAACCAGGAACATAATGCGGGAGGGGTTGGACATGGCCTCAGACAACCCCAGGTAACCCTCCTTCTCCAGGAAACCAAGGGCATTGAATACCACGAAAGGATCCATGCCGTAATTCCTGGCAAATGTGGTGAGCTCGAAGGGCATGCTCTGATCCTTTCCGCTGCCAATGGCCAGCTGGAAATAATTCCCCAGGCAGGTATATACCTTTTTGATCACTTTAATTGGGGGGAAAGACCTTTCGTGAAACTCCTGCAAGTCCATAATATCGGACTCATTAAACAGCAAAATGGCATACGCTTTTTTTCCGTCACGTCCGGCACGGCCTGCTTCCTGAAAGTAGGCCTCCGGACTGTCGGGCAGGTCCATATGTACCACAAACCTGACGTTGGACTTGTCAATACCCATCCCGAAAGCATTGGTTGACACTACTACCCGGGTACGCTCCTTCATCCATGCATTTTGTTTTGCATCCCTCTCCAGAGTGGTCAGCCCTGCGTGGTAAAAATCTGCACTGACCCCCTGTTGCTCAAGCCAGCGTGCAATTTCTCGCGTTCGTTTACGATTTCTGACATAAACTACCCCTGTACCTGTGACATTTCTGCATATCTTCAGGAGCCTGTTAAGCTTGTCTTCTTCACGAAAAACCACATAGGCCAGGTTTTTTCGTTCAAAGCTCTTTTGAAAGACCTTTGGCGAACTGAAATGGAGCTTTTCCTGAATGTCATTGACAACCTGTGGGGTTGCAGTAGCAGTCAGTGCCAGTATGGGGGTGTTGGGAATCAGTGTTCTTACTTCGGCAATCTGCAAATAGGGGGGGCGGAAATCATAGCCCCACTGCGAAATGCAGTGTGATTCATCGACCGCCAGAAGGCTGACGTTCATTTTCTCCATCCTGCTTCGGATGAGGTCTGTCGTAAGTCGCTCCGGGCTGAGGTACAGAAATTTTACGTCTCCGTAGACACAGTTGTCAACGGCATTGTCAATTTCCACCCTGCTCATCCCATGATAAATCCCTGTGGCCTTGATCCCTTTCTCTTTTAACGCCTGAACCTGGTCCTTCATCAGGGCGATAAGGGGGCTTACCACGATGCATAACCCCTCCAGTGCAACTCCGGGAACCTGGTAGCAAAGTGACTTTCCACCGCCGGTCGGCAGCAGGGCAAGTGTGTCATGGCCATCGACTACAGACCGGATGATGTCCTCCTGAAGTGGTCTGAAAGAGGAAAACCCCCAATATTTTAAAAGAATGGCATGCAGATCCAATGCGTGTAGTCTTTGGTGTTATAACCAAATGTACGAAATAATTGAAAAGACCCGTTGATTGGAATGCTGACCGGACGACAAAAAAGTTTTACCGGTGTTTCAAACAAGCGGCGCAGTCGCCGCCAAAGTCCTCACACCCTCCTTTTTTCTTTGAGGGAGATTTTCGAAAATAGACAGCCAGCCGCCTGAATGTGTATATCAGGGCTGCAATCAGAATAAGGGCAGTAATGATCCATTGTATGATCATAATGATATGATAAGGCTTCCTGTTTGATATACGATAAATGATATGATCCAGGCCACCAGGGTGGTGTAGGCAATGGTAAACAATCCCCATTTCCAGTGGCCGCCTTCCCTGCCGATGGTAGCAATTACCCCGATGCATGGGAAATACAGAAGAACAAACAACATAAAGGACAATGCCACCAATGGGGTAAATACGGGCTCTCCTTTCTTCGGGCCGGAACTGTAGGTCTGGGTTTGAATTTTTTCAACCAGGCTCTGGCTGTGGGCCTGCACGGTTTCATCCACCTGGTATAGCACTGCTATGGTACTTACCACAATTTCTTTGGCCGCCACCCCGGAGAGGATGCTGATACTCATTTTCCAGTCAAAACCCAGTGGAGCCATTACCGGCTGAATGGTTTTACCGATCTTGCCTATATAACTGTTTTCCTGCCGTTCG
>SKUN01000078.1 GCA_007129945.1 Bacteroidales bacterium
AGCGTATCCAGGGGAATTTGTTCAACCAATGGCAACACCCTGGAAAAAGTGGAAGAACACACCAGCATTTCCAAAGACATTGGAGGCAAAGTAATGAACCATCAAAACGGACAGCTCAAATTCCTGAACCCGGAAGCCACGGTATCGATGAATTTCTGGGGGTTTACTCCCGATATATTCACCCATCTTGAAAACAGGCTTATTGCTTTTCTTGAAGCAAATGCTCAGGACCTGAAGGCAGAAGCTTACATTCCATTTCTGGTGGATGAACTGATCAGGAAGGAAAAGGTCGGCGTGGAAGTGCTTCACTGCGATGCGCAATGGTTCGGGGTTACCTATTACAAAGACAAGTTCATGGCCATGGATTGCATCAACGAACTGGTCAAAGAAGGGGTTTATCCCCAAAAATTATGGAATCCGGCGTAAGCGCCCGATCATCTAATATTTTGAAGTATTTTAGAATAATGATTATTAACAATTAAACAATCAATACGATGAAAAAATCAATGTTAAGTCTGCGAATTCTGATGGTGGTCCTGGTCGCCTTCAGTATGACAGCCTGCAATTCAGCAGGGCAACCGGGCATCGATCAGCCTTTTGAGGCAGTGGATGTGTTCCCGACCCCTCCCCGTCCTGCGGGACAGGATCACGTTTTGGAGCTCCGTGCAGACCCCATCGAAACTGTGAGTGTGGCCATCATTGGACTTGGGATGCGCGGACAGGGAGCCGTCAGGCGTCTGAGCTATATCGAAGAAGCGGAAATTGTGGCCCTCGCTGACGTGGTACCCGCGAATGTAGAGCGGGCACAGCAAACCCTGGCAGATATGGGCAAACCGGCAGCCGATGGCTATACCGGAGAGGAAGACTGGAAAACCATTGCCCAGCGAGAGGATGTGGACCTGATCTACATCTGCACCCATTGGGATCTCCACACCCCCATTGCCGTGTACTCCATGGAACAGGGAAAACATGTGGCCACGGAAATTCCCGCAGCACTTACCATCGATGAAGCCTGGGAACTGGTTAACACAGCAGAAAGAACCCGCCGCCACATGATGATGCTGGAAAATGTGAATTATGACTTTTTTGAGTTAGCAACCCTGAACATGGCCCAGCAAGGATTTTTCGGAGAGATCGTCCATGTGGAAGGGGCCTACATTCATGACCTTCGCTCCTTGTTATTTGCCGAAGAAGGCGGTTACTGGGACATGTGGCGCCTCCGCCATCATGAGAAATATGACGGCAATCTTTACCCCATGCATGGCCTTGGCGCACTGGCCCATATTCTCAACATCCATCGTGGTGACCGGATGGAGCACATTGTTTCCATTTCCAGCGACCAGTTCGGATTGACGCAATACGCAGAGGAACAATTCGGGGAAGACTCCGAATATGCCCAATACGATTATGCCAAAGGAGACATGAACACTTCCATCATCAAAACCGCCAAAGGAAAAACCATCAAGCTGCAGCACGACGTGGTAAGTCCCCGCCCCTACGACCGCATTCATATGATCAGCGGAACCGATGCATTTGCCAGGAAGTATCCCAGCCCGGGAATAACCATTGACGGACAGGGGCATGGTTTCATTCCGGAAGAAGAAATGCAGGCCTTGCTGGAGAAATACGAACACCCCATTGTAACCGAAGTGGGTGAGGTAGCGCGCGAAGTGGGCGGACACGGCGGGATGGACTTCATCATGGATTATCGCCTGATCTATTGCCTGCACCACGGGCTTCCACTCGATCAGGACGTATATGACGCAGCAGAATGGTCAGCAGTTATCGAGTTGTCAAGGGTTTCCGCTGAAAACAACGGAATGCCCGTGAAGTTCCCTGACTTTACAAGGGGCGCATGGGATGAGCTCGAAACCGTAACCTATTATACCACAGAATAACAGAATAAATGAATCATGTTGTTTGTTGATTGGTGATTGTGAACAACTTTGGGTAAGCAATTACCCAAAGTTGTTTCTTCCCGGTTCTGACAACATTCTATCCTTACCTGATTCCGATACTCTATGACCCAGCATCTGCCGGCAAAACTTTTCCCTGCACCATCACGCAAACCCGGACAGCGTCATGCCATTGAACTGCGTTGCGAACCCATCGACAACGTACGCATCGCTTTTATAGGACTGGGGATGCGAATGAATAGTACAATCAAACGTTTTTTACACATTGAAGGGGCCGAGATCAAAGTCTTTTGTGATATTGATGAAGAAAAAGTACGGCGGGCCCAGCATATCATGCAGAGTTTCGGGATGAACCCCGTAGACACTTACACCGGAGAAGAGGATTGGAAGGAAATATGTGAACGGGACGACATTGATCTGGTCTACATTTCCACCCATTACGACCTCCATGTGCCCATTGCAGTACATGCCATGGAATCCGGCAAACACGCAGCCATCGAAGTGCCTGCCGCCACCACCATTGAAGATTGCTGGAAACTGGTGGACACAGCCGAAAGAACCAGAAAACACTGTATGCAACTGGAGAACTGCAACTACGGCGATTTCGAAATGACCACCCTGAACATGGTGCAGCACGGCTTGCTGGGTGAGATCAACCATGCCGAAGGTGCTTATATTCATGATCTCAAAAACCTGATCCTTGATACCGAGAATGGCTACTGGAACATGTGGCGCCTGAAGTACCACGAAAGGAAAAATGGTAACCTCTACCCCACACACGGCCTCGGTCCGTTGTGCCACAGCATGAATATCCACCGTGGCGACCGCTTCGATTATATGGTGTCCATGTCCACCGCTCCCTTTGCCCTGAAACACTACGCTGCAGAAAAATACGGCCCCGGGTCGGAGTATGCACGCAAGGAATATAAAAACGGTGACATGAACACATCCCTGATACGTACCGAAAAAGGGAAAAGCATTGTACTCCAGCACGACATCACCAGCCCCCGGCCCTACAGCAGAATACATCTGTTGAGCGGCACAAAGGGTTTCGCCCAGAAATGGCCCAGAACAATGATAAGCCTTGCGCCCGACGGCATGGAACCCCTGGAAGACGAAACGCTGGAAAAGCTGCGCAAAGAATATGTGCATCCCATCAGAAAAGAACTCAATCCAATAATTGAACAACTGGGCTTCAATATAAATGAGATCGCAAAAAATGACGGCCAGGACTTCGTCATGGACTACCGGCTGATCTACTGTCTGCGCAATGGACTTCCCCTTGACCAGGATGTGTACGATGCCGCCGAGTGGTCCTCCATCATTGAACTTTCGGAAAAGTCGGCCGACAGTTACAGCATGCCTGTTCAGATTCCCGATTTTACCCGGGGCGACTACCAGGTAATCGACAAAGTGACTTATTTCAGGAAACAGAAATAAGCACCCTAATATAATTAATTCACCTTTTTAAAGTCATTTTCAGCCATGACCCAGGATCACTCTACACATATTGCAGATCAGTTTTTTGAATCATCTGTCGAAAAAGCCTTTGTAAAGGAGTCGGGCATTGACAAAATGTCTGCCAACATTCCTTACGTATGTGTCGACAACTTTCCCAAGCTGGGTTTGTTGACCTCACTGCGTTTCCTTGAATGGGTGTCGGAGAACCCCCGGGGAGTGATTAGTCTCCCAACGGGTAAAACACCGGAGTTCTTCATCAAATGGACACAATATCTGCTCGACAACTGGGACAACCAAAACGGCAGGGAAATCAGGGAAAAGTACGGGTTGATGCTCAAGGAAAGACCCACATTGAGCGACTTGCATTTCGTGCAGATTGATGAGTTCTACCCCATCCCGTCAAGCCAGAATAACAGCTTCTATCATTATGTGATGAATTACTATATAGACGGTTTTGGTCTGAACCCCGACAATGCCCTGCTGATCAATTGCGATGAGATTCCCCTGGCCCAGGGGAAACATTTTTCAGAAGTTTTTCCTGATTACAGGGTGGACCCCTCGCTTCGTTACCGGGAATGCCATTCACGCATGGAGGAATTGCAGCAGCAATCACTCTTTTTGATCGACAACTGGTGCAGCCAGTTTGAACAAAAGATCAGGGAAAAAGGAGGGATCGGCTTCTTCCTGGGCGGGCTCGGGCCTGACGGACACATTGCCTTCAATGTTCGAGGCTCAGACATTTTCAGCACCACCAGGCTGACCGAGACCAACTTTGAAACCCAGGCCGTGGCAGCAGGAGACCTGGGCGGAATCGAGGTATCCAAAAACAGGCTGGTGATCACCATCGGGCTGGAAACCATCACTTATAACCCGGACGGGGTGGCCATCATCATCGCTGCAGGGGAAGCCAAAGCCAAAATGGTAAGAAAATCCATTGAAAACCCCATCAACAATCTCTACCCGGCCACCGTTCTGAACAAACTGAAAAACAGCCGTTTTTTCCTGACTGAAGGAGCCGCCTCAAAACTCACCGACAGTGTCAACAGCTTTTTCCAGAGTGAGCCCTGGCCCCATGAAAAGACAGAACTGGCAGTGATCAAGCTTTGCAAAAAACTTGACAAATACGGGCATCATCTGACCATGGAAGACCTGAAAGAGGACAAGTATTGCAAACTGATTCCAGACCTTGGCGAGAACACAGTTGAATCGGTTTGCGAAAGCATTGAGAAAAAAATCTACCGGGGCATGCAGCAGGAAGAAAATGAAGTTTTCCTGCATACCGGACCCCATCATGATGACATCATGCTCGGCATCCTGCCTTATATTTCCAACCACATCAGGGTCCCCTCCAATAAATTTCATTTTTCGGTATTTACTTCAGGCTTTACCGCTGTGACAAACAAATTTGTCATTGAGATCCTTGAAGAAACCAAAGAGTTTCTTTGGAAAGGGCAGATCCAGATGGTGAACTACCCCGACTTTTTCCTGCACGGCTATAAATACAAAAGCGACAAGGATGTGTATCACTACCTGACCAGGGTGGCCGCCGGCGATCATAAAGAACGCCGGAGGGGTGTATGCCACCGGATCGTCAGGGCTCTGGTAGAGATATACGAAATACAGAGCAAAGACCATTTGGCAGAAGTGATCAATGAAATATCGCTCGTTCTGAAAAACAGCTACGACGGGGAGAAAAATCCGCCGGATATTCAGCGTCTGAAGGGCATGATCCGGGAGTTTGAAGAGGAACTGGTTTGGGCACATTATGGCATACAGGTCAATAATGTAAGCCATGCACGCCTGGGATTCTATAAAGGTGACGTCTTTACTGAACAACCGGAACAGGAAAGGGATGTGCAGCCCATACTGGAGATGCTGAGAAACATCAACCCCACCGTGCTGAGTCTTGCCTTCGACCCGGAAGGCAGCGGCCCGGACACCCACTACAAAGTGCTGCAGGCAATTGCCGAGGCCGTGCGCCTGTGGAGCAAGGAAAAAGACCTTTCCGGGCTACGCATTTGGGGTTACAGGAACGTTTGGTACAGGTTTAACCCGGCCGAAGCAAACGTCATCTACCCCGTTTCGCTGGATGCCATGGCCGCCATGAACGCATCTTTCAGTGCCTGTTACGTGAGCCAGGTAGACGCATCCTTCCCGAGCTATGAGCACAACGGCAAATTCAGCGAACTGGCCCAGAAAATCTGGGTGGAACAACTCAACGATCTTCAGATATTGCTGGGAAAAAATTACTTTTACCAGAACAACCACCCAAACATCCGGGCAAGCCACGGCATGTTATTCTTGAAAGAAATGACCGTCGAAGAATTCCTGTCGAACGCCAGGGCATTGAAGAAATCGATGGAAGGGATGATTAAAGATGGTTAGTCGAGGGCTGTCGCCCTCTCCGGTTGTTGGTTAGTTGTTGGTTCTCATGGGATGAGTGATGGGGAAGCTGCCTATGGCCGGGTAAATGGCCCAGGCGGTTGTTGGTTGTTGGTTGTTGGTTCTCATGGGATGAGTGATGGGGAAGCTGCCTATGGCCGGGTAAATGGCCCAGGCGGTTGTTGGTTGTTGGTTGTTGGTTCTCATGGGATGAGTGATGGGG
>SKUN01000093.1 GCA_007129945.1 Bacteroidales bacterium
ACCAGGTAGTCGCTGTCCGGGTATTGGTTTGCGAAGCCGGCGATTACACCGGGCAGTTCGTCGTGTGATTGTCTGGCCGCAAATTGTTCGGTGAGGTAGGCGGCCATAAAGAATTCCAGGGCTTTCCCTGAAAAGAACTCCGGCGCCCTGTCCAGGGTGTGGGCGAGGACCTCGCGGGCTTCCCGCTTTGCTGCCCGGGTTTGCCTGAATTCATCATAGTCGAAGGCCGGATCGGTGTATATGTGGTGCCAGTAGGTAAACAACAGGTGGTCATAGGCCTGCAGGGAAGTGTAAAACAAGGGGTTTTCTGTGGAAACGGAGGCAATGGCATCTTCCCAGATCTCGAAAACCTCACCGGGAACCTGCCGGTCATCCGACATCATGCGCAGGTAATTGGCTGAGGCCACCACGATTCGGGCGACCTGGTAATACAATTTCCGGTCTTTACGCATCATTTCATAGACATCCCGGGGCAGTTTCCCCGACTCGTAAGCGGCATCGATCTTTTGCATTTCTTCTTCCAGGTCGGCCAACAGGCCCTCGTTGACGATCCGGTAATTGGAGATGTCATCTGAATAGTTGTACACGCAGCTGCGGGGATCCTCGTGGTTAAAGGTGTTGTAAAAAGCCTGGATGTCGCTGAAGTCGCCATCCATTTCAAAGCCCTGATCGGGGTCAAGCAACAATTCCAGGTGGTATGTGCCCCCGGGTTCCACGATCAGCGACGGGGCTCCGTAAAAGTTCAGGTTCACAAAAACCGGCCGGTCGGTGGTTACGGTAAAGCTGAAATTGCCCTCCGGGCACACCTCGGTGACATCGGAGAAAAACCGGTTGGTTACCCCGTTTACGGGGGTCGTGAATTGGATCTTTTCAATGGGATGCCCGGAATAGGTTCCGCTGACCACAGCTTCCTGTGGCTCCGGAACGCATCCTGTCAAAAAACAGACAAGGCCAATGATCCATATAAAGCGGAACGAGGTTTTCATAATGGACAGTGTTGGGTGAATGCTGAGGTGAATAATGTTCTGGGTTGGTGTCGGGTGAATGCTGTGGTGATATTGTCTGGACGCAATTGGGGATAGAAACATCAAATAGGCATGATGGCAGAATAAAAAACAGGGTTCAGGTGTAAAAGTATGAAAAAACACCACGAAGCGCCATTTATTACAAAAAAATTTGTACAAAAAATTTGGATATTAAACGGATGTTTATTACCTTTTCAGACTGTTTCATTTTTTAAGCGTCCTGATCATGGCAGGTAATTTCTGCCAATGATGCAGCCGATGGAGCCACGATCCTGGAATCACCTGTAATTCGTGATCCAGATGAACCTCATTTTTGCCCTCTTCTTCACCCATCCTTCTATTACTGCGCAACGTTTGTGACAGCAAGCGACTTGTTATTGCAATTTAATTTGCCTGAGAGATGATACACCCTGTGTTCAGTTTTTTGGCAGAACAGATGAATGGTTACATTGACCGGGTCAAAAAAGACGATGATGTTGTGGCATCGCCGGTTGTTGAACTGGATAATATCGCCCTTTTGAGTGAGGATGATCTTTCCAAAAAGAATAACATTCTGCTCACCTTGTTCAACATCGGCGAGGAAACCACCATGAAAAATGATCCGGGTTATGTGTTGATGCAGGATGAGCTGGTCAAATACGAAAACCCACCGGTTAACCTGAACTTATCGATGGTGGTAACCGTGTGTATGAATAATTATACCCATGCCCTGATTTATCTATCCCACGTCATTACTTTTTTCCAGGGAAAAAACATTTTCACCGCGCAAAACAGTGTAACGCAGACAGACGGCCTGGCTGATGACTTCAAGCTTATCCTCGATTTGCAGTCATTGAGCCTGGAACAGGTGAATCATCTGTGGAGTATGCTGGGTGGCAGGCAGCATCCGTTTGTTTGTTATAAGGTGAGGATATTGCAACTCGAGCGCGACAGCACCCGCGAAACACGCGGGGTGATCAGGCAGGTAAGGATCAAAAAATCTGGTGTATGACCGGTAACCATGGTGTGACCGCCAATCATGGTGTGACCGGTAACCATGGTGTGACCGGTAACCATTTTGTAACTGGTAACCAATAAACGTTTAAGCAATGGCTTTGACCATCACATTTCCCATTTTGTTCGAGGTAAAGATCTTTCACCATTATTTCCTGAACAGGGGTGAGACAGCCTTTGAAAGCATGTCAGCCGGAGAAAAGGCGGAAATGATGCTGAAGTATGATGTACGTGATTTTTTTGAGATAGTCCCGACTTCAGCATGTCAGAAAGTGCTGGATGACCACCATGGGGTGTTCAGGGCCACTTCTCAGGGCTTCATTGTGGGGATAAGGGCGGAGAAAGCGGAAAACAATCCCGGTAAATGGATGCCTTTCCATATCCTTGCACCGGAGCAGGAGTTCACTTTCCTTCTGAGGATGAAGGACATGAATTTCCTGAACTATACGGCGTTACCGCTGGTTGGAAATGAAGGGAAGATGTATGTGTTTCGCAACCCTTCCGGTGAATCAGCACAGCCTTTTCCCCAACTCGCTGCCTATCCACCCGTTTATGTCAACGGCGGGCAGGTTTATTATCCCGGAGACATACTGGTCAATGACTCGCTGAATCCCACCACCTTGTACACAGCTTCCCTGAAGAATCAAATTGACCCGGAGTCTCCGGGCGAGGCGTGGACCTCCGGTACACTGCAGGGTGATGTTCCCGTGTTTGCCAATGTCAGTGACCGGCACCCTGTGGTGCGCGGAATCCTGAGAAAAAGAACAGAACATGTATATAAGCCAGAAGAAGTCACCATCAAAGATGCTGGCGGAAACCTCATTTCCCCGCGGATTGATATTCTCAACGGAGATGAACCCCTGGTAAGGGCAGACATGCAGGATTTTCCGGATGGCTTTTACCGGGCGGTTTTTGAGTCGCAGCAAGTGCCTGCTCACAAGGAAGAGCTGTTGTTTTATCTTCTCAGGGAAAGATTTTCTCCTTTTGCGGTCATCAACCTGGCCGCCGAAGCCGGGGTGGCTCAGTACAACATGACCGGATCTGACGGCAGCCTCCGTTCTCCGGTGTATCACCTGCATTTTCTCAACCGGCGCACTCACTGGCGGTATGTGTCGCATGATTTCAACGAACCTTTTGTGACCGACAACCCCCTGCCACTGACGCGTTACGGGGTCATTCAGAATTTAACCACGAAAAATAAATACAACGAGGATGTGGAGCTGCCGAATCCCGGCAAAGCCCCGATCAAAGCTGAAGCACTGACCGACCCCGATGAAGACAGGTTTTACTCAGAAGTTCACATACATTCATTAAAACAATAAAGCCATGGCGAAAAATTACAGAACCCCCGGCGTATACGTGGAGGAAATTTCTAAACTGCCGCCTTCGGTGGCGCAGGTAGAAACTGCCATCCCCGCATTTATCGGGTACACGAAAAATGACAACTTCAATGGATTGTCGCTGCTTAACAAACCCCGGCGCATCAGGTCGCTGAAAGATTTTGAAGAAATTTACGGCGCACCGCTTCAGACCAACTTCCATAATGGTGATCCATCTGCCGGGATCAAGATCAAAGCCAATGGCAATGGCGGGTTTGTCCTTGATGGTGAATTGAAAGACCCTGGTGATGACCTGAAGTTCCGCATGCATTATGGCCTGCAGATCTATTTTGCCAATGGCGGCGGCCCGTGCCATGTCATCTCCTGCGGCAAATACGATGGGGCAAATTTTGGCAACAGCAAGCAAATGGAGGATGCGCTGGCAGCGCTCCGAAAGGAAGATGAACCCACCATCATTGTCTTTACTGATGCGGTGTCGCTTAAGAAAGCGGACCATTACACACTGCACAAGCTGGCGCTGACCCAGGCGGCTGAATTGATGGACAGGGTGGTGATTGCTGATCTTTGGAAGGAATCCGGCGACGAATTAAGCGACGTGATTGACGGATTCCGGTCAGGTATCGGCAACAACAACCTTTCATACGGCGCGGCCTATTATCCGTGGCTGAGATCCACCTTGCCCTTTTTTGCGGATGAAAGCCAGGTAAAGCTGTCAGGGGGTACCGGTGATTTAGCTGATGCAGAAGTCCTGAGAAAGTTCCCCGAAGAAGGGCAGACAGAGGTCGAAAGTCCGAAAAAGTCGCTGTTTCACATGAACAGTGAGTTGTATGCTTTGATCAAAAAGCAGATGAACAGGTTTCGGGTTGTGTTGCCACCTGCGGCAGCGATTGCCGGCGTGTATGCCACGGTAGACCGCACGCGTGGTGTATGGAAAGCCCCTGCCAATGTGAGTCTCAACATGGTGGGTGAGGTCACCGAAAAGATTGACAATGAAGATCAGGGGGATATGAACGTGACCATGAGCGGAAAATCGATCAATGCCATCCGGGATTTCACGGGCAAGGGATTGATGGTCTGGGGGGCGAGAACCCTTGCAGGTAATGACAATGAGTGGCGCTATATCAGTGTCCGCCGCTTTTACAATATGGTGGAAGAAAGTGTCAAAAAATCCACTGAGCCATTTGTTTTTGAACCCAATGATGCCAACACCTGGGTCAAGGTGAGGGCAATGATTGAGAACTTCCTGATTCTTCAGTGGCGTGCCGGTGCCCTGCAGGGCGCAAAAGCCGATGATGCATTTTTTGTGCGCGTGGGGCTGGGTGAAACCATGACGGCCCACGATATCCTTGAAGGCCGCATGATTGTTGAAGTAGGAATGGCCGTGGTAAGACCCGCAGAGTTTATCATCCTCCGGTTCAGTCATAAAATGGCTGTGTCCTGATAAAAACATAAAAAAAACAGGATTATGTCTTACAAAACGCCGGGTGTATATGTGCAGGAAAAGTCACTGTATCCACCTTCAGTAGCAGGGGCGGACACTGCTGTTCCCGCCTTGATCGGATACACCGAAAAAGCCCTTGATGCCGGGGGGGATGACCTCAGGGGCATCCCGGTAAAGATCAGGTCCCTTGTGGAGTTTGAGTCTTTGTACGGGAAGGCATTTGAGCCTGCCGCATACCATCTGGTTACGGATGAAAACAAAGGGAATGCCATTGTTTCGGTAAAAGCGGACAAGCGTTTTTTCCTCTACGATGCCATGCGTCAGCTTTTTGACAATGGCGGGGGCATTTGTTTTGTGGTGAGTGTGGGAAATTACAACGACAAGGTTGACCTTACGGCCCTTTCAAAAGGAATCGACGCCCTGCGCAAATATGATGAGCCCACACTCTTGCTGGTGCCCGATGCTGTTGGGTTGCTTGATGAGAATGATGAGCCGGACGGGGTGGGGTTTTCCAAATTACAAAAGCTTGCACTGACACAATGTGCCGGGTTGCAAAACAGGTTTTGCATCCTGGATCTTATGCTTGGGTATCTGCCGGAAACTATAACAGATCAACCCATTGCTGATTTCCGGAACCGGATCGGCATCAATCACCTGCAGTATGGTGCGGCCTACTACCCATGGCTTGTGTCCAATTACAGCCATCCTGTGCATTTGCGCAAGCTGCATTTTTATGAACAGGCCGATCCTGACACGCCCATTGATGACCCGGAGGATTTTTCAAAAGATCCTGACGAGAATCTGCCTGTTGCAGCATGGAAGCAGGCGGTTAAACAGACGGATGCGGCAACCGGTGGCGGCGGATCCGCTATCAGTGCGGAAAGAATCCGTCAGGAAGGAGCCGGTCATCTGAGAACTTTAATGGCAGGCTATCAGGGCAATCTTCAGGAGAATATTGCTCATAAGAACAACACATCCGGGTACATGGCTGCGCTGGCTTTTATGGTCAAAGC
>SKUN01000207.1 GCA_007129945.1 Bacteroidales bacterium
GGCAGGTAGGTCTCCAGCAGGCTGCAAACCCCGTCCGGGGCCAGGCTCACATTATTGAGCTCGGCGGGAAGCAGTACAGTCTCTCCCTTCGACAGTTTCTCCTTGCCCCCCGGGTAGCTGATGGTCGCGCTTCCCCCGATACACACATACACCACGAATGAATCCACAAACACATAATCACTTTCAATCACACTGTCAAAGCTGACCAGCCTGGTGGTGAAGGCATGGGAGGTCACAAGCTCAACGGGGCGATTCAGGTTTTCGGAATAGGTGATCCGCTGGTCGCCGGCACGGAAGTCAATCACCTCCATGGCTTCTTCCGTATGCAGTTTACGGGCCCTCCCTGTTTCCGCTCCCCTGCCCCAGTCATATAAACGGTAGGTAATGTCGGATGACTGCTGGATCTCGCAAAGGGTGATCCCTGCACCAATTCCGTGCACCTGCCCGGGGGGAATATAAAACACATCCCCGGGTTTTACTTTTTCCCGGCGCAACAGCTGTTGCAGTGTGTTGTTTTGAAGGTGATGTAAATATTCCCCGGGATCCGTGTCTTTGTTGAAGCCCAGCAATAGCTCCGCCCCCGGGTCAGCTTCCAGCACATACCACATTTCTGCTTTGCCGCTGCAATTGTGCCGCTCCCGGGCAATGGCGTCGCCGGGGTGGACCTGGATGGACAGGGGCTGGCAGGTATCAAGGAATTTAAAGAGTAGCGGAAAGGAAATCCCGTGATCGCTGTAAACCCGGTCACCGATCAAGTCGCCCATATAGACTTCTGCAAGCTCATTGATCGTGTTTCCTTCCAGGAACCCGTTGGATACCACTGATTCACTGCCATCCACACCAGAAAGCTCCCACGACTCACCGCAATTAGGAAGAGGCGCAAAATCTTTCCCAAACAAGGATTTCAATCGGGTTCCTCCCCAGACTTTTTCTCTGAACAGAGGCGTAAACTTCAGGGGATATAAAGAAGACATAAATTACACATTAGGGCCAGCGGATATTCTCCTCTTCATCCATGGCCACCGCCCAGCTTACCAGCCCGAGCCGCCCGTTATCGAACACAAACTGCATATGGGCATCATTGAAAAAGACAATCCGCTCATCCAGCTCGGGGTCATCCTCCACTTCATGGTCTTCAAACCCATTTTTCTTCATCAGCTCAATGATCCCGTCCTGATCCAGTTCAAAAACCTTTTGGCCAAACATACTTGCCTCGGCATTGTCTGTTTCAAAATTGGTGACCACATTGTTGAGCTCTTTCTCAAAATAAACGGCATGCCCCAGCTCATAATAACTCCATACCTCCACCTCGTGGATTTCTCCTTCCACATCAATGGTTTCCGTTTCCTGGGGTGGACCCAGTACAGCTTCCACATCTTTTTGGGTGGCGCCAAATTTCAGGCTGCCGAATCCATACAGGGGCTTAATATCCATTATGTTTTTCATGGGATGGGTTTTTCGGTGAGTAACTAAGGTGTACGAAAACAAATATACAGATTAATTATAAGGCGGCACCCTCAGTAAGAAAATTTCTCTAAGCAAACGGAGAATCTGGCTCTTTGGCCATATGATCGTACACCAGCTTGTCGGTCCAGGCAGGAAAAAGTTTGTTCAGCCAAACGGTCAGCTTGCCCTGGCGGGTCAGCACCAGCGTCCGCTTTCGTCTGGCAGTGGCCCGAAGTATATGGCGGGCAACCGTTTCAGGCTGCATCATTTTGGCTTCCTCCCGGGGGGATTCCCCTTGCATGCTTCCATCTTTTGACAGAGCTGTTTTCCTGATGTTGGAGCTGGTGAAACCGGGGCAGGCAATCAACACATGCAAACCGGTTTTCCGGTTTTCAATCCGGAGGCACTCGAGGAAACCCTGCAGGGCAAACTTGGAAGCAGAATAACCACTGCGGGCGGGCAAGCCCTTGTAGCCGGCTATGGAGGACACCCCCACCACGCTGCCACCGGATCGCAGTAAATGCGGCAGGGCGTATTTGGTACAATACACAGCTCCCCAGAAATTGACCTGCATCAGGCGTTCCAACACACTGATTTCCAAATCTGCAAATAATGCACGCATAGACACCCCGGCATTGTTGATCAGCACATCCAGGCGGCCGAAACGCTCGGTGGTCCTTTCCAGCAGGCGGACACAATCGGATTCTTTGGCCACATCTGTTTTTACAATCATAAACCGGTTCTTGTCGTGGCCTTCAACAGCTTTCTGCATCTCTGCATGCGAACGGGCAGCAAGGACAACAAAGGCACCGTATTGCAGGGCCTCCGATACCAGTGCGCGACCAATCCCCGACGAGGCCCCGGTTACAAGAACAACTTTATCCTTAAAAAAATCACCATCCATGTCTGACAAAATATCGGCATTGTTTCTGTGCGCAGCAAATGCAAACCTACACCATTTTTTAAAACGAAATCCATAATTTTGTCAACAATTGCCTGACCTGATTGTCTGCAGAAAAACCGCATCCCATGGAAGTCATTGAAGTGAAAGACAAAAAAACCGCCGGGGAGTTTTTACACCTCCCAAGGCTGATTTATGCCGACGACCCGAACTGGATCAGCCATTTGGACCAGGATGTGGAAGCCGTATTTGACCCGGATAAAAACCCACGTTTCCGAAACGGTGAAGCCACGCGTTGGTTACTGAAAAACCATCAGGGCGAGCTCATTGGCCGGGTCGCCGCCTTTGTCAATAAGGATCTCGCTTACACATTCAAACAACCAACCGGGGGCATGGGCTTTTTTGAGTGTATCAATAACAGGGAGGCAGCTTTTTTGCTGTTTGACACTTGCAAGGCATGGCTGGAGGAAAGAGGGATGGAGGCAATGGACGGGCCGGTCAACTTCGGGGAAAAAGAAAGGTTCTGGGGGTTGCTTGTGGAAGGGCACGGACACAGGCCACCTTACCTGATGAACTACCACCCACCATATTACAAAGAACTGCTGGAGGCTTACGGTTTTCAAAACTACTATGAGCAATATGTGTATCATAGTCCCACGGATGTCAGCCTGCCCCCTGTGCTGGAAAAGGCGCACCAGCGACTGATCCGGACGCAGGGCTACCATTTTGAACACCTGCAAAGCGGCAGCCTCGAGAAATATGCCCGGGATTTCATGACCATCTACAACAAGGCCTGGAGGAAAGCGCATAAAAATTTCAAAGAAATGACCGTGGAGGAGGCGATACAATCCTTTAAGGAGATGCGCAGTGTGATTGATGAGGAGTTGATCATCTTTGGTTACCACCGGGGGGAACCGGTGGCCTTCTTTATCGGCATGCCTGAACTGAATGAACTTTTCCGCTTTGTAGACGGGAAATTGAATACCCCTGGTAAGATTAAGTTCCTTTACCACCGGTGGCGTGGCAGGTGCAGGACCATTTACGGGATGGTGTTCGGGGTGGTGCCCGAATATCAGCACAGAGGCCTTGAAAGCGGACTGATCATGACGCTCAGGGAAATTGTTTCCCGCCGGAATTTCTACAAATCGATCATCATAACGTGGATCGGGGATTTCAATCCGAAAATGATCAAAATTGTGGAGTTCCTCGGTGCAAAAAAATTATTCACCCTGGTCACCTACCGGAAGCTGTTTAAGGAGGGGGCGAGTTTTGAGCGGCATCCGATGGTCGGGGCTGGCGCCCCTCCGGTTGGTTAGTTGTTAGTTTTCATGGGCTATGGGTCGGGGAAGCTGCCTGGGGTTCCGGAAACGGCCCAGGCAGTTGTTGGTTGGTCGGCGCTGCGCGCCGACGGTTGTTGGTTCTCATGGGCTGAGTGAGGGGAAAGACTAGCGTACTGGTAAACAGCCGGAGAGGTTGTTGGTTGTTGGTTCTCATGGGCTGAGGGCTGGGGAAGCTGCCTGGGGTTTGGGAAACGGCCCAGGCGGTTGTTGGTTGTTGGTTGGTCACACGTTATTGGCGAATCAGGCATTATTTGCCAAAAAAACTTGGTATTTTACAATTTTGGGGGTACCTTTGCACACTCGAAAAACGATCTGAACATTTCGTGTGTTTAACCGAATTGCGTTCATTGCATTCAAACGATCTGCGTTCAAACGATCAACGATCTTTAACATAAATAATGACTAGGTAGCTCAGTTGGTAGAGCACGTCCCTTTTAAGGATGGGGTCCTGGGTTCGAGCCCCAGCCTGGTCACAAGGTTTTCAACAACGGTTCACTATTTTTCAAGAACAGCTCAGTGTTTTTCAAGAATGGTTCACTGTTTCTCAAGAATAGTTCACAGTTTACTGTTTCATGACTAGGTAGCTCAGTTGGTAGAGCACGTCCCTTTTAAGGATGGGGTCCTGGGTTCGAGCCCCAGCCTGGTCACCAAAGCACGAAAGTCCGGATTCCACAGGATCCGGACTTTTTTTATACCGTCATTTTTCAAAAGCCGCCGTCAGTAAACTCAAAAATCGCCATCAACAGGCCAAAACCCTGACGAGGAAGCCTTAAAAAGCCGCCATCAGCAGGTCAGATTCCCGACCAGGAAGTCCTAAAATGCAGCCATCAGCAGGTCAATGTCCTGGCATGGCAGGCGGAAATTCTCCCCTATGTAATGATTGGTCAGGGTTCCGTTGAGCATATATACACCTTTCCGCACCCCCGGATCTCGCTTCAGCATATTCTCTGTTCCGCCTTCCTCTCCGATGGTGAGCAATACGGGGGCAAAAAAATTGCTGAATACATAGGAAGCGGTATTGGGCACCCCGGAAGCGATATTCGGCACACAGTAATGCGTAACACCGTGCTTTTTGAAGACCGGATCACTGTGGGTGGTCACTGAGCTTGTCTCCACGCAGCCTCCCTGGTCAATGCTTACATCCACGATCACACTGCCGCTTTTCATCTCACTCACCATCTTTTCGCTGACAACCACAGGCGTCCTGCCGTAGGAGGAATGAAGGGCGCCAATCACCACGTCGGCCGTTTTGAGTGATTTAAGCAATACCTTGGGCTGGATGATTGATGTAAAAATCCTGGCATTCAAATTATTCTGCAAACGACGGAGTTTATAGACCGAAGGATCGAACACCCTGACCATGGCTCCGAGACCCATTGCGGCCCTTACCGCAGACTCCCCGACTGTGCCGGCGCCCAGAATTACCACCTCGGTGGGGGTGATCCCGGATAACCCTCCGAACATCCTCCCCTTTCCATAGGTTTTGTGACTTAAATATTCTGCGGCGATCAGAATGGCCGTATTACCGGCAATTTCACTCATTCCCCGTACAAGGGGAAATGTTTTGGCTTTGTCACGTATCAGCTCAAAAGCCACTGCCGTTACCTTCTTCCGCATCAGGGCCTTGAAATAATCGGTTTTCTGCATGGGTAGGGCTACGGTGGAAAAGATCACCTGCCCGGATTTTATCAATCCCATTTCTGCATCCGAAACCGGGGCGATCTTCAGCACAATATCTGCCTGGAATACCTCACGGGCGGAATACACAATCTGGCATCCGGCTTCTGCATAGGCTTCGTCAGGGAAAAACGAATTTTCACCAGCCCTGGATTGCACCAGGATCTGATGACCGTGCTGGACAAGCAAGCCGGCAGCTTCCGGAGCCAGCGCCACCCGGTTCTCGTCATAGGCTGTTTCCAGGGGAACGCCAATAATCAGGTTGTTTTTGCGTTTCCGAATCTCCAGCATCTCTTCCTGGGGCCCGAAGTGCCAGGACTGTGAAAACATCTTTTGTTCTGATTCCGAATATACCATTGCAATTGAGTCAATTAATTAAGGAAGGAGGTCAGAAAACACCGGCCGGGGATTTCCCGGCC
>SKUN01000053.1 GCA_007129945.1 Bacteroidales bacterium
CCCCGAGGGCATCAATCAGTATATCAGTGCCTTTATTGCGAAATTCATAACGTCCGCTGTGTACGAGCAGGAGGGAGTCATCTGAAAGATCGGTGTTGAGCATACCTTTCGCTACCTCAAGCAAGCGCTGCCTGCTTTTAACACGGCTTTCGGCATTATCTTTTCCGGAAGCGATCAGCTGCTTATGGAATCCATTATGCGTGATCACATCAGGATCCTTATCCAGAAAAACATTGCATTCAGCGGCAGTCACTTCACTGACTGTAGTGAAAGAATCTGCGTGACGGGCCGCCAACTTTTCAAGGCTGAATTTCGAAGCAACGCCAAGTTCTGCAGCCTTGGCACCGGGATCAATGTCATCTTTCAGGCTGTAAGAGTCCTGGCCCCTGGCGGCAATTGAACGTCCAAGGACTGTTGCATGGGTGGTGAAGACGGTAGATGCCTGGGGTACACGGTCTTTGAGATACAAAACACCTGTTCCGGTCAACCATTCATGAAAGTGTGCAATGAAATGGTCGTGGGCTGTCATATAATAGTGGTAAAAGCTCTCAATCACCTGACCTGCCGCGTAACCAAACAATGCAGGTTCTGTGTAATCCCATTGGCCACTCAATGAATTCAGTTCAAATTTATCCCAGTAATCCTTGAAAATTTCATTTTTTTGACCGAAAAGCGGGGTAAAATCCACAAGAATGGCTACCGGATTACCTGGTACCTGCCAGCGGCCGATTCTGAAATGGAGTCCGTGACTGCCGGCATGTTCTCTCCATGACCGGAACAGGTATTGGTCCTCAATGAATTCGGGATTTCGATGGGTCTCTTTCCACACATCAGGCCCGATGACGATGTATTGATCAGAGAGTTTCCCGGTAAGCATAGGCGCTTTGGTACTGATTACGGTGTGAATGCCGCCGATCTTGTTGCATACTTCCCATCCGGTTTCAAATATATAGTCGGGTTGTTTTATCTTTTTTGCGCTCATAATCATTAAGTTATGGTTTTTACTCTTGTTGAAAAGGAACGTGAAATTACAAAAAATAATCCAGAAATGACCCGATTAAGGCCCGAAGATAATACGCAAACGTATGCGTAAAAGTCATTTTGACGGACGTTCTGTTGTCTCCCTGATATCACCCCATTGGGATTCCTGTTTGCTGATTAACTTACGCAGCCGCTGGCTGATAGTTTGTCTGGTATGGATGTCAAGGTCCGGCTGGCCTGCATCAACCCAGGCGGTATACCAGAAGTCTCCTGTAGATTTAACCGCCTGCTGCATTTGTTGTTCAACCATATGGTTCAGCCCCTGGTGAAATGCCGAAGAAAAGAGGCGCGAAAAATTTTGTCCGGTTGTTTGGCCGCGCATTTCATACACGTATAATTGATCGGAGGGTAGAACATGGTGCAAACTGTCATAAACATGGTAAAGGGGTTCTACATATCCGTGACTCTGTTCAATCAACTCCCAGGCCTTATCAAGGGGGCTGCTGATGTACTCAGCCCTGCCGGTGAGGTAATCATAATCATGTGCATACAGTTCCGGTAAACGACTTTCCCATAGCGCATGAATGCCGCGTTCCGCTTTGGTCCTGCCATTGTAGTGCAGGGTTGTATGGAGGGGGGTGCAGGCGTCGGCGATGTAATGCCCCAGGTGGGCAGAGTGGAGCAGGATCTGATCCAGGTCCCCCCGGCGAAATGCCGCTGTCAGGCGTTTCGTCATTTCATTGATATGCCATGGAAGAACCCCGTATTGCATGAGCGTATCCTGCGAATATATATTTTTGGCCTGATCCCATTCACGGGGCATGAATTGAAAGGGGGATTCCCCAAAGTGGTCTATATCTATGTAGTGCCTGGGTGCTTCACCTTCCACCACATGCGCACGTCTGTCAGGGTCAATGGATCGCTCTGCCAGGAATTCAATATGCTGTTTGTAAAGGCCGATCATCTCAGGTGGCAGGGTATAAACTGCCATCCGGTTAATAACCCGGTGTGCGTGGAAGCCAAAAGCCAATCCCTGCGATGGAAATAATGCAATCCAGGTCAGCAGAAAAACACAAAGATATCGGGTGCGCCCGATGCGCAGGATTTTTTCCGGATGGGACATATGAACATGCAATGTACAAGTCTGTGTAATACAGCAAATATATGCACGTCTTATATAAACAGGAAACCGGATTCTATGAATGGTTGTTGTCCACAACCAGGCGGCCGGATTGGTAACGGGGAACCTTTTCAGTTACGTTCTGGCGAAAACAATACGGAATGACCTCATCCAGCCCCATCTTCTTTAAACGGTGCCTGTGAGCGGCTTTTTCAATAAAGCGGAGGGGGTCCGGGGCAGCAAGCTGCCAGAGTTCATGACTGGCAATGGCGGAATCACACTTTGAGAAGAAGCGGCCCTGACCCTCAGAGATAATTTTCCCGGCCGCTGCTCCGGCAAATAAGGCATCTTCCATGCTGAACCTGTCTTTCCAGCCGGCACATAAAATCACAATATCCTTTTCCCGGGCCACTGCATAACGGCTTACAGCCGATAAGTTAGAGAAAGCCCCGATCAGGGTTTCATTCCCCTTTTCAGCGGCTAAGCGAATAGCCCTGGTACCGTTGGTCGTGTTCATCGAAATGGTCTTCCCACGAAGTTCCGGTTTCATAAAATTATAAGGGGAGTTTCCGAAATCGGCACACTCAAGGGTGATCCCATTCCGTTCACCTGCAGTAATGTATCCTTTGTTTTTCCAATATTCACTCTCCCGGATCGACTCCACAGGAATAATTGCCTTTACCTCGTTTTCAAAGGCTGCGCAAATCGCCGTGGTGGCTCTGAAGACATCCGTTACGATCACCACGGCGTTTTCCTTTTCAAATAAAGGCCATGAAATGGGGGAGAAGCAGACCTCCACCTGGTAATCTCCCTTTTCAGAATACATGATTCATAATTTGTAACACGACATTTACCACCAATACCGGAATCAGGGCTTTTTATAAAAGGGTAGTTTAACCACCTGAGCTTTAAATGCTTTCCCCCTGATCTGTATATAAATTATGGTGCCGGATTTGGTATGCGGTTTGTTCACATATCCCATGCCAATGGGTTTTTTAAGTGTGGGTGACATCGTGCCGGATGTGACCTTTCCAATGGGTTGTCCGTTTTCATCCACAATCTGGTAATCCTTCCTGGAAATTCCTTTTTCCAGCAACTCAAAACCGACAAGCCGGCGGCTTACCCCTTCTTCTTTTTGCCTGAGTAGATTTTCACGGTTTACAAAGTCCTTGGAGAATTTCGTCACCCAGCCAAGTCCCGCTTCGATGGGAGAGGTGGTTTCATCAATATCGTTGCCGTACAGGCAAAGACCAGCTTCCAGTCTTAACGTATCCCTGGCCGCCAGCCCGATCGGTTTGATTCCGTATTCTTCTCCGGCTTCAAGCACAGCCTCATAAACTTTTAATGCGTCTTCATTGCGGATATATATTTCGCAACCATCGGATCCGGTATAACCTGTAGTTGAAACGATCACGTTTTCAACCCCGGCAAAAGGCATTTCCTTAAAGGTGAAAAAAGGCATTTCCTCCAGGTTTTCATCCGTCAGCTTTTGCATGGCTTTAAGTGCCAGCGGACCTTGTACTGCCAGCTGGGAAATCTCGCCGGAAGCATTGGTCAGCTTCGCGCCGATATCCGCATTTTGCTTATTCAGCCAGTCAAAATCCTTTTCTATATTCGAAGCATTCACTACCAGGAGGTATTTTTCCGCGCTGAAACGATACACTAGAAAATCATCCACAATGCCTCCCTTGTCGTTGGGAAAACATGTGTATTGAACTTTCCCGTCATGTAAAACGGATGCATCATTGGAGCTGACCCACTGGATGAGAGCCAGTGCTTTCGGGCCTTCCACCCAGATCTCTCCCATATGGGATACATCAAAAACCCCCAGGGCATTCCTGACGGTTTCATGTTCTGCAGTAACTCCCTCAAATTGAACAGGCATGTAATACCCTGCAAAAGGCACCATTTTGCCGCCCATTTGTTCATGCTTTTCCTTAAAAACAGTGGTCTTCATGTATACGTATTTTTGACTTTGTATTTGGATTGAATCAATCAGCAGTTGGGCAAAAATAAGAAAATAGGGAGAATATCCCTGATAAAAAAGGGAGCAGTAAAGTCTGCTCCCTTTTTTATCATTAAGCGAAAAAGAATTTCAGAAGCTATTCTCTTTCCCGGGGACCTTCAATCAGTTCAAACTGCGGTGGTTCACCGCTGGCAGTGCACCGATATTCGGCTTCCAGGTATGAGCGGGAGAAATTGTCGTTAAATGTTTCAAAACCAACAATATAATACACATCGATGCCGCCCGACTGGGGTGTGGCATCGGGGTATCGGTTCTGTAATACTTTGATAAGTCCTTCTTCCACGATCCTTCTGAACATTTCATCTACTGCTGCTTCCGACCCTTCAGAATCGTATATTGCTCCGAGTTCAGCATCACGGTAGTTCCCGTCGTCATCCTTTTCAATTCGCCTTGCCATCAATCGCATGTCAAAGTTTTCATAGAAAGCGCTGGCTCCGTAGTAATAACCGAAATCATCATATTGGGCATGAGGAATGGGATCTATGACGGCCAGGTGCATATAATCACTTTGAGACATCACAAAACGGGTGGTTGGATCAAATGCCCAACCAATTTCTCCGTATACGTATTGTTCCGAAATGACTTCTATGTAAGAAGTCCTGTGCCATTCCAATCCATCAAAAGTGTAATGGGCAATCTCCGGGCTGGTGCTGCCTCCAGAAAAGACCATGTATTTCACTACTTTTTCTGTGCCCTCAATCGCGTAGGGGTAGTTGTTTTTCAACCAGACCGGTATATGGACATCGGCAGGATTGTCATCTGAAAAATTATTGAACCGACCAATGGAACCGCCAAAATGGTCATAATCTTCTTCGGTGAATTCATATCCCACAAAAGGAATATCCTCCCGTCTTTCTTCCAGCACCCAATCGCTTCCGTCAAATTCATACGTATCGATATTCAGTTGTGTATCCCCATCACGGAAATTGTAAATCAGCTTTTCGGTATCCCCTTCAGAGGCACCGGGGTATTTTCTGAGAAGGAAAAAAGGCAGGTTGTTTTCGGGCAGGTTATTGGGGGTGAATGCATCACTGATTCCAAGCTGCTCATAATCTTCTTCAGTCAATTCATACCCAAAACCTGCATTGTACCATACCGGATCTTCGATGAGTTGATTGAAAGTGACCATGGCACTGCTCCCCACATTGAGGGCTATGAAGTTGCCGGAAAGAATATCCGGAACATGGTTTGCTGCGGGCTCAGCCTCAGTGAATGCCTGGTAATCTGCCACCTCACCTCCCACACCGTTATAGTCTGATGAGGTGATGGTATATTCAATTGCTTTGCTGTATGGCCGCTGCCGTTCATCCAGGTCGTCGTACACATCCTGGTTGGGTTCACATCCGAAAGAGAACAGCAGCCCGGCCATTATGCTGAATAAAGCTAAATGTCTCATATTAAATTGATTTGTCATGATTAATCATTTAGAAATTTACCCTGAAAGAAAGGCTCCATGTTCTTCCGAATCCATAATAGACGGTAGCCGTATCATAATTAAAAGATGCGCCGTCAGTGGCATCGGCAATATACCTGGTATCCAGCAGGTTGTTGACGTTGGCAAACATAGAGGCATTCAGGTTGTTGATCTGGAACCTGTACCTGAGGTTCATGTCAACTACCTGGTAAGATGGCATTTCCCA
>SKUN01000070.1 GCA_007129945.1 Bacteroidales bacterium
CCCTTCCCGAACACCTCCACCCCGGTTCCCGTTTCATCCAGCTGGCCTGTTACCGCCTCCATTTCGGCAACAGGGACAGGGCGGCGGACCTCCAGGTTGCGCAATGCCGAAAGCATATCACGCACTGCCAGTTCGTTGGCCCTGAACTCCCCGTTCAGGAACCACCGGCCCTCTTCATCTTTCTCAATACTTACCTGCATTCCTTTAACACCGGTCAGGCGAACAGCCACAACCTCCTCCTGTACACGCAACCGTCCATGCCCCGCTGCCCCGCTGCTTTCTGAGAGAACTGCAAACAGGGCCAGCAATAAAACCAGCACGGCCAATCCCGGGATTAAAAAATTTTTTCTCTTCATAGGATCCATTTAGCAGGTAAAGTGCCGCTTACGCCAAATCAGTCTCAACACACCGAAAATCAGCACGGCCAGCACCGGGAGTCCGGTGTTTACGATCTGTATAAGCAACTGGTCACGCGATACGGCCGCCTCATCAAGTTTCCGCATCCGAAGGTCTTTTCCGCGGGCCTCGATCAGCCCGGAATCGTCCGTGAGGTAATTGACGGCATTCAAAATAAAATCCGCATTCCCGAAATATTCCCTGGCATACCGGTCATAGCCCAGCGGCAGGGGTTGCCCTTCGCTGTCGGTCTGGTTACGGATCATGTTCCCGTCTGCCACCACGATCATGCGGGCCGGCACACTGCGTTCCTGCACCTCATAACCTGCCGGGAGATCCACCCCGGGGTTGAGCCGGTTCCTGAACAGGGACTCAAAGCGACCTTCCAGCAGCACAGCCACCGTCTGGGGCGGACCAGTGTACTGTGTTTCGTCCGGCGGCCGCTGAAGAATATCCAGGCTGATCCTCACCGGCACAGGCATCACACGGGAATACCGGGATGTTTTCAGCAAGACCTGCTTGTCAACCCCGGGGGCACCCACCGTATCAATACTGCTGACAAACTCACCCCTTACCGGGTTCAGCTTGCTGACAATCTCATGGTCGCCTTCAGGGGTGATCAGGGGGTAAAAATACCAGGGCAAAAGGTTGATTTGCGGATTACTCCCCACGTATCCGGTAATCACAGGATGGGGAGCGGCATTAAGGTCTTTGATCAGTACAGGATTCAGCCTGACGCCATACCTGAAGAAGAAGTCATCCATATTGATATCCCATGCCAGGCCAATGGTTTCACTGGCATTGCGCAAGCTGTCCATATCGGCGAAGACCGGATCAACAAGCCACAGCATTGACCCCCCCTGCATGAGGAATTGGTCAAGTACAAATTTTTCCTTTTCGGAGAATGCTTCCCTGGGGCGGGCAGCGATCAGGGTGCGATAGTCAGCCAGGTGCTCCATTGATTCCCCTGCCTCTACCCTGTCCACTTCATAAAACCTTTCGAGCGATTCGGTCACTGAAGCCAACTCACGGGGAGACAACCCCCCTTTCCCGTCAAGAAAAGCAATGCGGTCTTTATCCTCCAGCGTAACCCGGCGAATGGCGGAAGCCAGGTTGTATTCCAGTGCCAGGGAAGAGTTGTGTAATACTTCAGGGATGGGCACCCCACGCTGATCCTCCAGCAGCTGCACAGCCACCTCACGGCCCCTGTACGAAACCAGGGCCCCGGGAAAGATCACGCGCTGCGACGTGCCGTCCCCGGTACGCATCTGCACCTGTGCCGGCTCCAGTCCTTTTTGTGCCAACGACCGGTAATGCTGCTGAATCCTTTCATAATCTTCACCGGCTTCTTTGGCCGGGTCTACAAACTCGAACTGGACATAATCGGACCAGGCCCTGAACTCGTCCAGCATTTCACGGGCATCGTTTCGCAGGCGGCGGAATTCCACCGGAAGGTTTCCCTCAAGGTACACCTTTACATATACCACGTCATCAATATCTCTCAGCATGTCCCGGGTAGCAGAGGTCAGCGAATACCTTCCCTCGCTGGTCATGTCGATCCGGGCAAAACGAACGGATCCGGCCAGGTTCAGGGCCACCACCAGCACAAACACAGAGAATAACCGGACCAGAACCGGCCTCCCCGTGTTTCGTATGCCCACAACCGCCTGGGTAAAACTCAGAAACAATACAATGACACCGGCGAAATACAGCAGGTCACGGCTGTCGATCACCCCCCGGCTGATGGAAGTATAATGGGCCTGAAGCCCGAGGTTCCGGATGAACAAATCCAGGCTGCCGAACAGCTCCAGGGAATGGATCATTTCAAACCCGATGTACAGGAAGCCGCACATAAACAAGGCAAGGATAAAGGCCACGATCTGGTTCTGGGTCAGCGACGAGGCAAAAAGGCCTGCCGAAACAAACACCATACCGATAAAAAGCAATCCGAGATACGACCCCCACGTTCCGCCAAAATCAATCCCGGGCGGGGCTGCATACAAATGGATGGTCAAGAGGTAGATCAGTGTCGGAAGCAGGGAAACCACCACCAGCAATACGCCGGCAAAGAATTTTGCCAGCACGATCTGGAGCATGGTCACCGGCTTGGTCATCAGCATTTCCAGGGTGCCTGTACGTTTCTCATCCGCAAAAAAGCGCATGGTGATGGCAGGAATAAGAAAAAGAAATACAAAGGGGGCCAGGACAAACAGGCCGTCAAGCCGGGCATCTCCTGCTTCAATGACGTTAAACTCCACGGGGAACACCCACAAAAACAGACCGGTTATCACAAGAAACACAGCCACTACCACGTAGGCGATCAGGCTGTTAAAAAAACCATTGAACTCCTTCTTCAGCAGTGCCCACATATCCGCATAGTTATTGGGAAACAAATTCTACGGTTACGGTATCATTCATCTGCAATCCTAACAGGGAGGCTGCCTTACCCTGGTTGATTGCAATTTCCAGGAAGCCTGTGGAGCCGAAAAGAGCCAGTTTTTCACCGGGCACCACGTCTGAATAGGAATGGTGCAATTGATTAATTCCGTCATCGGGCGACCGGAAATTGATCAAAAAAGCACGCCCATTGCCTGCCTCACGGAATAATTTTTCATCAATATTCACAAAAACATTCTCATAGGCATCAATAAAAATCACCTTTCCGGTGATCCGCTCATCATACACGACGGGTTTGAAGGGGATTTTTTCGTTCAGGGCAGGATGAGGATGTCCGATATCCTCAAGTGAATGCCCGGAGGCCAGCATGGCGGCAGCTTTCACAAACACATCCCGGGTGGAAAAGGTAAAATAATCGGAATCCTGCATGACATTCAGTTCAATCACCATCTCAGGTTCATTCTCCAGAAGCAAGGGAAAAATCCCGTTGTCTGCGCCAATGAAATACTGACCATCACTCTTAACGGCTACGTGCGGGCTCTCTATGCCGGCTTCTGTATTGACACCAATCAGGTGGATGGTCCCCTTCGGGAAAGAAGGATAGGCATTTTTCAATACAAAACTGGCCTGCATGATATCGTAACTGGCGATCTCATGGGAAATATCCACGATGGTGGCCTGCGGAAGCTGCTTCAGCAATGCGCCTTTTACTGCCCCTGCATAATGATTTCCGTTGCCCCAGTCACTGGTCAGGGTGATTACTGTCATTTCGTTTGTTTCTCTAATCTTTTGATACAGGAAAACAATTCAACCACGCATTTGTGGCAAAAATATTGTTATTTTGCATTTCCAAAAGTAAACAATTAATGGGGGAAAAAACAATCAAAATTGAGGGCATTCACCCCCCCGATATTTTCGGGCTGCGGGAGGAGAAGCTCAGGCTGCTGAAAAACATCTTTCCAAAGCTGAAACTGATTTCCCGGGGCGACGAGCTGATTGTGATCGGCGAGAATGAGGAAACTGCCTTTTTTGAGGGTAAGCTGGAGCTCATGCTGGCTCATTTTGAGAAGTACGGGAAGCTCACCGAAGAAAACATCCTGGAGATCATGGCCCATGACACAGGAATAGCTGATGCAGCTTCCAGCGGCGAAGGAGAGTTGTTGCTGTACGGCAAAAACGGAGTTGCCATCAAAGCCCGCTCTCCCAACCAGCAAAGAATGGTGAGCAGTTTTAAGAAGCATGACATGCTTTTCGCCATCGGGCCGGCGGGTACGGGAAAAACTTACACCGCGGTTGCCCTGGCCGTAAAGGCACTCAAGAACAAGGAGGTGAAGAGGATCATCCTCACCCGCCCAGCCGTGGAGGCCGGGGAAAACCTCGGGTTCCTTCCCGGCGACCTCAAGGACAAACTGGATCCCTACCTGAGGCCTTTGTACGACGCTTTGCGGGATATGATCCCGCCGGCAAGGCTGGCCGCTTACCTGGAAGACGGGACCATTGAAATTGCACCCCTGGCCTTTATGCGGGGCAGAACCCTCGACAATGCCTTTGCCATTCTGGATGAGGCGCAGAATGCCACGGAAAATCAGCTGAAGATGTTTCTGACCCGCATGGGCAAATCTGCCCGCTTCATTGTAACGGGAGACATCACCCAGATTGACCTCCCCCGCAACCAGGTATCGGGATTGCTGGCTGCCATCAAGGTACTGAATCACATCAAAGGAATCGATTTCGTATTTCTCAATGAAAGAGACGTCATTCGCCATGAACTTGTTAGCCGCATTATCAAAGCCTATGAAGAGTCAGGGAAAGCGCTGAAGCAAGAGGATGAAGCCAAAAAAGCAGAGGCCCGGAACGACAAAAATGCAAAAAACAGTGACCCGAAGGAGAACAATAAAAAACCCCAATAATTAAAAACCATAGACAATGAACGCTGTAACAAAAACAAATTTCAAGTTCCCGAAACAAACAAGCTTTTATGAAGGCAAGGTAAGGGATGTTTACACCATCAACAACGAAACCATGCTGATGGTGGTCACTGACCGCATATCCGCCTTTGATGTGGTACTGCCCAAGGGCATCCCTTATAAAGGACAGGTGCTGAACCAGATCGCGGCCAAATTCCTGGATGCCACGGCCGATATCGTACCCAACTGGAAATCCTCCACCCCCGACCCCATGGTGACCGCGGGCATTTTCTGCGAACCTTACATGGTTGAAATGGTGATCCGCGGATACCTGACCGGTCACGCCTGGCGGGAATATAAAAAAGGTAAGCGCAACCTCTGCGGCGTTCCGCTTCCTGATGGAATGAAGGAACATGAGCGTTTCCCGGAGCCCGTCATCACCCCGACCACCAAGGCCCTGGTAGGCCACGACGAGGATATTTCCAAAGAAGATATCCTGAAGCAGGGGCTGGTGAGCAAGGAAGAGTATGAGCAACTGGAAAATTACACCAGGGAACTTTTCAAAAGGGGCAGTGAAATGGCAGAGGAGAAAGGGCTGATCCTGGTAGATACCAAATACGAATTCGGCAAAGCCAATGGAAGAATATACCTGATCGATGAGATCCATACACCGGACTCATCCCGCTATTTCTATGGAGACAAGTACCAGGAAAGACTGGATGCCGATCAGCCCCAGAAGCAGCTCTCCAAGGAATTTGTCAGGGAATGGCTGATGGAGAAAGGGTTCAGCGGACAGGAAGGCCAGCAGCTTCCTGAGATGTCTGAGGAATTCATCAACCAGGTTTCTGAACGGTACATCGAACTGTTTGAAAAGATCACCGGGGAAAAATTTATCAAAACCCCCGCAGACGACGTGCATAAGCGCATTGAAGAAAACTGCATGAACTTTCTGAGCGCGTAGCAGGGCCGGTTGGCTTTTTCTGATTATCCGCCCCATGCATCTGTATGGGGCGGTTTTTTATTGCCATAAGGGGCGGGTTTTTTGTTGCCGGAGATTTGTTTGTTAAGTTTCTTTGTGCAATGCGTGCTTTTTTTGTTATGTTTGCCCACTCGGACTAATTTGGTTGTTTACAGCAAAAAAAACACGATAGATATGTATGCTACTACAGGTATCAGGCATGAAGACAAATACGCCATGGAAAGGCGCACTCCCATTACCCCATCCCATTGCCGCCGGTTAATTGAAGAAGACGGACCGGATATGGTGGCCCAGTCTTCCCCGAAAAGGGTTTTTCCGGATGAGGAATACCTGGTGGCAGGCGCAAGGGTTCAGGATGACCTTGGTAATTGTGAGGTGATTTTCGGCGTAAAGGAAATCCCTGAGGAGGTGTTTGAAGAAGGGAAAACCTATGTGTTTTTCAGCCATGTGATCAAAGGCCAGCCTTACAATATGCCCATGCTGAAAAAAATGATGGAAAAGAGATGTAACCTCATCGATTATGAATGCATTGCAGATGACCAGGGTAAACGGCTGATTTTTTTCGGGAAGTATGCCGGCCTTGCGGGCATGATCAATTCCCTGTGGAGTCTGGGTGAACGGTTAAAGGAGTACGGTTATGACAACAACCCATTCAGGGAAATCAAACAGGCATGCCGGTACCACTCACTGGACGAAGCCAGGGAAGCGGTGTCAGTTGCCGGAAAAAGAATTGAGGCAGAAGGCCTTCCTGAGGAACTTACGCCCCTTACCATCGGATTTACCGGTTATGGCAACGTGTCAATAGGTGCACAGGAAATTGCAGACCTGCTGCCGTGCAGGGAGATCACTCCCCGACAGCTGCAGGAATTGGAACATGACGGTGAATTCACGAATAACCTTATTTATAAAGTGGTATTCAAAGAGGAGGATATCTCGGGGCGAAAAGACGGAAAGACTTTTGAACTGCAGGATTACTACGACCACCCGGAAAAATATGAGAACGCATTTGAGCAGTATATCCCGCACCTGACTGTGCTGATGAATTGCATGTACTGGGACAACAGGTATCCGCGCATTGTGACCAAAAAATACCTCAGGCAACTGTTCGATGGCGAGCGGCCAAAACTGACCGTTATAGGCGACATTACCTGCGATCCGGACGGCTCCGTAGAGTGCACACACACAGGAACCCCCATTGAAGATCCCGTGTTTGTATATAACCCGGAAACCGGGCAACCCACCATGGGTTTCAAAGGAAACGGCTTGTTGGTAATGGCGGTGGATATCCTCCCCAGCGAATTGCCCCGGGATTCTTCCATGGCATTTGCGGATGCACTCTTCCCCTTTGTCAAACCCATCGCCGCAGCAGATTTCTCAGTTCCTTTTGATGAGGTCCGGCTACCGGAGCCGGTGAAGAAAGCACTGATTCTTCTTCGTGGTGAGCTCACCCCGGATTATAAATATATTCAGGAATATTTGTAACCATCTGATTTATGAAAAAGGTATTGATACTTGGCGCCGGCCTGGTCGCCAATCCCATTGTGAATTATTTGCTGGACAAAGATTTTGAACTCACGGTGGCCACTGCCCCTGAAACCATCGACAGGGCGCGCATCATGATCGCCGGCCGTCCCAACGGAAACGCGGTGGAATGGACCATGAACCAGAAAGAGACCCTGGACAACCTGGTCGCCGCAAATGACCTTACGGTCAGCCTGCTGCCCTGGGCTTTTCATGTGGAGATAGCCGGGTATTGCATCAAACACCGAAAAAACATGGTGACCACCTCTTATGTCAAACCAGACATGCAGGCACTGGACAAAAAGGCAAAGGAGGCGGGTATCATCATCCTCAACGAACTCGGCGTGGACCCGGGTATTGACCACATGTCGGCCAAACGGATCATCGATCATGTGCACGAAAAAGGCGGAGAGGTGAAAAAATTCTACAGCTTCTGCGGTGCACTTCCTGCCCCTGAAGCCGCCGACAACCCGTTCCGCTACAAGTTTTCATGGAGCCCAAAAGGTGTGTTGCTGGCCAGCAACAACGACGGACGCTATCTTTGCAATGGAAAGGAAGTATATGTGCCGGGCAAAGACATTTTCAAAAACCCCACTCCGGTAGAGGTCCCGGAAATCGGGAAACTGCATGTATACCCCAACCGCAACAGCCTGCCATATATTGACAAATACGGAATTCCGGAGGTGAAAACCATTATGCGGGGCACATTCCGTCATCCCGGCTGGTGTGAGACCATGGATGTGGTCAAGAAACTGGACCTGATCACCAACGACAATTATGACATGACGGGCAAAACCTATGCGGACCTGCTTGCCATGCTGGTTGGCGCAGACAGGGACGACGACATAAAAGAAAAGGTAGCGGCTTACGCGGGACTCCCGGCAGATGCACACCCCATCAAGGCACTTGAATGGCTTGGGCTTTTTGAACACAAGCCCATGAACAGGCAGCAGGACACGCCGTTTGAGGTGGTATCCGACCTGATGATCGAGAAAATGATCCTCGGTACGCATGAGCGAGACATGGTCGTGATGCAGCACATGTTACTGGCCTCCTACCCGGATGGCAAGAAGGAAGTCATTCGTTCATGCATGCTGGATTACGGAAGCAAAGCCACGGATACGGCCATTGCCCGCACAGTAACACTTCCCGCCGCGGTTGGTGTGGAAATGATCCTCAAGGGAGAGATCACAGAGAAGGGAGTCCGCATCCCGGTTTCACCGGCCATCTACAACCCCATTCTGGATGCCCTGGAAGCCATGGACATTAAAATGGATGAATGTTACGGCCTGCCCGAAAAAGAGATGGTCAGCTGAGTACATTCTCCGAAATCCAGTCGGCAATGCGCCTGTCATTGGCAAGATGGGGCACCTTGTTTTGCCCGCCAAGCTTCCCGATGGATTTCATATACTTGTTGAACGTGCCTGACGGAACCATTTCCACCTTAGCCGGTTGCAATATGCCCCCTGAAACCAGGTCTTTGTAGTAGGGGTTTTTTTCCTGCAGGGTCTCGTCCAGCACCTTCGAAAAATACCCCATGTCTTCCGGTTTTTTGCTGAATTCCACAAACCACTGGTGGCAAGGCTTGCCACCGGGGTTATCGACCAGGGGAGCCAGGGTGAATTCCCGGACCATCGCGCCGGACTTTGTGGTGGCTTCCGTCATGGCATCCTCGGCTTCCTGCGCGATCACGTGTTCTCCGAATGCCGAGGTAAAATGACTCAACCGGCCGGTGGATACAAAACGGTAAGGATTAAGCGACACAAACTGAACGGTATCGCCAATGCTATACCCCCACAACCCCGCATTGGTATTCATGATCATCGCATAGTTCACCCCGGCTTCAACCTCACCGAGGGTCAGGCGCGGAGGATCTTCCTCATGAAACCGGTCGGCCGGGATGAATTCGTAAAAGATGCCGGCATCCGGCACAAGCAATAAGCCTTCTGAAGGCCATTCATCCTGGAACCCCACAAAACCTTCTGAGGCAGGAAATGTTTCCAGTGAATCCACCTCTTTGCCGATCAGGTCGCGAAATTTCCGCTCGTAGGGCTGGAAGTTGACCCCGCCGTACACAAACAGGGAAAATCCCGGGTAAAGGTCACTGATGGTCTTTTTCCCCGTCGCAGTCAGAAGCCTTTCAAAGTACATCTCCACCCATGGTGGTATTCCGCTGATCAGGCTCATGTTTTTGTCCGCGGTTTCCTCCACAATGGCTGAGAGTTTCTTTTCCCAGTCTTCAATGCAGTTCACCTCATAAGAAGGTAAACGCCGGCGGCGCAGATAGAATGGAATATGCCTGTGGGCGATGCCGGACAACCTGCCTGTGGGGATGTCGCCTGAAGTGTCAAGCTCCGGGCTTCCGGAAACAAAGATCATCCGCCCTTTGAGAAAATCGGTTTTCCCCGTTTTCAACACATACATCAGCAATGCCTGACGGGTTGAATTGAGATGGTTGGGCATGGAGTCCTTTGTAATGGGAATATATTTGGCCCCGGAAGTGGTCCCTGAAGTTTTGGACAGGTACATGGGCCTGCCGGGCCACAATACATCTTCTTCACCCTTAAGAATACGATCTATCCAGGGCTTAAAGTCTTCATATTCGCGTATGGGTACCTTCCGGGCAAAGCTGGCATGATCCGTCACCCCGCTCAGCTGATGTTCACGCCCGAAGGCCGTATGCTGCCCCCTTGATATCAGCTCCTCAAACACCTTCTGCTGCATTGCAACAGCATGGGCATACCATTTGTCAAAACGTTTTTTACTGATTTTGGCCAGTGTCCTGGCTCCGAAAGTTAATAGCATATACAGTTATATTATATTTTTATTCCGCTAATAATTGATTGATCAGGGCCACATATACATCGATCCCTTTCTCAAGCTCATCAACCGGCATCCGTTCGTCAAAATAATGGATGGATTCCATCAGTTCATCTGTCATCAGCGCAGGCAGCAAACCGTAAGCAGGGATGCCTTTACGCCGGAAAAACCGGTTGTCATTGATGGCCACGAACAAAAACGGGACAACAGAGGCATCTTCATAAACGGCATGAATACTTTCCTCCATGGCACGATAATATGGTCCCTGCGGGGAGGTCGGCGTCGGGGAGCTTGACCGTATCACTTCCACCTCCACTTTATAAGGCTCAATGATCTTTCTGACATGGTTCAGGAACTCTTCTTCATCCGTACCCGGAAGCAAACGACAATCAAAAACCGCCCTTGCCCTTGTGGGAATCTGATTGTAAGCTCCGTCACTGCTGGTCAGGCTGGTCAGCGACAGGGTATTGGTGAACATGGAAATAATCAGGGGATCCGCCCGGAGGAAACGACCAAACAACGGAGCAGTAAAGTTGATATTTTTCATAAGTCTTCGACGGAACAATCCCTCGTAATCAGCTATCTGCCCCAGAGCCTGCTCTACCACCGGCTCAACGTGAATCTTAGGCCTGGCATCGAGCAAAGCACTGGTGGCTTTGACCACTTCCCTCGTTGGATAGTTCTGAAGAGGCACTGATGCATGCCCGGAAGCTACGACCGTCGATTCAATGGCCATCCACAAGCGACGTTTCTGGGCCACACCAAGGCCGAACACCGGACGATCCGGATCGGCTCCGATAATACCGGTAAGCCCGGCACCTCCTTCTCCGTATACCACTACAGGATTCAGCTCATCGAGGTATTCATCAGCAATAATCCGGGCTCCGGTATCGCCCCCCGTCTCCTCACCGGATACAGCCAGCAAACTCACATTATAGGGCAAATCCTCAGCAGCCGCCCTTTCCACGAACTGCCGAAGGGCCAAAACCTGCATCACACCCATGGCCTTGTTGTCAATGGCACCACGGCCCCAGACCATGCCATCGGCAATCTGGCCGGAGAATGCCGGATAAGTCCACCCCTCCGGCTCCCCGGGAGGAACCACATCAAGATGGGTCATAAAGACAATGTTCGGTTTCCCCTGCTCCAGCGGATACAGGGAAGCCGCAAAATTATAGCTGTCTTCCGCATCGGTAAAAATCTGCACATGCAGGCCCTGTTCCCTGCAGAATTCTGCCAGAAATTCTCCCGCCTCCTTCTCCTGGCCCGTCACAGAGGGGATCTGCACATAACGGCTGAGCAGAAGTGCCGGGTCAATGGTGTCGTTCATTCCCGAATCAGGTGTTTCAGCAGAGGGATCCATCCCCGCATCAGAAACAAGGGGAAAAGCCAGGATGAAAAGCATCAACAGTAAACAATAGAGATGAAACCGGACAAAGTACATTTTACACAAACTACGGGGATCCATATTTAAACATTCTCCTTTGGTGGATGGTTTCATAAAAGTACGATTTTTCCATGAATTATCGCCAGTGGCTGAACGCCATATGTCGAAAAAAACAATTTACCCGGAGGAAAAAACAACATTCAATACACCAACAAACACAACTATATTCGTTATTTATTTTAACTTTGAAAGAGGCCTGATGATCAACGTCCCGTAAAAAACACGCATTCACTCTTCCGTAAATCATCGCCGGAACGATTGCATGCCAGCGACATTACGACAGTATGAATTAAGCAATTTATTATTCATAAAAACCATATTTACAATGAGTAAGCTACAAATCAACCTGGAAGGTATTTTCGAAACGGCGGGTCAATTAATGGTCACTTACGGCGTGAGATTACTCACAGCCATTGTGGTACTGCTTATCGGACTCTGGCTCGCCGGGAAACTCAGCCGGATGTTCTATTCGGTCATGCAAAAAAGGGAAGTCGATCCATCTCTCAGAGGCTTTTTGAGAGGCCTGATTTCTATTCTGTTGAAAGTACTGGTTTTTATCAGTGTGCTGACACTGGCCGGGGTGCCGATGACCTCCTTTATCGCCATTTTGGGTGCAGCCGGACTGGCCATAGGTCTTGCCCTTTCGGGGACCCTGCAAAACTTTGCAGGCGGTGTGCTCATTCTGATCATCAAACCATTCAAGGTTGGCGACTTCATTGAAGCACAAAACTTTATGGGAACCGTTACAGACATTCAGATATTCAACACCATTTTGCAGACCATCGACAATGTGGTTGTCATCCTTCCCAACGGCGGCCTGGCCACCGGGGCCATCACCAATTACTCAGTCAATGAGACCCGCCGCGGACAGTGGGTGTTCAGCATGGCTTATGGCGAAAGTTTTCCGAAGGCAAAAGAGGTGTTAAAAAAAGTGCTGGAAGAAGATAAGCGTGTATTGTCTGAGCCGGAACCGATGATCTTCGTTTCCGACCTCAATGACAGTTCCGTTGATATCACGGTAAGGGGCTGGGCAAATGCCGCTGACTTCTGGCCGCTCAATTTCGATATCAGGGCTCAAGTATATGAGGCATTTGCCAAAGAAGGTATCACCATTCCGTTCCCGCAAATGGATGTCCATCTGCAGAAGGAGGAGGTGGAACAAAAAGCAGAAAGCAATTAATTGTCGTGCGCTTCAAGGAAAGGGATCCATGACCGCATGTAGTCATTGAAATGCGTTTCCATGGGGTTATGGCCCACCCCTTCCAGCATGATCAGTTCTGTGTCAGGCATACGCTCAAGGGCTCTTTTTCTTCTTTCCACCGGCACCCAGGTATCGGCATCACCCCAGATGGCAAGGGCCGGCACCTGCAGCTCAGCTGCATCCAGGGTCGTAAGTTCCTCATGAAAGGTCGCAGCAGCCAGGATTGCCCGGCCAGTCCCGGGAATCTGAAGAGGATACAGGTATGCCTCCACCTGGCGATCTTCTGGAGGAGTCCCGTAAGCCGACTCCAGCATATCCTCCACACGGCGCGGGGTGATGACCCATTCTTCAGCCAGCTCACCAAGCAGAAAACGCAGTGGAGACAGGCGCAGCAAAGCACGTGCAGGCCGGGGTTCATCTTCCAGGGTGGAAAAAAGCGCCGCCGCCACAAAGGTTACACTACGAAGATGTTCCGGATATTGAAGGGCAAAGGCCTGGGCAACGCTGCCGCCCATGGAATGTCCGGCCAGGTGCCACTTTCTGCCGGGAAGATCCTCCTCAGTCAGTTTTTTTACCCTCAAGGCGTGGGCTGTAACGGATTGGTTGATGCCGTCAGACTTATCGCTGTAGCCAAAGGGAGGAAGATCCACCGCCACCACCTCATACCCCAGCTGGTGAAGGCTGTCCGCCACTTCCTGCCACGAGAATGTGGATGCACCGAATCCATGCAGGAGCAGGCAGCTGCCTTTTCGCTCCCCCTCCGGCTGTTCCCAGTGCCTGTAATGCATGCGAATGCCATCCACCGTTCCCATCCTGCTGTTATCATAAGGCAGATTCATGGGCTCGTCGGGCGTGTCCCGTGGCATGTCCCATGGTGTTGCCCGCGGGCCGGTCATCGTCATGGCACTGCCTTCGGAAACGTCCATGGCATTCAACCTGTTCCCACAAAAGGAAAGCAACAAAGCGAAAATCATCCAGATAAAAATAAAGGGGCGCATAAACGATAGTTATGTATTACGTATATTGCAGCCGATGTGTGAACCCGGAAATACTTCATCCAACCGGAAACGGCCGCAGGATTTTACACAAAGATAACTAACTGGTTTTGATTTTTGTAATGGCCTGTTTGGCTAAAACGGCCATAATTATTGATAAAAAACCATTCCGGATTGCTCAAAAATTGATAAATTGGTCTGAAAGTAAGTTACTGCTGACCCTTCTGCACCGGAAATCAAAGGAAGGAGAACATTCGGGATAAAATTTTGTTATTTACAAAACCAGTATCATATATCGTGTATAAAATCCAATCGCATATTGATCCCGGCAACCCTGAGTTTCGGGATAACGCATCGGCCTATGAGGCAATTATTGACCGGCACCGCAACATGATGCACAGGGCAATGGCGGGAGGCTCACCTGCTGCTGTCAAAAAACACCGGGAGCGCAACAAACTGCTGCCCCGTGAGCGGATCGACCTGCTGATCGATCCCGGCACCCCTTTTCTTGAGTTGTCCACACTCGCCGCTTATGGCCAGCATCAGGACAGTTTCCCCGGGGCCGGCATTGTGACCGGTATCGGCGTGGTCCATGGCCGCGAAACCATCATCATCGCCAATGATGCCACCGTCAAAGGAGGCACTTATATCCGGGAAACCATCCGCAAGCATATCCGGGCCCAGGAAATCGCCATGCAAAACGGGCTGCCCTGTGTATATATGGTAGACTCGGGCGGCGTTTTCCTCCCCGACCAGGCAGAAGTATTCCCTGACCGCGATGATTTTGGCCGCATTTTCTATAACCAGGCCCGGCTTTCTGCTGCCGGCTGCCCCCAGGTTGCCATTGTAATGGGTTCCTGCACTGCCGGCGGGGCCTATATTCCGGCCATGAGTGATGAAACCATCATCGTCAAAAACCAGGGAACCATTTTTATTGGCGGGCCTCCCCTGGTGAAAGCGGCCACCGGAGAAGAAGTCAGCCCTGAGGCATTGGGGGGCGCAGATGTGCATACCACCCAGTCAGGGGTTGCCGACCATTTTGCGGAGAATGACCAGCATGCCATCTCCATTTGCAGGAGCATTTTTGAAACATTTCAACCGGGCAGCAGGCAACAGCTGGAGATCAAAAGTGCGGAAGAACCGGCTTATGACCCGGGAGAATTGACCGGAATCATCCAGGCTGATTCGCGAAAGCACACAGACCCCTATGAGATCATTGCCCGCCTGACAGACGGCAGCCGCTTCCACGAATTCAAGGCCCGTTACGCCACCACACTGGTTACGGGTTTTGCCCGCATTATGGGATATCCCGTGGGGATTATTGCCAACAACGGCGTGTTGTTCGCCGAATCATCCCTGAAAGGCACCCATTTTATCCAGATGTGCTGCTTCCGGAAAATTCCCATCCTCTTTTTGCAGAACATCACGGGTTTTATGGTGGGGAAAAAGTACGAGAACGCCGGCCTGGCAAGAGACGGGGCCAAGCTGGTGCATGCCGTGGCCAACGCTTCCGTGCCCAAAATCACTGTCATTACCGGAGGCTCTTACGGTGCCGGGAATTACGCCATGGCCGGCAGGGCATTTGACCCCCGTTTTTTGTTTATGTGGCCGGGTGCACGTATTTCTGTGATGGGCGGGCAGCAGGCAGCCAATGTACTGGCCCAGGTAAAGGCAGACCAGCTCAAGGCTTCCGGGAAAAAGCCCGATCCGGAAGAGATTGAACAAATGAAAAACGCCATCCTTGCCAAATATGAAAAGGAAGGGGCTGCATCTTACAGTTCTTCGCGTCTTTGGGATGACGGGATCATTGAACCCATGCAGACAAGGGAAACAGTGGCCATGGCCATTGCCACCTCCCTGAACAAGCCCTTCGATGAACCTTTCAGCGGCATTTACAGGATGTAAACCACGGTCAATGAAAGATTACAACACCATAAATATTCAGATTCGCGGTCACATCTGTGACCTGTGGCTGGCACGCCCGGAAAAACGTAATGCCATTAACCGGGAAATGGCCACAGAACTGATACGGGCACTTGAAGTTATTGCGCATGACCCTGAAATCAGGGTGGTCATTCTGAGAGGAAAAGGAAAAATATTTTGCGCCGGCGGTGACCTGGAATGGATGTCGGGGGATGCGACCAGTGAAAAGGATCAGCCCCCGAAGGTCTTGTCAAGGCTGTTCAGGGCTTTTTATGAGTTTCCCAAACCACTTGTTGCCATGGTGCACGGAAAAGCCATGGGCGGGGCCATGGGGATGATCGCCGCAGCAGATTTTGTGGTGGCAGACAGGGATGCCGGGTTTGCGTTCAGTGAGGTCAGGCTGGGTCTTGTTCCGGCCACCATCTCCCCTTTTGTGATCAGGCGTTGCGGAGAATACCGGTCCATGCAGCTAATGCTGAGCGGCTCTTTGATTCCTGCAGCACAGGCAAAGGAGGCGGGGCTTGCAGATATGCTTGTTGAGGCAGACCAGGCTGAAAATGAAATTGATCGCCTCAGCAAGGAACTGAGCGGCAATGCGCCTGAAGCCATGATGACGTGCAAACGGCTTGTCAGGAAAGTGGCTGCCCATGCGATGAACGATCAGTTGTTCGATTTTACGGCCAGGGCCCTGGACCAGGCAAGAAATACAGATGAAGCGAAGGAAGGCATCCTGGCCTTTAAAGAAAAACGGGAACCTTACTGGAGGAAATAAATGGGTGATATGAAGCAGATAAACAAGGTATTGGTAGCCAACCGGGGAGAGATCGCCGTAAGGATATTCAGGACGTTGCACCAGATGGGGATTGCCACAGTAGCGGTTTATCCGGAAGCAGACAGCTTTGCGCTTCATGTGAAAGAGGCGGATGAACGCTATTTGCTAAAGGGGCGTACCCTGGCCGACAGTTACCTTAACATAAACAGGATCATAGAGGCTGCAACAGAAAGCGGCGCAGACGCCGTTCACCCGGGTTATGGGTTTTTGTCTGAAAACCACATGTTTGCCAGGGCTGTCAGGGAAGCAGGACTGATATTCATCGGACCTTCGGAGGAGGCCATCGAACTGATGGGCCATAAAACCAGGGCCAGAAATCTGGCAAAGAAACTGGGGATACCGGTAATTGAGGGGGCAACAGGAACAGCCGGCAAGCTTGCGGCTGCTGCTGAAAAACTCGGATATCCGCTCATGGTGAAAGCCGCAGCCGGCGGAGGCGGAAAAGGGATGCGCATTGTAGAATCAGCGTCATCACTGAAAGAAACCCTGGAGATCACAAGGCGTGAAGCCAAAAATTATTTCGGGAATTCTGAGGTATACATTGAGAAATACCTGAAAAACCCCCGCCATATTGAAGTGCAGCTGCTGGCAGATCATCACGGAAACATTGTAAGTCTTTTTGAAAGAGAATGTTCGATACAGCGCCGGCACCAGAAGATCATTGAGGAGGCACCGGCTCCGGGTATACCGGAATCTTTGCGGAACAAACTGATGGAATCGGCAAAGATCCTGGCAGCGCATATCGGCTACACAAACGCCGGAACAGTTGAGTTCCTGGTGGACGGAACAGACTATTTCTTTCTTGAGATGAATACCCGCATCCAGGTTGAACACCCGGTTACTGAAATGATCACAGGTATTGACATCGTCAGGGAGCAGGTGAATATTGCCACCGATATGCCGCTTCCCTGCACCCAGGATGAGGTCCGCCTGCAGGGGCACGCCATTGAGGCCAGGATCTATGCCGAAGATCCGGACCGGGACTTTCTGCCTTCCCCGGGCCGGGTGATGTTTCATAAAATCCCTGAAGGCAGGGGGCTCCGGGTAGATACCTCACTGGACGGACAGGGAGAGGTTAACGGGATGTTCGACCCCATGGTGAGTAAGGTTATTTTTTTCGCATTCAACCGTGAAACAGCACGAAAAAAGATACTTGGCCATCTCAGGAATTATGTCATTCTCGGGATCAAAACCAACATTGCTTACCTGATCAAATTGCTTGAATCTCCGGCTTTTATTTCAGGAGAGCTTAACACCTCAATGACGCAGGAAATTACCGGCCGGCAGGAAAGCAACCCCGAAAGCCCCGTTCAGTTTGAAAGCCTGATCACACTGGCCTACCTTTTTTCTCACACCAACGGCGGGGAACGCACAAGCATCTGGCAACAGATCGGCTACTGGCGTCTCATCCCGGAATTAAAACTGCTGATTGACAATGAAACGGTCGAAAAACGGTTTATGTACCATTCTCCCCATGAGATCAGTATCCGGGAAAACGGCCGTTATGTCAAATGCCGGATGTTGTCCAGGAGTGACCGTATGATGCGACTGGAAATTGAAGGCATTCTGCACAACATCTATTTCTCCGCCGACAACGGCGAAATATTGTTCCAGTACGGGGGGAACACAGCCCGGGTCAGCCCCATGAAGTATATGGATAAAGAAACACTGGGGCACATGAACGAAAACCCGGCACTTGAAGGAGAAAGCCTGGTCAGGTCACCGATGCATGGTACTGTGATCAGGGTGATGGTGAAGTCCGGTGCCCTGGTCAACAAAGGCGACACCCTGATGATCCTTGAATCCATGAAAATGGAAAACAAGATCAGCGCCACGGCAAAAGCCGTGGTAAAAACAGTCCATGCCAAAGCCGGAGATGTGGTGGCCGACAGTGCCCCGCTGATCCGGCTAACCAACACCGGTGCATGAACGATGCAGGCTGGGCGTTCCGGGTAATCCTTCCGCCTCACCCGTCGTGTCCCGCCGAACAGTACATGAGCGATACAGGCCGGCTGCTCCATGCGAACTGTTTGCCACAAAATACCGCCAGGTAAGCAGGTTGACAGCGGGACATTAGCAAATTTTTTTACTTTTACAGAACCAAATACCATGAAACTTGTTATTTGAATAACAGAAAAGATTTTAAGTTGTAACTATGTAAATATATCATAAATGGGAAATAGTCCTTTTCTTTCA
>SKUN01000115.1 GCA_007129945.1 Bacteroidales bacterium
AATTCATCCCTGATCAGGGGCACAAGCCTGTCTGAATATTCTGCAGGGTATAAAAGGTGAACGTTGGGTCCGGCATCCATGGTGAAATACAGGGGGATATTTGTCTCCCGCCTGAAATCCCTGATCTTCTCAATAAGTCGCAATGAATTCGGATGCATAAGCGTGTAACCGGGGTCGGATGACATCATCAGGCTGTGCAAACTGAGTGCTTCATTTTCTGCAACCTCCCCGAATGTGCGGAAATCGCCTTCTTTGAGTGCACTGAGCAGTCGCTTCAGGTTGTTCTCCGCCTGATGCTTCCTGGCCGATCTGTAAGGATGCTGATGCATCAGTGCATGCCCCGCCGAGCTGGATACTTTTTTTTGCCGGCTGTCAACAATCAGTACCGCATCCCTGAGTGATAAAAAATCAGGGTGGACAGACTGGTCATCCAGGCGAACGGCATACTCATCTGAACTGCCGGGCAGGTAAGGGGTTTTGCCCCAAACCACCATGCCGTCGTAAACGGAGCGGCAGGCACTGCCGCTGCCCAGTCTGGCCATGAAAGAGGCTTTATGAAAGAATTCTTTTTCGGATTTCCCGGAATGGATTTCTGTTTCGATGCTGCACAGGCACAGGGCCAGGGCACTGAAGGCAGCCGCGGAAGACGCGATGCCGGCAGAGTGGGGGAAGGTACTGCTGCTTTCAATGCGCAAACGGGTGTGCTTCAGAAACGGGAAATACCCGGTAAGCCCTTCCAGGTAGCCTGCGATACGCTTTTTAAACGCATCGTTCTGACTGCCGTTGATGCTGAAATGCGCAAGCCGGAAATGATCACCGGTCTTGATCTCATAGTCCATCCGGATTTTTACCACGCTGTTTTTCAACACAAAACTCAGGGAAGGATTCATGGGGAGCTGCACAGGATACTTCCCCCAATATTTAATGATGGCAATATTGGCCGGGCTTTCCCAGCTGACGGAACCCTGTGCCGGCTCCGGCAGGTTATTATCAATATCTGATCTATGTTTCTTCATTTGCCTGTGGTTTTGTCAGGGCGAAACCGCATCTCAGTAAAGGGGATCACGGTGTGGAACCCTTTGTTATGAAAGTAGCTGACGATTTCTTCCCGGGGCCTGTCTGCTGCCGCCATGAAAAAATCACCTCCCCAGGCTCCGAGCGACTTCACCGAACCCGGGAAGTCAGGGAAAAAATCCGCCTGTAAAGGGGTTCGGTGAAGATAACCGGCCGTGATCCTTTCATGATGATCCATGGCTTCCATGAACACTGCCAGGTTTTGGGTGACAGCCATCTTCTGCGATAAAGCCGAAATATCGCGAATGTCTTCCTGGCGCACAATGCCCGGGTCAAAAGCACGCAGGCTCTTTTCACTGCTTTGCTTCCGTCCGCTGTAAACAAAAACCAATTGTCCGCCGAAAACGGGGTTGAAGCTGGTCGTTTCCACCCCGGGATGCGTGGTGGTCCCCCGGTACTGGTAAAGCAATGGGCGGGAACTCCTGGCGCAGGCAATGTCGTAGCCCGACCCGTTCGAGACCTTGAAAAAGAGGGCATAAGGGTCTACGGAAGCCCACCATGCCACATTGGAGATCAGGGAAGATGAGCTTCCCAGCCCCCATTCCCGGTCAAAACCTATGTCGCTGACGGCTTCCCAATGGTACTGGCCCGCAAGAAAATCCGGGTTGAGTTCCATGGCCGCCCTCAACACATTTTTCAGAAAGCTTGTGGATTCTTCCCTGGTCCTGTGCTTTTCCCGGGATGTTATGTGTTTATGCGGTGACTCTCCCTCCACTGATGAACCCTGATTCCGGGGGGCGGGGTCTGTGTCCCCGGTTTCTTCCTGTGGGTGCGATAAAGGTTCCATGTCCGGTAGCAGAAGGCCTGCCTGCAGCCAGCTGTTTCCTTTGACCCGTGTAGTCCAGTTCAGGCCGGGCCGGGAAGCCGGCCGTTGTTCAACAGTGAGGGTCTGCCGGTAGCTGACCGGCATGGCAAGGGCCCTGGCTCCTGAAAGGACCAGGTATTCTCCGCTGATCATCAGCTTGCCATTGGATACCCATCTGCTATGTGTGGTTTTTTCCGGCATTCGGAGATGGTTTTCTGAGTTGATTCAGGAAAGCTGCCACGGCCTGGTAAGAAACTTTTTTGTTGCTGAAATGCCGGTTGGCCTGCTTGCTTTCCTCCTCACCGGCATTGAGCTGTGTAAGGATATTCGGCATGTGGAGTCGCATGTGGCCGGCCTGAATTCCGGTGGTGGTGAGGGAGCGTAAAGCCGCGAAATTGTTTGCCAGCCCCGCGGCTGCTGCAATCATCATAAGTTCCCTGGCTGACGGATTTCCGAGCATTTCCATGGATTTTTCCGCCAGGGGATGCAACCTGGTCAGGCCCCCGATGGTGCCCAGGGCCATCGGCATGGTCAGAGAAAACGCAAACTCACCATCTTTGATCTGCGTCCGGCTCAGGGATCGGTATGTGCCGGATCTTGTGGCAAAAGCGTGGGCTCCGGCTTCGATGGCACGAAAATCATTGCCGGTTGCCAGAATGACGGCGTCCACCCCGTTCATGATCCCTTTGTTATGCGTAGTGGCACGATGCACATCCGCCTCTGCGATCTGCGATGCCAGGGCAAACCGGCGGGCGAATTCTTTCCCGGTCAGCCCCGGCGAGGCATGATCCAGTTCGCTTACCGGGCAGGAAGCGCTTACCTCCACCAGGCACTCATCGTTATAATTGGACAAAATGGCCATCAGCGGTTCAAAATCCCGTGGTTCGAACCCTTCGGTATTTGAGAAAAACTCCTGCAGGCCTTCTGAGAAATCTTCCAGGCAGGAGTTGATAAAGTTCGCTCCCATGGCCTCCCCTGTTTCAAAGGTCACGTGCAGCTGGAAGTAATTGTCCAGCAGATGACGCTGATCCTTTAAGCTGATCGCTGTAACACCGCCGCCCCGCTTCTCCATATTTGCGGTAACGGGTGCAGCATGCTTGCGAAGATGACTTATGATGTCCGGCATGGCCTGTTTTAATTGATCCGGATCTCCTTTGTATAAAAAGTGCAGCTGCCCGTTTTTGGATGTGTCAGTCACACGGGCCCGGAATCCGCCTCTTTCTGCCCAGAACCTGGCTGCAGCCGATGCGGCGGCCACCACCGAACTTTCTTCCACCACCATCGGCACCAGGTAAAGTGTGCCGTTTATCATGAAATTGGGAGCTACCCCGTAGGGCAGGGGGAAGTTGGAAATGGTATTCTCGCTGAAATTCGACAGGCGTTGCTGAATATCGGGATCCGGGTGGATGAAGGACGCAAAGGTCTTTCTTGCCTGTTGAGAATCGTCAAAACGCGCGGAAACAAAACGCAGTTTTTCCTCCGGGCTGAATTTTGAGAAACCTTTCAGTAGTTGTTGGTGTGTCATAAGCAAAATTTTACTCCCTTACCCGCAGGTAGGCCCAGGCCATTTGCAGCCCGCTGACCTGGTACTGCACGTAGGATTGCAGGTGGGCATAATCTTCCCTGGCATGTTCCAGGAATGCGGAGGCCTGGCCGTAAATGGCGGGAAGGGCGGAACGACGCACAAGGTAATAGCCGTCAAGAAAGGAACGTATCCCCCCGGAAATGATCAGTTGCCTGCATTTGACCGCATCCCCTTCCTCTTCCACGATCTGATTCACCATGTTGAGCATCTGAAGGGCATCATGGCCGATATAAGAGAGCGGTTCAAATAATTCTTTGGGCTGACTGCTGTTACGCATCATTTCCACCCTGGCAAAGTTGGTGCCGCCAAAGGCACCGAATTCAATGCCCGCCAGGGGCATTTTCAGCAGAACCCGGAGGCTGTCATATCCCATTCCCTGTCCCACTTCCTTGACCATGACAGGAATACCGGTTTTTTCGAGTAGTTCTGTAATGGATTCAACGGGTGGGCGTTGCAGCCTGTCTCCTTCGGGCTGAAACCATTCCTGCATCGGGTTCACATGGATAATCAATCCGTCTGCCCTTAGCCTGGACACCAGTTCCTCAATCCGGTCGGTCTCCCGGTTGATTAGTAAAGTTTCCAGTTGGTTGATTCCCAGGTTGGCAAACAGGGGAAGATCATTCCCGATCATTCCCCGCATATCAAAATCGGGAAGATACCGGTCACCCTCGAGTAATAAACGACAGGAACCGAGCCCCATTCCCATGCCAAACTCCCGGCAGGCCCTGGCCAGGTTTCTGTTAATGGTGCCGGCCATTTTTGTTCCGCCGGTCATGCTGGAAACCCACAAGGGAAGCTTCATGGTTTTTCCGAGGAAACGGGTTTCCGGGATATTGTCTGAAGGATGCGCACTGAGCAAAGGCTCATACAAAAAGCGGTCATCCAGCTCCCTGACCATCGTCCGTGAGGCGAAGGCAAGGTCAATGTGGTCTTTTTTCCGGTCTTCCATATCAAGGTGTTTCAATTCCCCGCCGGGCTGTGTCAGGTTCCCAGGTAGCGGGATATTACCATCCGCAGGATTTCCGATGTCCCTTCCCCGATCTGGAGAAGCCGTTGGTCGCGGTAAAAGCGCTCCACAGGGTGGGGCTTGAACAGCCCTGTGGCACCATGAATCTGTACGGCTTCATCGGCAATTTCCCTGGCAATTTCTGAGGTATAGAGTTTGGCAATGGCTGCATCCCTGGCAAACTGAACATTGTTGTCCTTTTTCCAGCAGGCATTGTAAAGCGTGTTCCTGGCCAGTTCAATTTTCATGTCCATATCTGCAAGCTTGAAACCAATGGCCTGGAATTTGGAAATGGGCTGACCGAACTGTTCCCGTTTTCTGGCATGTTCCAGTGATGCTTCCATGGCGCCCCTCGCCAGGCCCAATCCGATGGCAGCTATGGATAACCTTCCTGAATCGAGTGTGTTGAGCATGATCCGGCCACCCTGTCCTTCTTCACCCAGGAGGTTTTCTGCCGGCACCCGGCAATCCTTAAAGGTCAATCTGCCGGTATCGCTGGCCCGCCACATCAGCTTTCCTGTGATCCGCTCTGTGGTAAAACCCGGTGTGCCCCGTTCCACAATGATGGCAGAGAGTTTTTTTCGTCCATTCCGTTCTCCGGTTACCGCCTGCAGGGTAACGCCACCTGATATGGCTGAAGCAGAGTTTGTAATATGGGTTTTGGTCCCGTTGATGATCCATTCACCGTTTTCCAGCCTGGCGGTTGTTTCCGTACCCATGGCATCCGAACCGGCATTGTCTTCGGTAAGCCCGAAGGCCCAGGTCTTTTTTCCGCTGCAAAGCGGGGGGATCAGGCGTCTCTTTTGTGCGTCGGTGCCATACTTAATGATGGGTGCAATGCCCAGGGAGTTTACCGCGGCAACGGTAGCTGCCTGCGAACTGTCTACCCGGGCAAGTTCTTCCACAATAATGATATAGGAAAGGGTGTCCAGATTGCGCCCCCCCAGTTCTTCCGGAGCCTGAATTCCGAAAAACCCCATTTCTCCCATTTTGGCAGTCAGCTCTTCGGAGAATATCTCGCCCTCGTCCAGCTTGGCTGCCAGGGGTTTGATCTCCGACTCTGCGAAATTTCGCACCTCTTTCCTGAGGGTTTCATGGGCTTCTGAAAGAAAAGGACTATTTCCCATTTATGATATATTTACATAGTTACAACTTAAAATCTTTTCTGTTATTCAAATAACAAGTTTCATGGTATTTGGTTCTGTAAAAGTAAAAAAATTTGCT